>NZ_JABWRE020000001.1:4958076-5267643 GCF_014268815.2 Pseudomonas urmiensis
TGCAGCTGAACGTGATGGAGCCGCTGATCGCCTACAAGATCTTCGACTCGATCCGCCTGCTGCAACGCGCCATGGACATGCTGCGCGAGCACTGCATCGTCGGCATCACTGCCAACGAACAGCGCTGCCGTGAACTGGTCGAGCACTCGATCGGCCTGGTCACCGCCCTGAACCCGTACATCGGCTACGAAAACGCCACCCGTATCGCCCGCGTTGCCCTGGAAACCGGCCGCGGCGTACTGGAACTGGTGCGCGAAGAGAAGCTGCTGGACGAAGCGATGCTCAACGACATCCTGCGTCCGGAAAACATGATCGCTCCACGTCTGGTGCCGCTGAAGGCGTAACCGACGACTGCAACCTGTCTCACCAGGTTTGAGGGACTAGACACCTCTCGACCTTTCAAGGGCCCGAGCGCACGCTCAGGGCCCTTTTTTTATCCCGGCCCTGAACAGACGCCCGGCACACAACTTGCTCCATAATGCCTCCCAACCCACGGGATTGCCGAGCATGCTGCACAGCCACCTGACCACCCTCAACGCCGTTTCGCTGATTCTCAAGGTTTTCCAAGAGAGCGGCTGCGATGCGTCGAGCCTGCTAGCCGGCAGCGGCATTGGCCCAGCGGACCTGGGCCATGCCGATGCGCGCATCACCACCCAGCAAGAATTGCAGGTGTGCGCCAACGCCGTGGCCCGGCGCGAGGAGATCGGCCTGGAGCTCGGCCGGCGCATGCATGTGTCGTGCTACGGCATGCTTGGTTACGCCTTGCTCTCCAGTGCCACTTTGGGTGACGCCCTGCGCCTGGCCCTGCGCTATCCGGCACTGCTGGGAACAGTTTTCGAGCTTCGCCTGATCGACGATGGCCAGCGGATCTGGTTCAGCGCCAGCGATTACCGCGACAGCCCAGCGCTGGCGACCTTCAATGCCGAGTTCTGCCTGGTGTCGCTGAAAACCATCTGCGACGACCTGCTCGGCCGCCCGCTGCCGTTGCTGGCAGCACGCTTCGAACATGCCCAGCCCAGCTATCACGCGCTTTATAGCGGTGCATTCCCCTGCCCGTTGGGGTTTGCCGCCGGCGACAACGCCTTTGCCTTCGAACGGCGCTGGTTGGACATGCCGCTGCCGTTGGCCGATCCGGTGACCCACAAGGCCATGAGCGAGCGCTGCCGGCAGTTGAACCTTGAGTTCACCGGGCGCCAGGCCTGGCTGGGGCGGATTCGCCAGCTGCTGATCCAGCAGTTGGACGCAGCGCCTGGGCTGGAAGGTTTGGCGCGACAGATGAACTGCTCGTCGCGCACCCTGCGCCGCCATCTGCAAGCGCTGGGCAGTAGTTATCAACAGCTGCTGGATGAGCTGCGCTTCGAGCGAGCCAAGCAGCTGCTGGCCGAGGACCAAATGCCGATCTATCGGATTGCCGAGACCTTGGGCTTCAGCGAGACCGCCAGTTTCCGCCATGCCTTCCAGCGCTGGAGCGGCGTGGCGCCTAGTCATTTTCGCGGCTGATCGGCAGCGCCTCCATCGCGGGGCAAGCCCGCTCCCACGCAGTAGCGTTCACGCGTTGAATCCTCGTTGGAAATCCTCATGTGGAATTCACGTGAGGAATGCTCGTGTGGAATTCACGTGGGAGCGGGCTTGCCCCGCGATAGCGAAAGCACAAACGACAACGGCCATCGAACCTGGCCACATCGATCCCCTTTTGGCCACCACCATCGTTCTCCACCACCGGCCAGCCACTGACAATGGACCAACGCCAGTAACCTTCGGAGAACAACAAATGCTGACGATCTATTCCGATGATCACCGCCTGCACCACGGCCGTTGCGAGCTGATCGATGGCAAGCTGATGCCTTGCTTCGAGATGCCCTCGCGCGCCGATCATGTCCTTGATCAAGTCAACAAGCGCAACCTGGGCCCAGTCCAAGGCCCGACCGATTTCGGCCGTTCACCGCTGCAGCGGATCCACAGCGCCGACTACCTGAACTTCTTCGAAGGCGCCTGGGCGCGCTGGGCCGCACTGGGCCATGACGGCGACTTGCTGCCGTTCACCTGGCCGGCACGCACCCTGCGCCAGGTCAAACCCACCGGGCTGCACGGCGAGCTGGGCTACTACAGCTTCGATGCCGGCGCGCCGATCACCGCTGGCACCTGGCAAGCAGCCTACAGCGCCGCGCAAGTCGCGCTGACTGCCCAGGCAGCCATCCAGCAAGGCGCCCATTCGGCGTTCGCCCTGTGCCGACCACCCGGGCACCACGCCGCTGGCGAAGTCATGGGCGGCTACTGCTACCTGAACAACGCCGCCATCGCCGCCCAAGCGTTTCTCGACCAGGGCCACAGCAAGGTGGCGATCCTCGACGTCGACTACCACCACGGTAACGGCACCCAGGACATCTTCTACAGCCGCAACGATGTGTTCTTCGCCTCGATCCACGGCGATCCGGTCGATGAGTTCCCGTTCTTCCTCGGCTATGCCGACGAGACCGGCGAGGGCGCTGGCGAAGGCTGCAACATCAATTATCCATTGCCCGCCGGTAGCGACTGGGCGGCCTGGAGCCAGGCCCTGGAAGACGCCTGCCAGCGCATCGATGCCTATGCAGCGGACGTGCTGGTGATATCCCTGGGCGTGGACACCTTCAAGGATGACCCGATCTCGCAGTTCAAACTCGACAGCCCCGACTACCTGCAAATGGGCGAGCGCATCGCACGCCTCGGCAAGCCGACCTTGTTCGTGATGGAAGGTGGCTACGCTGTTGAGGAAATCGGCATCAACGCGGTCAATGTGCTGGAGGGCTTCCAGCGCGCCCAACCAGGAGCCAGGCCATGAAACGACTCAAGCGACTGTTTGCCCCCTTGCTGGTCGCCGGCCTTGCCGCTGGCGCCCTGCAAGCCCATGCCGAACAGCGCACCCTGCGCGTCTACAACTGGTTCGACTACATCACCCCGCAGACCCTGACCGACTTCCAGAAGGACAGCCAGGTCAAGCTGGTCTACGACATCTTCGACACCAACGAGGCGCTGGAAGCCAAGCTGCTCACCGGCAACTCCGGGTATGACGTGGTGGTGCCGTCCAACGTGTTCCTGGCCAAGCAGATCGAGGCTGGCGTGTTCCAGCCGCTGGAGCGCAGCAAACTGCCGAACTGGCAGCACCTGGACCCGGCACTGATGAAGCTGATCGAAGCCAACGACCCCGGTAACAAGTTCGCCGTGCCCTACATGTACGGCACCGTGCTGATCGGCTTCAACCCAGACAAGGTCAAGGCCGTGCTCGGCGCCGATGCCCCGGTGGACAGCTGGGACCTGATCTTCAAGGAAGAGAACATCGCCAAGCTCAAGCAGTGTGGTGTGGCCCTGCTCGATTCGCCGTCCGAGATCCTGCCACTGGCGTTGAAGTACCTGGGCCTGGACCCTAATAGCGGCAAGCCGGATGACTACAAGAAAGCCGAAGCACTGTTGCTGAAGATTCGCCCGCACATCACCTACTTCCACTCCTCCAAGTACATGGCGGACATCGCCAATGGCGATATCTGTGTGGCCGTAGGCTACTCCGGCAGTTTCTCCCAAGCCGCCAACCGCGCGCGCGATGCCAAGAATGGCGTGGTGGTGGATATGCGCCTGCCCAAGGAAGGTGCGCCGATCTGGTTCGATATGCTGGCGATTCCGAAAGGCGCGGCCAATCCTGAGGATGCGCATGTGTTCATCAACTACCTGCTGCGGCCTGAGGTAATTGCCCCGATCAGTGACTTTGTCGGGTATCCGAATCCGAACAAAGATGCGACGCAGAAGGTCAGCCCAGCGATTCGGAACAACCCGAATCTGTATCCGACCGAGGAAGCGATGGCCAAGCTGTACACGCTCAAGCCGCTGCCACGGGATGCCGAACGGGCGCGGACTCGGGCTTGGACGCGAATCAAGTCCGGGACCTGATTGGAGATCTTGGGGCTGCGACGCAGCCCATCGCGGGGCAAGCCCGCTCCCACGCAACGATCCCTAGAGCGCTCGTGGGAGCTGGCGCAGCCTGCGATGGGCCGCAACGCGGCCCCAGCTACCTCCACACCTTACGCAAGCGCATCAACGCATCGGCAATCTGCGCCTGCGGCACCGCCGCAAACCCCAGCACCAGCCCCGCGCGCTTATCCACAGGCACCTCGCTGTCCTCCAACCAATAACTACTCAGCGGATTCACCTCCACCCCTACCGCCTCGGCCTGTGCGACCAATTCACGCTCGCGGGCAAGGTTATCCACAGCCACTTTCACATGCAGCCCCGCCGACACCTCCGGCATCGCCCCCAAGCCGGCAACCCCCTCCGGCCACCCGGCCTTGAGCACATTGCGCCGGCTCAACGCCGCCCGGCGCATGCGACGGATATGCCGCAGAAAATGTCCCTGGGCCATGAACTGGGCCATCACACACTGGGTACCCACTTCCGAATGCCGCACCGCCAAGGCGCGGGCCTGACTGAACGCCTCGACCAAACGCTGCGGCAACACCAGGTAACCCAAGCGCAGCGCGGGAAAGGCAATCTTGCCGAAGGTGCCGACGTACAGCACCCGCCCCTGCCGATCGAGTGCCGCCAACGGCGCCAGCGGCGCGCCGCTGTAGCGGTACTCACCGTCGTAGTCGTCCTCGATGATCCAGCCATCCTGGCGCTCGGCCCAGGCCAGCAGCGACAAACGCCGGGCCAGGCTCATGGTCACCCCTGTGGGGTACTGATGGGCCGGCGTTACATAGGCCAAACGACAATCAGCCAATTGTGCGAGCTTGGCGCAATCGAGCCCCTCGTCATCCACTGGTACCCCACGCACTCGCCCACCGGCGATGGCAAAGGCGTGCCCAGCGGCGCGATACCCTGGGTTTTCCACAGCCACTGCCTCGCCAGGCTGCAATAGCAGCTGTGCACAAAGGCTGATTGCCTCCTGTGCGCCACTGGTGATCACAATTTGTCCAGCGCTGCACGACATGCCCCTGGAGCGGCGCAGGTAGGCGGCAATCAGTTCACGCAGCTGAGGCTCTCCTGCCGGGTCGCCATAGCCTAGCTGCGCAGGCTCTGGATTTCGCCAGAAACCCGCTTGCAGCTTGGCCCACACGTCGAATGGGAATAGATCGAAGGCAGGAATACCCACCCGAAACGCCCGCGGTGGACCGCTTCTGGGCGCAGGCAAATGATGATTTTTCAGACGCTCAAGAGGCTCGCTGGAGCGGTCACTGCTGGACAAATCCACAGTATCAGACACAGAAAATGTGGATAACCCTGTTGATAACCTACGGGATAACCCTGTGGACAGTTGTGTGGATAGTTTTGGCAGCTGGCTTACATAGGTGCCATCCCCTACCCGGCTTTCGATGTACCCCTCGGCATACAACTGGTCGTAGGCGCGCACTACGCTGTTGCGCGAAAGCGCCAACATACTGGCCAGATCGCGGGTGGCCGGCAGCCGTGTGCCGCTGCTCAGGCGCCCATCCAGCACCCGCGCGCGCAAAGCCTGGTAGAGCTGCTGGCTCAGGCCGCGACGTTGGTCGAGGACGATCCCAGCCGGGTCGAAGGGCAACACGATGGGGTGATCGCTCATGGGATTGGACCTATCAAATCTGTCTTGAATGGCTCTTAACCTAGACCAATAGCCTGCCTAGGATGAAGCCATTCGACAAGGAACCTGCCATGTACAACAGCAAACCCCATCAGGAGCACGACCTTGGGCGCCTGCACCAGCAGATGCTGGAAACCCGCCTGGCCGTGCTGGTGACGCATGGCGAGCAAGGCTTGCTCGCCAGCCACCTGCCGGTGCTGATCGACACAGGCGAAGGCGAGTTCGGCACCGTCTACGGCCACTTGGCCAAAGCCAACAAGCAATGGCAGGCGCTGGAGCAAGGCGGCGAAGCGCTAGTGGTGTTCGCCGGCCCCGACGCCTACGTCAGCCCGAGTTTCTACCCAAGCAAGGCCGAGCAGCACAAGGTGGTCCCCACCTGGAACTACCTGGCCGTGCATGCCTACGGCTGTGTTCAAGTGATCCACGATGCAGCCGGCCTGCTGGACATCGTCAGCCGCCTGAGCGACCTGCATGAGCAAGGGCGCAGCGAGCCGTGGAGTGTCAGTGACGCGCCCAGTGACTACATCGACGGCATGCTGCGCGCGATTGTCGGTTTCCGCTTGCCCATCACCCGCCTGCAAGGTGCGCGCAAACTCAGTCAGAACCGCTCGGCCGAGGACATCGCAGGCGTGCGCGAAGGCTTGGCCAGCAGCGCCGATCATCAGGACCAACAACTTGCCGCGCACATGCGCCCACTCTGAAGGAATAGCCCCATGCCCACCGTCACCATCCGCCCGGTCAACGCCAACGACCACGCTGCCTGGCTGCCTCTGTGGCAAGCCTATCTGCGCTTCTACCAGACCGAGCTGCCCGCCGAGGTCAGCGCAGTAACCTGGCAACGCCTGCTCGACCCGCAGGAGCCCACCCATTCAGCGCTGGCCTGGGTCGATGGCAAGGCGGTGGGCATGGTCAACTGGATCTATCATCGTTCCAACTGGAGCATCGAAAATTCCTGCTACCTGCAGGATCTGTACGTAGACGCAGATCAGCGTGGCCTGGGTGTTGGCCGCCAGTTGATCGAACAGGTCTATGGCACAGCCAAGGCCGCTGGCTGCATCAAGGTGCACTGGCTGACTCACGAGACCAACGCTACCGCCATCAGCCTCTACGAGCAGGTCGCGGAACGTCCGGGCTTCATCCAATTTCGCAAAGCGCTGTAAGACAGGAGCCACATATGAGTCAGCTGTCGCAATGGAAGCCCGCTATCGTTCCTCAGGCCGAGCCCATCGAGGGGCGGTTCATTCGCCTGGAAAAGCTTGATCCGACACGCCATGGCGAAGACCTGTGGGAAGTGCTGCAAGGCCCCGAGTCTGACCCGGTGCTATGGAACTACCTGCCATACGGTCCATTTGCCGAGCGCGCCGCCTTCGATCGTTGGCTGGAGGGCAACGCGGCCAGCCGCGACCCGCTGTTCTATAGCGTCATCGACCGCACCAACGGCCAGGTACAGGGGATTCTCAGCCTGATGTCGATCGTGCCCGAGCATGGCCGCATCGAGATCGGCCACATCGCCTTTGGTGCAGCCATGCAGCGCACACCGAAGGGTACTGAAGCGGTGTATTTGCTGGGCAAGCTGGGTTTTGAGTTGGGCAATCGTCGCCTGGAGTGGAAGTGCAACAACGCCAACGCCCGTTCCAAGCGGGCAGCAGAGCGCTTTGGCTTTACCTACGAGGGGGTGTTCCGCAATCACATGGTGATCAAGGGGCAGAACCGCGATACGGCCTGGTATTCGATTACCGATCAAGAGTGGCCGGCGGTGGCGGCGGGGTTTGAACGGTGGTTGAGCGAGGACAACCAATCGGCCCAGGGGCAGGTGGAATCACTGCAAGCGTGTCGTGCACAGGTGAAGTGAGGCGTTGTCAGTACCACCGCTATCGCGGGTAGGCTTGCCCGCGATAGCGGTCAAGCACACAAAAAAAGGGGAGCTATCGCTCCCCAATGAGGTTAACCGCTTGTAGATGAAGGCTGGGCTCAGCCTTCGATCTCGATCAGGATCTCGCCCGGGGTTACCCGGTCACCTTTAGCCACATGAATGGCGACGACTTTGCCTGCGATGGCCGCTTGCACTTCGGTCTCCATCTTCATCGCTTCGGTGATCAGTACCGCCTGACCCGCCTTGACCACATCACCTTCCTTGACCAGCACATCGACGATGTTGCCTGGCATGGTGGTGCTGACGTGGCCCGGACCACTGGCCTGCTTGCGCTTGCTGCCGCCACCGCCAACGAAGTCGTTGAGCGGTTCGAACACCACTTCTTCCGGCATGCCATCGATCGACAGATAGAAGTGCCGCTTGCCTTCGGCCTTGACGCCGACACCAGTGATGTCGACGCGGTAGGTCTCGCCGTGTACGTCGATGACGAACTCGGTCGGTACGCCCTCGCCGCCCACCGACGCAGCAGCGCCCGCTTCAGGGATTGGCAGCAGCTCTTCAGGCTTGAGGCTGCCGGCTTCACGCTCTTCGAGGAACTTGCGGCCAATGTCCGGGAACATGGCGAAGGTCAGTACGTCCTCTTCGCTATGGGCCAGGGCACCGATGTCGGCACGCAGCTTGGTCATTTCTGGTTTGAGCAGATCGGCTGGGCGGACGTCGATCACCTCTTCGCTGCCGATCGCCTGACGGCGCAGCTGCTCGTTGACCACGCCTGGCGCTTTGCCGTAACCGCCTTGCAGGTACAGCTTCACCTCGTTGGTGATGGTCTTGTAGCGCTCGCCGGCCAGCACGTTGAAGAACGCCTGGGTACCGACGATCTGCGAAGTCGGGGTGACCAGCGGCGGGAAGCCGAGGTCTTCACGCACCCGTGGGATTTCCGCCAGCACTTCGTTCATGCGGTTGAGGGCGCCCTGCTCCTTGAGCTGGTTGGCCAGGTTGGAAATCATCCCACCAGGCACCTGGTTGACCTGCACGCGAGTGTCCACCGCAGTGAATTCGCTCTCGAACTGGTGGTACTTCTTACGCACCGCGTAGAAGTACAGGCCGATTTCCTGCAGCAGTTCCAGATCCAGACCGGTATCGAACTCGCTGCCCTTTAGCGCGGCGACCATCGACTCGGTGCCTGGGTGGCTGGTGCCCCAGGCGAAGCTGGAGATGGCGGTGTCGATGTGGTCGGCGCCGTTTTCTACCGCCTTGAGCTGGCACATGGCTGCCAGGCCGGCGGTGTCGTGCGAGTGGATGAACACCGGCAGCGACTGCTCGGCCTTCAGCGCCTTGACCAGCTCGCCGGTGGCGTATGGGGTCAGCAGGCCGGCCATGTCCTTGATTGCCACCGAGTCGCAACCCATGGCTTCCATCTGCTTGGCCTGGGCAACGAAGGCATCGATGGTGTGCACCGGGCTGGTGGTGTAGGCGATGGTGCCCTGGGCGTGCTTGCCGGCAGCCTTGACCGCTTCGATGGCCACGCGCAGGTTACGCACGTCGTTCATCGCATCGAAGATGCGGAATACGTCGATGCCGTTGACCGCCGCCTTGGCCACGAAGGCTTTGACCACATCATCGCTGTAGTGGCGATAGCCGAGCAGGTTCTGCCCGCGCAGGAGCATCTGCAGGCGGGTGTTGGGCAGTGCCGCACGCAGTTTGCGCAGGCGCTCCCACGGGTCTTCCTTGAGGAAGCGCACGCAGGCGTCGAAGGTGGCGCCGCCCCACACTTCCAGCGACCAGTAGCCGACCTTGTCGAGCTTTTCGCAGATCGGCAGCATGTCTTCGGTGCGCATGCGGGTGGCCAGCAGGGACTGGTGGGCGTCGCGCAGGATCGTGTCGGTTACGTGAATTTTCTTGGACATTATGGGGTTCCTCACAGGCCTGCGTGGGCGGCGATGGCGGCGGCGATGGCCAGGGCCAGCTCTTCGGGTTTGCGCTTGATCGAGTAGTTGGTCAGTTCTGGGTGGCTTTCAACGAAGCTGGTATTGAACTGGCCGCTACGGAATTCCGGATTACGCAGAATTTCCTGGTAGTACGCGGCGGTGGTCTTGACCCCCTGTACGCGCATGTCGTCCAGGGCCCGCAGGCCGCGGTCCATGGCCTCTTCCCAGGTCAACGCCCAGACCACCAGTTTCAGGCACATCGAGTCGTAGAACGGCGGAATGGTGTAGCCG
Organism: Pseudomonas urmiensis; assembly: GCF_014268815.2. Lineage (NCBI taxonomy): Bacteria > Pseudomonadati > Pseudomonadota > Gammaproteobacteria > Pseudomonadales > Pseudomonadaceae > Pseudomonas > Pseudomonas urmiensis. The sequence continues at coordinate 4,967,750 of NZ_JABWRE020000001.1, forward strand.
GTATAGATCGCCGTGTCGGTACGCACGCCTGGGCCGCCCGGTGCGTAGTAACGGGTGATCTTGCCGAAGCTGGGGAGGAAGTTGTTTTTCGGGTCTTCGGCATTGATGCGGAACTGCAATGCATAGCCGCGATGCTGGATGTCTTCCTGCTTGACCGACAGTGGCAGGCCGGAGGCGATGCGAATCTGCTCACGGACCACGTCGATGCCGGTGATTTCTTCAGTGATGGTGTGCTCCACCTGAACCCGGGTGTTCATCTCCATGAAGTACACCTCGCCATCGGCGAGCAGGAACTCCACGGTACCGGCGTTCTCGTAGTCCACCGCCTTGGCCGCACGTACCGCCAGGTCGCCGATGTAGGCGCGCTGCTCTGGAGTCAGCTGTGGGCTTGGGGCGATCTCGATGAGCTTCTGGTTGCGGCGCTGGATCGAGCAATCGCGCTCGAACAGGTGCACCACATTGCCAAAGCTGTCACCCAGGATCTGCGCCTCGATGTGCTTGGGATTGACGATGCACTTTTCCAGGAACACTTCGGCCGAACCGAACGCCTTGGTCGCTTCGGAGATCACCCGGGGGAAGGCTTGCTCGAGCTCCTCACGGCTGTTGCAGCGACGAATACCACGGCCGCCACCACCGGAGGTGGCCTTGAGCATGACCGGGTAACCAATGCGCTCGCCTTCGCTCAAGGCTTCGTGGATATCCGCCACGTTGCCTTCGGTACCTGGGGTCACGGGCACCCCGGCCTGGATCATGGTGCGGCGCGCTTCGGTCTTGTCGCCCATGCGGCGAATGACGTCGGCGGACGGGCCGATGAACTTGATCCCGCGCTCGGCGCAGATTTCTGCCAGTTCGGCGTTTTCCGAAAGGAAACCGTAGCCAGGATGCAAGGCATCACAGCCGGTTTCCACAGCCAGGTTGACCAGCTTGCGCGGGTTCAAATAGCCGGCCAGTGGCTCGGCACCAATGCTGTAGGCCTCGTCGGCGCGCTTGACGTGCAAGGCATGCCGGTCGGCGTCGGAAAAGATCGCCACCGAGCGAATGCCCATTTCAGCGCAGGCACGCACGATCCGAACTGCGATTTCACCCCGGTTGGCGATCAGGATTTTTTTTATCACTGGAGTCTTCCCAAAGCCGATGGAACATACGATCCGGTTCTACCGGTCGGCGCGTGACCAGATGCAGTTGGCCAGTCGCATATTCACCCTAGCGCTGAAGGACGATAAACAAAAATCAATATTTATTAGGGGCAGCATTAGCAAAAGCTTATAGTCACGTAACAAGGTTTTGCCGGAGCCCGGATAAAAATGCGTAAGTCATTGATGCGTATGACATTGCGTCAATTGCAGATCTTCAATGAGGTGTGCGATTTGCGTTCTTACAGCCGGGCCGCCGAGGAGATGGCGCTGACGCAACCCGCCGTTAGTCTACAGATCCGCCAGCTTGAAGAGCTGGTGGGTCAGCCACTGTTCGAGTATGTCGGCAAGAAACTCTACCTCACCGAAGCGGCCGAGGCCTTGCAGCGCGCCAGCCGGGATATCTTCGGGCGGTTGGAAAACCTCGATATGCAGCTGTCGGACATGCAGGGTTCACTGCAAGGGCAGCTGAAGCTGGCGATCGAGTCCAGCGCCAAGTACTTCGTGCCACACCTGTTCGCCGCCTTCAAGCAGCGTCACCCGGAGGTCAACCTGACCCTGACGGTGGTCAACCGCGCCCAGGCCATTCGGCGCCTTTCGGATAACCGCGACGACCTGATCATCATGTCCATGGTGCCGCAGGATATGGGTCTGGAGTTCTTGCCATTCCTGAACAATCCGATCATTGCCGTGGCGCCGCCGGATCATCCGCTGTGCAAACTTGAACAGCTGCGCCTGCAGGACCTGGAACCTCATACCCTGCTGATCCGTGAACAGGGTTCGGGTACGCGCAAGGCCTGCGAGGAGTACTTCAAGGACAAGCGCGTGCACTTCACCCAGACCCTCGAAGTGGCCTCCGCCGATGCCCAGCGCGAATGCGTGATCGCAGGCTTGGGAGTTGCCCTGCTGACCCGCCACGCGGTGAACATGGAATTGGCCACCGGAGTGCTCAAGGAGTTGCCGGTCGAGGAACTGCCGCTGTACCGCAGCTGGTGCGTGGTGCAGTCCAAGGCCAAGCGGCAGTCGCCGGTGGCCTTGGCATTTCTGGCGTTCATTCGCAGCGAACGTGCGATGATCAGCGCGCTTGTGGAGCGTTTTTCGGGGAAGCTGCCGCCGATACCTGCCACACGGTGATCTCCCTCAGTTCGGGATAATCGGCGATTTCGCGCAGCAATTGACGTTGCTCGGAGTAGCTTTCGATCGCGCGGCGAAACTCCATCCGGCGCTGATCTTTCTCAGCTTGCTTGCGAGCCTTGGCGTTGGGTTGGTACGAGCCATCGAAGTCACGAGCCATTGCCTGTCTCCCTGATCGAGTGCGGGAGTTTCAGACTGGCTCGAAGATTTTACGATTTCGCTGCCGAAGGGTGACAGATCGATGAAATTTGCAGTGTCAGTGCCGCTCTCACCTGGGAGCGGGCTTGCCCCGCGATGAAACCGCCACCGGCACCCTGAATCAATCGTCCATGGCCTTGATCGACTTGGGCGACAACCTCAGGCTGCGCAAGCTGCGCTTGACGCTCTTGAGGTGATTGACCAGGCTCGGCCCACGCGCCATGGCCACGCCCATGGCCAGCACGTCGATGACCACCAGGTGAGCGATGCGCGAAGTCAGCGGGGTGTAGATCTCGGTGTCTTCATGCACATCGATCGCCAGATTGACCGTGGACAACTCGGCCAACGGCGTCTGGCTCGGGCACAGGGTAATCAGGTTTGCGCCGCTCTCACGCACCAGGTTGGCCGTGATCAACAGATCCTTGGAACGCCCCGACTGAGAGATACACACCGCCACATCGCCAGGCTTCAAGGTCACCGCCGACATCGCTTGCATGTGCGGGTCGGAATAGGCCGCCGCGCTGAGCAGCAGGCGGAAGAACTTGTGCTGGGCATCGGCAGCCACCGCACCCGACGCGCCAAAACCATAGAACTCCACGCGCTGGGCATGGGCCATGGCCGTTACCGCCTGCTGCAGCGCGTGCGGATCGAGATGCTCGCGCACTTCCATCAAGGTGTGCAGGGTGGTGTCGAAGATCTTCAGGCTGTAGTCGGCGACCGAGTCGTCTTCATGGATCGCGAATTGGCCGAAGCTGGCGCCAGCGGCCAGGCTTTGCGCCAGCTTGAGCTTGAGGTCCTGAAACCCAGAGCAGCCAATCGCCCGGCAGAAACGCACGATGGTCGGCTCGCTGATACCGACGTTATGCGCCAGATCCGCCATGGAACTGTGCATGACGGCAGCCGGATCAAGTAGCACATGGTCAGCCACTTTCAGTTCCGATTTGCGCAGCAGATGGCGCGATTGGGCGATATGTTGCAACAGATTCACGGGCTGGACTCGGTTATGATCGGCTGGCCGGGATGTAGCTTTCTTGTAGTTATACTACATGACCGGCGACCCGCCCAGTTAAACGAACGTGGAGAGTGGTGGCTTGACTATTCCTTGCGACATTCTGGTCTTCGGCGGCACGGGCGACCTGGCCCTGCACAAATTGCTGCCGGCGCTCTACCACCTGTATCGCGAGGCACGTCTGCACAATGCGGTGCGGATCATCTCCCTGGCCCGGCGCAACCTGAGCCGTGACGACTACCTGAAACTCGCCGAGCGCCATTGCCGGGCACAGATCGCCCGCCACGATTTCGAAGAAGACGTCTGGTGGCGCTTCAGCGCCAGGCTCGACTACTTCCCCATGGACGCCTCGCAAAGCGCCGACTTCGGCCGTCTGGCGCGCTATCTCGGCGAGCCGGGAGGACTGGCGCGGATCTACTACCTGGCGACCGCGCCCAACCTGTTCGTAGCCATTGCCAACCACCTGCGCATCGCCGGGCTGGCCGATCACGAAGCCCGTATCGTGCTGGAAAAGCCCATCGGCCATTCGCTGGAGTCGGCCACCGCGATCAACGAAGCGATCGGCGCGGTGTTCGATGAATCGCAGGTGTTTCGTATCGACCACTACCTGGGCAAGGAAACCGTACAGAACCTGATGGCGCTGCGCTTTGCCAATGCCCTGCTGGAGCCGGTGTGGCGCAATGGCCAGGTCGACCACGTGCAGATCAGCGTCTGTGAAACCCTGGGGGTGGAGAATCGCGGCGGCTACTACGACCGCGCTGGCGCCACCCGCGACATGCTGCAAAACCACCTGCTGCAGTTGCTGTGCCTGGTGGCGATGGAGCCCCCGGCACAGTTCGACGCCGAAGCGGTGCGCGACGAGAAGGTGAAGATTTTGCGAGCGCTCAAGCCGATCACCGGCCAGGATGTGCAGGACAAGACCGTACGCGGCCAATACAGTGCCGGGCGGATCGGTGGCCAGGAAGTGCCGGCCTACTACTTCGAAAAAGACGTCGACAATGACAGCGACACCGAGACCTTCGTTGCCGTCCAGGCGCAGATCGACAACTGGCGCTGGGCCGGCGTGCCGTTCTACCTGCGCACCGGCAAACGCATGGCACGCCGCACCTCGCAGATCGTCATCCAGTTCAAGCCGGTGCCGCATGAGCTGTTCAGCGGCGGCCAGGTCAACCAACTGCTTATCCAACTGCAACCCGACGAGCGCATCAGCCTGCGCATGATGACCAAAAGCCCAGGCAAGGGCATGCGCCTGGAACCGGTAGAACTTGACCTGAACCTGGCCCAGGTATTCGGCCAGACCCGCCGTTGGGAAGCCTACGAGCGGCTGCTGCTGGATGTGCTCGACGGCGACTCGACCTTGTTCATGCGCCGCGACGAGGTCGAGGCGGCTTGGGCCTGGATCGACCCGATGCTCAAGGGTTGGGAAGAACACTTCCAGGCACCGCGCCCCTATCACGCGGGCAGCAATGGCCCTGAGCAAGCCAATACCCTGCTCACTCGCCAGGGTAGAACCTGGCACAGCTGAGCCATTACTCCACAATCACCGGCGAGCGGGTCAGCAAGGCCTTGAACGCACAGGCGTCGATAGGCCGACTGATCAGATAGCCCTGCGCTTCGTCGCAGCCTTGCTCGCGTAGGAAGTTCAGTTGCTCCTGGGTTTCCACCCCCTCGGCCACTACCCCCAACCCCAGGCTCTGGGCCATGACAATGATCGCGCGGGTGATGGCGGCATCCTGACTGCCCTCGTGCAGCCCGCGGATGAACGCCTGGTCGATCTTCACGTAGTCCACCGGGAAGCGCTTGAGGTAGCTCAGTGACGAGTAGCCGGTGCCGAAATCATCGATGGCCAACTTCACCCCCAGCTCATGCAGTTGCTCGAAGGTGGCGATGATGTGCTCGACGCTGTCGAGCAATTGGCTCTCGGTCAGTTCCAACTCCAGCAGATGGGGCGCCAGCCCGGTTTCCTCCAGCACCCGGCGCACCAGGCTGACTAGCTTGCCTTGACGCAGCTGATAGACCGACAGGTTCACCGACACACGAATCTGCAACCCTTCGCGCAACCACTCACAGGCTTGCCAGCAGGCTTGGCGCAGGACGAATTCGCCCATGGGTGCGATCAAGCCGGTCTCCTCGGCTAGACCAATGAATTCGCCTGGCGGGACCATGCCCCACTGCGGATGCTGCCAGCGCACCAGGGCTTCGGCCGCGTGCAGGCGGCCAGTGCGCAGGCACAACTTGGGCTGGTAATAAACCAGCAGTTGGCCTTCATCGATGGCCTTGCGCAGTTGGTTCTCCAACTGCAGGCGTTCGACGGTACTGGCGCGCAGGCTTTCGGTATAGAACTGGAAGTTATCCCCGCCCAGATGCTTGGCATGCTGCTTGGCCATGTCGGCCTGGCTGATCAGGGTATTGCCATCGAAGCTGGCATCGGCCAGCACACTGATGCCTACCGAGGCGCTGATGACCACCTCGTGGCCATCCAGGCGCTGCGGTACACGCAGTTTGTCCAACAGGCGGGTAGTCACCCGCACCAGGCTGGAAAGGTTGCTGTAGCCATCGAACAATACGGCGAATTCGTCACCAGACAGCCGCGCCACGGTATCGGCCTCCGGCACGGCATTGGCGATGCGCTGGGCGATTTTCTTGATCAGTTGGTCGGCCAGTTCATGACCGAGGCTTTCGTTGAGCAGCTTGAAGCGATCCAGGTCGATGTGCAGCAACGCCAGGCTACGGCCATTGACCCGCACCCGTTGGCAGGCCTCATGCAAACGCAGGCGAAATAGCGCGCGGTTGGCCAGACCGCTCAATTCGTCATAGTGGGCCAAGTAACGCAGACGCTCTTCCGATGCTCGCCGCGCCGACAGATCGGTGAAGAAGCCGACCACATTGCTCAGATTGCCGTGGGCATCGCGCACCCCAGTGAGCTGCAACCATTGTGGGTACAGCTCACCATTCTTGCGGGCCTCCACCAGTTCGCCCTGCCAGTGGCCGTGTTGGCGCAGGGCTTGATCGATGGCCAGGTTGTGACGACGCACATCGCTGCTACAAGGCAGCTCGAGCAGGTCACGCGCCAGCAGTTCGGCACGCGCGTAGCCGGTCATCTGGCAAAACGCCTGGTTGACCGCTAGCAGTGAGAATTCGGCGTTGAGGATAACGATGCCTTCATTGCACGCCTCGAACACCGTCGAGGCGAGGCGCTGCTGCTCTTCGAGGGCTTTTTGCGCATAGATACGCTGCAGGTCCTCGCTCAGCGCCTGGTTCTGGAAACGTCGCACCAGGCTGCGGTCGATCAACCGGTTGACCTGCCAGGCCACCACCATCAGCGCTGCCAGCAAGATCAGGCCAAGCCAGCCCCAGCCACGCTGGTGACCGGCCTCGAAATAGAACAAGTAGGCAATCGGCGGCAGCAGACAGGGCAAGGCAAAACTGAGAAACGCCGGCAGGCTGACGGCATAGGCGACGCTGGCCGACAACGCCGCCATCCCCAGCAAACCGAAGATCCACGCCTGTTCGGCGAAATTGTCCACAGGCACCCAAGCGATTGCGGCGCAGGCCAGGGTCAGGCCACTGAAGGCAGAGCCTGCCAGGAACATGCGCCACCAGTTAGGGCTAGCTTGGCGCTCAGCCGAGGCCCTGTCGAACGCGGCGACCTGGATCACCCGCAGGGCCACCAGCGCCAACAGCCAGACCAGCCATACGGCAACCAGCAGATAGCGCCCAGGGCTCCACAACAGCCAGGCGCAGAGCAAGCCGTTGAGCAGCATGAACAATGTTGGCAGCAGCGAGCCTTGGTAGAGCAGGCGGGTGCGCTCGATGGAGAGCTGGGTGGCAAATTGCCGTCGCACGCTCCTGGTCTGCGACGATGCGCCGATCGTCGTGCAATCCTGGGTCATAGGGCTGGTTCTTGTTGTGTTCTTGTTAGGGATGACCGCAAACGTGCTGGGAGAATACACAAACGCTGCTTGCGGCCAAACTGCTCTAAGTCATGCCAGGCACACTGACGTATCGGTCAGCCCGATGAATGGCCAGTCTGCCAGGTGAATATTTATACAGTAGAGGTTTGCCCGTTCCCCGACGCCGCCCTAGAATGGCCGGATGCGCACAGATGACCTCTCCCTCCTGCTGAACTCTCTCAACGATGCCCAACGCCAGGCCGTAGCAGCCTCGGTGGGGCGTCAACTGGTGCTTGCCGGCGCCGGTTCCGGAAAAACCCGCGTGCTGGTGCACCGTATCGCCTGGCTGATCCAGGTCGAACAGGCCTCGCCGCACTCGATCCTGTCGGTGACCTTCACCAACAAGGCCGCAGCCGAAATGCGCCAGCGGATCGAGCAGCTGATGGGGATCAACCCCGCCGGCATGTGGGTGGGCACCTTCCACGGCCTGGCGCACCGCCTGCTGCGGGCGCACTGGCAGGAAGCGCGGCTGGCGCAGAACTTCCAGATCCTCGACAGCGATGATCAGCAACGGCTGGTCAAACGGGTGATCCGTGAACTGGGCCTGGACGAACAACGCTGGCCAGTCCGCCAAGCGCAGTGGTTCATCAACGGGCAGAAGGATGAAGGCCTGCGCCCGCAGCATATCCAGCCGGGTGGCGACCTGTTCCTGGGCACCATGCGCAGCATCTATGTGGCCTACGAGCAGGCCTGTGAGCGCGCCGGAGTCATCGACTTCTCCGAGCTGCTGTTGCGCGCGCTGGACTTGTGGCGCGACAACCCAGGTCTGCTTGAGCACTACCAGCGGCGCTTCCGCCACCTGCTGGTAGACGAGTTCCAGGATACCAACGCCGTCCAGTACGCCTGGTTGCGCCTGCTGGCCAAAGGCGGCGACAGCCTGATGGTGGTGGGCGATGACGACCAGTCGATCTATGGCTGGCGCGGCGCCAAGATCGAGAACATCCATCAGTACACCGACGACTTCCCCGACGCCGAGATGATCCGCCTGGAGCAGAACTACCGCTCCACCGGCGGCATCCTCAAGGCCGCCAACGCCCTGATCGCCAACAACAGCGATCGCCTGGGCAAGGAGCTGTGGACCGACGTCGGTGAAGGCGAGCCGCTGACGCTTTACGCCGCCTACAACGAACACGATGAAGCGCGCTACGTGGTCGAGTCGATCGAAAGCGTGATCAAGCAAGGCAGCGCGCGTAGCGACATTGCCATCTTGTATCGCTCCAACGCCCAATCGCGGGTGCTCGAAGAGGCGTTGCTGCGCGAGCGTATTCCGTATCGTATCTATGGCGGCCAGCGCTTCTTCGAGCGCGCCGAGATCAAGAACGCGATGGCCTACCTGCGCCTACTCGAAGGCCGTGGTAACGATGCAGCGTTGGAACGGGTGATCAACGTACCGCCACGTGGCATTGGCGAGAAAACCGTCGAGGCTATCCGCGACCACGCCCGCCACAGTCAACTGTCGATGTGGGAGGCGATGTGCCAACTACTCGCCGCCAAAGGCCTCAAGGGTCGCGCTGCCAGCGCCCTGGGCGCGTTCATCGAACTGATCGAGAACCTCGCCGCCAAAGCTGCTGAGATGCCACTGCACCTGATGACTCAAACCGTTATCGAGCAGTCCGGACTGATCATCTATCACCAGGAAGAGAAAGGTGAAAAAGGCCAGGCGCGGGTAGAAAACCTTGAGGAACTGGTCAGCGCCGCGCGTAACTTCGAAAGCAGCGAAGAAGACGCCGAGCTGTCCCCGCTGTCGGCGTTTCTTGGCCACGCTTCGCTGGAAGCCGGTGAATCGCAGGCGGACGAGCACGAAGACAGCATTCAGCTGATGACCTTGCACAGCGCCAAGGGCCTGGAATTCCCCTACGTGTTCCTGGTGGGCATGGAAGAAGGGCTGTTCCCGCACAAGATGAGCCTGGAGGAGCCCGGTCGTCTGGCCGAAGAGCGCCGCCTGGCCTATGTGGGGATCACCCGCGCCATGCGCCAGCTGTACATGACCTACGCCGAAACCCGGCGCCTGTATGGCAGCGAGACCTACAACAAGGTGTCGCGCTTCGTCCGAGAGATCCCGCCGGGGCTGGTACAGGAAGTACGCCTTTCCAACTCGGTGAGCCGCCCGTTCGGCGGTGCGCAGACACAATCGAGCAGCATCTTCGCCAATGCCAGCATTCCGCAGACAGCCTTCTCCCTCGGCCAGCGCGTGCAGCATTCGGTGTTTGGCGAGGGTGTAATCCTCAACTTCGAAGGCTCCGGCGCGCAGGCGCGAGTGCAGGTGAACTTCGCCGAGGGCAGCAAGTGGTTGATGCTGGGGTATGCCAAGCTCGAGGCAATCTGAAGCCGTACTGGCCTCATCGCAGGACGGATTTTCCCTTTCCCTGTAGGAGCGGGCTGGCCCGCGATGAGGCCAGAACTGACATGGCACGATTTCTCTTACAACCACGAAGCAAAAGCCCTACAACCTGTTTTCCTCTTTCCGTAGAACCATTCAGGCAAAAGCTGGAAACATTATGGCGCTAGCCATGTCTGCTCCATCGTGTGCACCATGACGCGCGTGCAATCCACAATCAGGGGATATCCCACTTATGCAACGTTTTCTTAGCATCGCCCTGGCGCTGTGCGTCGGCCTGACGCTGAGCCTGGACGCCAACGCCAAACGCTTCGGCGGCGGCAAGAGCTCGGGCTCCGCGCCTATCCACCAGACTCGCCAGGCTACGCCAACCACGCCTGCTGCCGCACCGACCGCTCCAGGTCGCGCGCCGGCCGCCGCCAGCGGTGCTTCGCGCTGGCTGGGCCCACTTGCCGGCCTGGCCGCCGGTGGCCTGCTGGCCTCCATGTTCATGGGTGACGGCTTCCAGGGCATGCAGATCATGGACTTCCTGATCATGGGCCTGATCGCCTTCCTGGTGTTCCGCTTCATCGCCGCCCGCCGTCGCCAGCAACAGGCTCACGCTGCGCCTGCCGGCCACGCGCCGTTCCAGCGCGAAGCACACACCCAGCAACCGGCTCAACCGTCGATCTTCGGTGGCGCCGCCGCACCTGCCGCCGCCGCGCCGGTGATCAACGCCCCGGCCTGGTTCAACGAGCAAAGCTTCCTGGCCGCCGCGCGCAACCACTTCCAGTCGCTGCAGCAGCACTGGGATGCCAACGAGATGGACAAGATCGCCGAGTTCGTCACCCCGCAACTGCTCGAGTTCCTCAAGCGCGAGCGTGCTGACCTGGGTGATGGCTTCCAGTCCACCTACATCGATAACCTCGATGTGCAGCTGGAAGGCGTCGATGATCGCGCCGACAAGACCATCGCCACCCTGACCTTCCGTGGTCAGTCGAAGACCTCGCGCTTCGACCAGGGCGAAGCCTTCAGCGAAAGCTGGCACATGGAGCGCGCTCAGGGCGAAAACCAGCCTTGGCTGCTCGCCGGTATCCGCCAGAACGGCTGATCCTGACACGTTGCAACAAAAAAACCCCGGGCTTGCCCGGGGTTTTTGCTTTTGCCTCAGCGGGCTACTAGGGTATAACGCGCAGCGTTGTCATCAAGGTAGAGGATGTGAACCGTGGAAGAAGTGATCGAACAACTGCGTGAAGCCAATGAGCCGGTACCGGTACCCCTGGAGCTTCCTGATGAAGATCAGCTGGTTGAGGTCGAGGAGCAGCTGTTCATCAACATTCCGTTCGTGTTCAAGGAATACCTGCTGACCGTCAGCGACGTGGTCTATGGCAGCCTTGAGCCCGTGACCGCGACCGATCCGCAGTCGCACACCTACCTGCCGGAAGTGGCGGCCAATGCCTGGGACGCTGGCGTCCCACGGGAATTGATCCCGATCTGCAAGGATGGCGACGACTACTACTGCGTCGAAGAGGACGGCACCGTGGTGCTGTGGTCCGGCGAAGAAGAGATCGTCACCGAAGAGAGCTGGGAATCGGTCTGGCATTGGGCGCGTGACGTCTGGCTGGAAAGCTGAACGAGAGTTATCCGCACAAACTAATGGCTCTTAGCCATTAATGGCCGTAAAATCGCCAGGCTTTCTGCGCCTGGCGACTCGCTACCGTGTCATCCCCTCGGACTTCGATGAAATCTCGCGCAGAGAGCATTTCTCTGTCAGTGCGAGTGATCACGGTTGTTTTCCAGGGTCTCCAGCAACGCGATCTGCATGCGCGTATGCACCCGAATCAACCAGCGCCACAGCAGCGCCACGACCACTGCCGCTACCACCACTATCACCAGCAGCAACTCATTGGTCGGCAAAATGCTCGCCGACAACGCCGACAGCAGCAGGAAGATCACCAGCAGCGACAGCAGCGGGATTACCTCGGCGATCACCCGACGCACACGCTGGGTATGCCGCCCGGCCATCTCAGGCTTCACGCCCATCTCCGCCAACAGCATCGATAGCGCCTTGAGCTTGCGATAGGCAGCGATCAGGAATGGCAACGACAACAGCAGTGCCGCGCCCCAGATCAGCGCCTTCTGCTGGCCAATGTCGCCCACCCACTCGCTCAACCAACTACCGAGCCGTTCGGCGAAGTAACCGCCACTGAAGAAGATCGCGATCACCAGCGCCAGATTGACCCCGACCTGCAGCAAGATGCGCCGGATCATCGCCGCCAGCATTGCCCCCTCGCCTTGCGGCTGAATACTGCGCAACCATTCGCCATACAGCGACAGCACCCGCGAAAGGCGGCTCGGGACAATTTTGCCAAGCTTGATCGACAGCGGATCGGCCGCACGAATCAAGTAAGGCGTGAGCAGTGTGGTGATCGCCGAGACAGCCACCGCTACCGGATAGAGGAAGTCGCTAGTGACCTGCAACGTCATGCCCAGCGCGGCAATGATGAAAGAGAACTCGCCGATCTGCGAAAGGCCCATGCCCACCCGAAGTGAAGTGCGACCGTCATTACCGGCGATAAAAGCACCCATGCCGCAAGAGAGCATCTTGCCCAGCACCACCGCCAGGGTGATCACCACGATTGGCCAGGCGTAATCGATCAGGACCTGAGGGTCGATCATCAGGCCGATGGCAACGAAGAAAATCGCACTGAACAGGTCGCGAACCGGCTCGATCAGCCGCTCGATCTTCAGCAGTTGGCGCGACTCGGCCATGATCGCACCGATCAGGAAGGCGCCCAGCACCATGCTGTACTCAAGCTTGACCACCAGCAGGCAGAAGCCGAAACACAAGCCCAGCACGGTAATCAGCAGCATTTCGTTGCTTTCGAACTTGGCCACATAGGCCAACAGCCTTGGCACCAGCAAGATACCAATGACCAGCGCGACGATCATGAACAGCGACAGCTTGCCGACGGTGGAGAACACTTCGCCGGAGCTGACCGAACCGCTGACTGCGATACCCGACAACAGGGCAATGATGCCAATGCCCAAGATATCTTCAACGATGAGCACGCCGAAGATCAGCTGGGCGAAGCGCTCGTTCTTCATCTTCAGGTCGTTGAGCGCCTTGACGATGATGGTGGTCGAGGAAATCGCCAGGATCGCGCCGAGGAACAGCGAATCCATGGTGCTCCAGCCGAACCAGCGACCGATTTCGAAACCGATCCAGATCATCAGGACGATTTCCAGGAACGCCGCGATAAATGCCGTCGCGCCGACCTTGAATAACTTGCGTAGGCTGAATTCCAGGCCCAGGCAGAACATCAGGAAGATTACCCCCAGCTCGGCCAGGGTCTTGATCGTGTCTTCGTCGTGAATCAGGCCAAACGGTGGGGTGTGCGGGCCAATGATGAAGCCGGCAACGATATAGCCAAGCACCACAGGTTGCTTGAAGCGATGGAACAGGATGGTGACCACCCCCGCCACCAGCATGATCACTGCCAGGTCCTGAATAAAGCTGATGGCATGCATGGCGTGGTACTCCTTTTCACGTTGCCCGGGCAGACCGCTCCTCTGCCGAGGTCATCCTTAGCGAGCAGCAGATACATACTGTGTTTAATGCAGGAAAGCCCATGTTGCATGGGCTTGCTCAGGTTAACATCGCGCTTCTGCGCAAAACGTTGGTGCAATATGCAGAAACATGTCGGCCGCTTCGCCTCAGCTAATGGCGCGAACCGCGTGACGATGGAGCGTCTGCCGACGTCCCGTACCAGGATGGGAAATTTCAACAGGGGACGAAGAAGTGTCCGAAGATGCCCGCCCCGTTTCAGCGCAACCTCACCGTGAGCACACTATGGAACCTGGAAACGCCCAGCTGACTATGACCGTCCTGATGACTCCGGACATGGCCAACTTCTCCGGCAACGTACACGGCGGCACCTTGCTCAAGTACCTCGATGAGGTGGCCTATGCGTGCGCCAGCCGCTATGCCGGCACTTACGTGGTGACCCTGTCGGTCGATCAGGTGGTATTCCGCGAGCCGGTCCACGTCGGCGAGCTGGTCACCTTCCTGGCCTCGGTCAACTACACCGGCAACACCTCGATGGAGGTGGGCATCAAAGTGGTGACCGAGAACATTCGCGAGCGCTCGGTGCGCCACTCCAACAGCTGCTTCTTCACCATGGTTGCAGTCGATGACAATCGCCGTCCGGTCCCGGTGCCTGCGCGCCTACCGCAGAGCAGCGAAGAGAAACGCCGCTTCCTGCAAGGCAAGCAGCGCCGGCAGATCCGCCAGGAACTGGAAAAGCGTTACCAGGACCTGAAGACCGACGCCATTTAAACCGTCAGGCGCTGTGCTTCGAAGCGCACGCGCGGATGGGCAATACGATCCTGGGCCCGTACCAGCTGCAATTCGTAGCTGGCGCTGGCCTGGGTTTCGAGCAGAACCTCGTGCACGGCGGCAGCGGTGAACTCGAACGCCTGTACCCAGCTGTCACCCAACAGCACCCGGGCCAGGAACAGCCCAGAGGTGAGGTCGCCGACGCCTACCGGCTGACGCGGGAAGCACAGCAGCGGCCGACGCAGGTGCCAGCTTTCCTCGCGGGTCACCAACAGCATTTCAAAGGCGTCTTCAGCGCGGCCCGGGTAGCTTAGGTGCTTGACCAGGACCACTTGCGGCCCACGCTCGAGCAGGCCGCGCGCCATCGCCACACAATCTTCCAGCGACTGCGCCCGACGCCCACTGAAGCTGTCCAGTTCAAGCTGATTGGGGCAGAGGATATCGGCCTTTGAAGCCGCTTGTTCGAGCAGGAACTCACTGACTTCCTCGGGGACGATGCAGCCCTTCTCGGCATGGCCCATGACCGGATCGCACAGGTACAGCGCCTTGGGGTTGACCGCCTTGATCCGCTCGACGCCAGCGAGAATCGCCCGACCTTGCTCGGCACTGCCCAGGTAGCCGGACAACACCGCATCGCAGTGGCCCAGCTCGCCAATGTTGCAAATGCCTTCTACCAACGCAGGAATTTGCGCTGGAGCAAGCACTTCTCCCGCCCACTGGCCATACTGAGTGTGATTGGAGAATTGCACGGTATTGAGTGGCCAGACGTTGACCCCGATCCGCTGCATGGGAAACACCGCGGCGCTGTTTCCGGCGTGGCCAAAGACCACATGGGACTGGATAGCGAGCAGATGCGGTGTACGTTTCATGCGGAGTTTTCCAAAGACGATTCAGGATGAGAGCGTCGCGCAGTATGAACTCGATTGCCACCTGTACGACAGACCAGGGACGCAGTTAAGCTGGATCTACTTGTTTGGAGCCTACGCAAATGTTGACCCTGGAGAACCTCTTCGTCCTGATGCTGCTCGCCACGGTCGGCGCCTGGCTGTGGCACAACCATGGCCTGCGCGAGAAGGCCCTGGTACGGGTCAAGCAGCATTGCGCCAAACTCGATCTGGAGCTTTTGGACGACGCCGTCGCGCTCAAGCGCATTGCGTTCGTGCGTGACGCCAACGGCCGCAAGCGCCTGGCGCGGATCTACAACTTCGAATTCACCGTCACCGGCGAACAGCGTCACCCGGGCACTGTCACCCAGTTCGGTGCACACACCATGCAGATCGAGCTGGCGCCCTACCCGTTCGAGATCAAGACCCCGCCACGCAGCGATAACGTCATCGAGATGCAGCAGTGGCGCCAGGAGCACAATCGCTGGCGCAACGATCAGCGCTAAAGGCGGCAGGCGGCCAGGGCGCTCTGCAGGGCTGGCGTGGGCTGCGGCTGAGCGAAGATCAGCTCGATGCGTGAATCCTTGCGCCATTCGCTTGAGTGCCAAGCCACGGCACTGGCCTGCAGGCCATTGAAGGATTGCCAGCCCTCTGCGCTGTGGATAACTCCCTTGGCCCTACGCCAGGGCCAAGCGCGGAGAAACGCCTGTAATCGCGACACATCGAACCGCTGGCTGGGATGCCAGCGCCAGCCGATACTCCAACCCCCTTCACCTTGTTGCGCCAGACAAATCGGCTGGGATGGATCTGTCCACAGGGCTGCAAGCGGCGCAGATGTGTTTTCCACAGGCAGCTCAATCTCCGCAGAATTGGCTATATCGCATGTGGAAAACATTGGCAGCTGCGCCAGGGGAAACTCGCCGTGCTCGGTCCAGTAACTGGGAAGGCCAGGCAGCTGTTGAGTTATCAACAACCTCCGCTGTTCATCCACAGCTTGAGATTTGTTAAATATCAACAAGTTAGCGGCCGACAACGCCTCCTTTTGCGTCTCCGGTAATGGTTCACCTTGGGCCAGAGCAAGGGCATCGAGCACCATGATCATGGGCTGCACATTGAGCACTCCCGTCCACGGTGCCTGCCCCAGCTGCTTGAGCAGCTGGAGTGGATGACCCAAACCAGACGGCTCTATGAACAAGCGATCAGGACGGGCTTTGCGCAGCAAGCGAGCCAAGCCGACCTGAAACGGCATGCCGTTGACGCAACACAGACATCCTCCCGCCACTTCGCCAATCGCCACGCCATCCTCGTCGCGGCTGAGCAGGGCAGCATCGAGGCCGATCTGGCCGAATTCATTGACCAGTACCGCCCAGCGCTCGGTGGCCGGACGTTGAGCGAGCAGCTGCCGGATCAGGCTGGTCTTGCCAGCGCCCAGTGGGCCAGCGATAACGTGGGTAGGAATGTTCTGCAACATGGTTGGGCATCGAGACGGAATCAACCTTCACTATGCCCCGTCATGCCAACCAGTCAAGGCTAAGCAGCAGGCGGCGCTCGCCGGGTGCGGTCATCGGTGAGCGGTGCACCAGCCCTGCCCCTTCATTGCCCAGCCACTTCTCGCCCTTGAGTATTGCAACTTCACCGGCCTGCAAGCGCTGAATGTTATCCACAGCCGGCTGAGCGTTGTGAAGATGTCCACGGTCTATTGCCTCTTCCTTGAGCCACTCGCTGCCGGCACCGGTATAGGTGGTCAACAGTCGCAAAGGGACTTTATCCACATGGAAGCGCGGACACATGGCGCCCTCCAGCACCCGCAAGCGCAGGCCAATCCGGCGCGCGCCCAGCAGGCAGGTGTAAGCGGCCACCAGCCAGGCCACGTCGGCGACGAAGCTCTCATAGCCATGCAGATCCGCCGCTTCCGGCAGCAGGCCTGGTAACTGCGGCGGGTGACGTTCATCCACATCGATCACCCGTTCATCTGCCAATAGCGGGTCAAGGCTGAGCAGCACTGTGGAAAAGTCTTCGACCTGCGCTGGCAAGCGTCGCTGCCAAGCCGCGAGGTTAACGCCATCCTGCAGTATTTCAGCCAACACCTGCGGCGATTGGCCGAACACCTGGGAGATATCCACAGTGCGAGTGGTACTCATGCCGCCATCTCGTCATGCCAAGCACCGAACGGATCGGGTAAACGTAGCCAAGCCATTGGACCCGTCTCCATCTCTTCATCAGTCAACAAGCAGGCGTCCAGCTCTGTGGATAACCTGGCAAAGTCGATGTTCTGACCAATGAATACCAGCTCCTGCCGGCAATCGCCTACCTCTGCTGTCCACTGCTTGAGAATCGCCGCAGTATTGTCTTCATCCTGTGGCCATTGCTCGCGCGGCACGAAGCGCCACCAGCGCCCGGCCAAACCATGGCGCATCATGCCGCCTGCCTGGGACCAGCTGCCGGCTTCCTGGTACTTGCTGGCCAGCCAGAAGAAGCCCTTGGAGCGCAGCAAGCGGCCATTGCCCCACGGCTTGTGGATAAAGTCGAAGAAACGCTGCGGGTGTAGCGGACGACGCGCCTGCCAGCTGCTGGCAGCGATGCCATACTCCTCGGTCTCGGGCACGTGCTCGCCACGCAGCTCTTGCAGCCAACCCGGCGCCTGCGCCGCCTGATCGAAGTCGAACAAGCCGGTATCGAGGATTCGCGCCAGCGGCACTTGGCCCATCACCATCGGCACGATCTGCGCCCGGGCATTGAGGCTACGCAGGATCGCCGTGAGCTCTTCACGCAGGTCCTGGCTGATCAGGTCGATCTTGCTCAGCAGCAGCACGTCGGCGAACTCGATCTGCTCGATCAGCAAGTCGCTGATCGAGCGCTCATCCTCTTCGCCCAAGGTTTCGCCGCGGCTGGCCAAGCTCTCCGCCGCTTGGTAATCGCGCAAAAAATTCAACCCGTCGACCACGGTGACCATGGTATCCAAGCGCGCCATATCGGACAGGCTACGGCCTTGTTCATCTCGGAACGTGAACGTCTCGGCCACCGGCAGGGGTTCGGAAATACCGGTCGACTCGATCAGCAGGTAATCGAAACGCCCTTCCTCGGCGAGCCGCGCCACTTCCTCAAGCAGGTCTTCGCGCAAGGTGCAGCAGATGCAGCCATTGCTCATCTCGACCAGTTTTTCTTCAGCGCGGTTGAGGCTCACGTTGCGCTGCACCTCGCTGGCGTCGATGTTGATTTCGCTCATGTCGTTGACGATCACAGCGACGCGCAAGCCATCACGGTTGCGCAGGATGTGATTGAGCAAGGTACTTTTGCCCGCGCCTAGAAAGCCGGACAACACGGTGACAGGGAGACGGTTGGACATGGTGGACCTCTTCAGGCGGACGCATTCGAAACGATGCATTGCACAATGTTATAATATAACAATACAATTTCGCCAAGCCGTGCTGCCCAATGGCATTCCTGGAGAAGCCTATGAAACTGCCCTGTGCCTTGGCGCTATTGCTGATTGTGACGCCGGCACACCTGCTGGCGCTGCCGCAAACCAATCTGGCGCTGTGTACGCGAAGCGCCACGCTGCTTGCCTGCAAGGATGGCAACGGCAACTACTACAGTGTGCGCAGCGAAGGTAGCTCTCTATATCTGCGCGGCTTCGAAGCGGCGAGCAAAAGACTGTGGGCGCAAACCAACACCGGTTACGGCCCTACGACCTTCTATACCGGTCTGGCGAGCGACGGAGAGGCTTGGTTCGGCTACAGCCGTCGAGTTGGCTGGACCACCTTGAACCGAGTGTCCAGCTCCAGCGGACAACGCTTCAACTTGCACTGCAGCCTGATTGGCGGATGCCGCTGACGATATTTTTGATGGGTACCCTGATGACCAGCTTGAAACTCCCCGATGTGGCAAAACAAACCACTCAGCGCACCCAGCCTTTGGATTGGGTCGGCATGCAGGGCATCGCCTTGCCCGTACAGTTTGAAGGGCGAACGCTAAGTGCTCGTGCCAGTGCAGGGGTTAACCTGGATGACGGCAAGTCGCGGGGTATTCATATGTCGCGGCTGTATCTGGCCTTGGAGAGCCTGGAGCAAAGCGAACTGAGCCCGCAGGTATTAAGGCGTTTGCTGGCGACCTTTCTCGACAGCCATGCAGGGCTTTCTTCTGCCGCTTACCTGAGCCTCACCTTCGAGCATCTGCTGAAAAGGCCTGCGTTGGTCAGCCCACTCTCCGGTTGGAAAAGCTACCCGGTGACGGTTGATGCCAGCATCAAAAATGAGATGTTCCACGTGGAACTATTTGTGCAAATTCCCTATTCATCCACCTGCCCTTGCTCGGCGGCGCTAGCTCGGCAGCTTATTCAGCAGCAGTTTCTAGCTGACTTCAGCCATGCTGACTTGAATCGCGAGGCGCTTTTGCAATGGTTGGGTAGCAGTCAGGGAATCGTAGCCACGCCTCACAGCCAGCGCAGCGATGCACAAGTAAAAGTGCGCCTGCGTGATGCTATGCAAACGTTGCCGATTACAGGCCTGATCGATCGAGTAGAAGGCGCCTTGCGCACGGCAGTACAAACTGCGGTCAAGCGCGCCGATGAACAGGCCTTCGCATTGGCCAATGGACAAAATCTCATGTTCTGCGAAGACGCCGCCAGGCGAGTCCACCTCGCCCTACGGGAAGTGGAATGGTCGAGCGGATTTAACGTGCGCGTGGAACATGCCGAAAGCCTGCATGCCCATGACGCTGTGGCGGTCAGCGAGTGGCAGTGGTAATTGCCGAGGGGCCGCGCTGCGACCCCAAATGACTTAACTTCAAGAACGTGGTTTGACTGTTCCACAGTCGTTGCCCAACCACACCGCTCGCGTATTCATGCTGCCCTGCTGTTGAACACCCGAAGCATTGAACGTGCCGTTGACCTTGGTGGTGAACTCCCGATCGCTAAGAAAAGTCGCCTCCCCGGTACCCTGCGCCTTTGGGCAGCTAAACTGAAACTTCCAGACATTGCCGCTGCGGTCGGTGATCTTTTGCGTACAGCCCGACTGCGGATCCTGCAACGGGATGTCATCAGTCTTGACCTGCTCCGGCGTCAGGCACGAACGCACTCCATTACCTGCCACGGTAATCCCCTGTTTTGCCAGCACACCTTCCATCATGGCGCGCTGCTCGGGCGGTAGGTTCTTCAACTGACCGAGCATGAAGCCCATGTCGGGCAACGGCTTGCCGTCGACCTGCATATTGCTGGTGGTCAGCTCCCACAGGCCGGGTTGCAACATCTGCGCATTGACCAGCGGGCTGGCCAGGCCCACGACCAAGGCGAAAAGTGGCAGACGAATCTTCATCGATGGATGCTCCTTAGCATTACCGGCAATCTGGCCGGACAGAGCTTAGACGTCATTTTCGTGATTGGGTTGCAAGCCAGCCCATTAACGTGGTCTGTTAGCTGAAGTGATTTCGGCAAGCAGGATGCGTATGGATTACCACAGCCCCTACTTCTTCGGTTACGTGCTCGGCCTCATCCATTTGCTCGGCATCATTGCCGCGCTCCATGCAGTATTCACCGTGCGCACTGCCCAAGGTGCAATCGCCTGGGCGATGCCGCTGTTCTTCATTCCCTACCTGACCTTGATCCCCTATCTGGTTTTCGGCGCCCGCTCCTTCAATGCCTACATCCAGGCCAGGCGCCAGGCCAACCAGGAAATGCACGTGGCGATGGCCAACCTCAACTGGCGGCCATGGGTCGAGGAAGCACTCACCGCGCGCGAGTCCGACAGTTATGCGGCGCTGCGGGCAATGCCCAAGTTGGGTCGCATGCCGTGCCTGGCCAACAACGACGTCAAACTGTTGATCGATGGACAAGCCACTTTCGATGCCATCTTCGCTGCCATCGCTCAAGCGCGGCGGGTGGTGTTGGTGCAGTTCTTCATCATCCACGACGATGCTATTGGCCGTGAGCTGCAACAGCTGCTGTTGCGCAAGGCGGCTGAAGGTGTGCAGATTTTCGTCTTGTATGACCGGGTGGGCAGCCACGCCCTACCCGCCAGCTACAGCCAGGTATTGCGCGATGGCGGAGTACAGATCAAGGCGTTCGCAACTCGCAGTGGCTGGTTCAATCGCTTCCAGGTCAACTTCCGCAACCATCGCAAGATCGTCGTGGTCGACGGGCTGGAGGGTTTTGTCGGCGGGCATAACGTCGGCGACGAATACCTGGGGGGCCACCCTCGGCTGTCGCCCTGGCGCGATACCCATGTGCAAATCAGTGGGCCGGTGGTGGCGTGCCTGCAAGAGTCATTCGCCGAAGATTGGTACTGGGCCACCCGCGAGCTCCCCCCTCTGATCCTTCCCGACACCTATCCGGACAACGGTGTGCTGTGCCAATTGCTCGCCAGCGGTCCGGCCGACCCGCAGGAAACCTGTTCACTGTTCTTCGTCGAGGCCATCCAATCCGCCACCCACCGGGTGTGGATCACTACCCCCTACTTCATCCCCGACGAAGCCGTGTTCGCCGCCTTGCGCCTGGCGGTCATGCGCGGAGTGGATGTGCGCATCCTGATCCCCGCTCGGCCTGACCATCGGATTGTCTATGCCGCTTCCAGCCTGTTTGCCTTCGAAGCGGTGCGTGCTGGGGTGCGTATGTTCCGCTATCAGCCGGGCTTCCTGCACCAGAAGGTGGTGCTGGTGGATGACGAGGTCAGCGCGATCGGTAGTGCCAACTTGGACAACCGTTCGTTTCGCTTGAACTTCGAAATCACCCTGCTGACCGTAGACCGGACCTTTGCCGATCAGGTGCAAGCGATGCTGCTCAACGACTTTGACCAAGCCAAGGAGATCACTGCCGAGGACAGCCGCGATACCCATCGCCTGCAACAACTGGGGATGCGTATCGCGCGGCTGATCTCGCCGATCCTTTGAGGGTCAATTAGCGGTAGAGGTCTTCGCGGGTCCAGGGCAGGTCATGGTGACCATCCGCGTAAGGCTTCACTGCTAGAATCTGGTGCAGGTTGATCCAGCCCTTGCTGAAGGCATAGGCGCAGCCTGCCAGGTACAGACGCCAAATGCGCAGGGTCTTCTCCGGCACCAGGGCCGCCGCCCGGTGCAACTGGTGCTCGAGGTTTTCGCTCCAGTGATGCAGGGTCTTGGCGTAGTGCAGGCGCAGGCTTTCGATATCCACTACTTCCATGCCGGCTTGGCAAATGCTGCTGGTGATCATCGACAGGTGTGGCAGCTCACCGTTGGGGAATACATAGCGGTCGATGAACTCGCCCGCCCCTCGACCCACCGGACGCCCATCGACGTGTTTGGCGGTGATGCCGTGGTTCATCACCACGCCACCTTCGCGCACAGCGCCAAACAGCCTCTGGCAATACAGGTCGAGATTGGCGTGGCCGACATGTTCGAACATGCCAACGCTGACCACCTTGTCGAAACGTCCATCCTGCGGCAGGTCACGATAATCGAGAATCTGTAGGTCGACGCGCTTGGCCAGGCCTTCCTGTTTGACCCGCTCGCGCGCCAGCTTGAGTTGCTGCTTACTCAGGGTTATGCCGAAGACCTTGGCGCCATATTCACGCGCAGCGAACCGCGCCAGCCCTCCCCAGCCACAACCGACATCGAGCAGGTAGTCGTCCTGTTGCAGTCGAAGCTTGCGGCACAAGTGGTCGAACTTGTCCTGCTGGGCCTGATCGAGGGTGTTGTCCTGTTCCTTGAAGTAGGCGCAGGAGTAGGCCATGTCCTGATCCAGCCAGAGCTGATAGAACGCATTGGAGACATCATAGTGATAGGCGATGGACTCGGCGTCGGTACTTTTGTCATGAGCGCTGCGTACTGGCGAGACATCCTGTTCATCAGTCAGCAGGGCATCGCTGAGCTCATCGCAGACCCTTATGGCTTCACCGATATCGCCTTCCAGTTCCAGCTTGCCTTCAACAAACGCCGCTCCCAGTTGCCCCATGCTCGGATGGGTCAACTGACTGATCAGCTGAGGCTCCTTGACCAGTATCGTCACTTGCGGGCTTGGCCCCAGATCGAACTGGTTACCGTCCCAGAGCTTCAGGCGTAGTGGCAAATGCAGGCTCTGCAACGCAGGTGGAAGTTGCGCAAGCATGAAATGACCCTCCCTTTGAATTTCGGACGTCTGCGAAATAGGGTAGTTCATTCATGCGAAGTTTCCGTTTAACCCGACCTTGGTCTAAAACTTCCTGGCTGCCAGTAGCGCCCGAAGGATTGTATACAATCTTCGCTGCGACTAATCTTGTGCCCCTCTGCGCTTCCTCATCCTGGAGTAATCCCATGAAATCTTATGATGTCGTGATCATCGGTGGCGGCCCTGGTGGCTACAACGCAGCCATCCGCGCTGGCCAATTGGGCCTGAGCGTGGCCTGCGTCGAAGGTCGCAGTACCCTCGGTGGCACTTGCCTGAACGTAGGCTGCATGCCCTCCAAGGCATTGCTGCACGCCTCCGAGCTGTACGAAGCGGCCAGTGGTGAGGAGTTCGCTCACCTAGGCATCGAGGTCAAACCGACCTTGAACCTGGCGCAGATGATGAAGCAGAAAGACGAAAGCGTGACCGGCCTGACCAAGGGTATCGAGTACCTGTTTCGCAAGAACAAGGTCGACTGGATCAAGGGCTGGGGCCGTCTGGATGGCGTGGGCAAAGTCATCGTCAAAGCTGAGGATGGCAACGAAACCACCCTGCAAGCCAAGGACA
Organism: Pseudomonas urmiensis; assembly: GCF_014268815.2. Lineage (NCBI taxonomy): Bacteria > Pseudomonadati > Pseudomonadota > Gammaproteobacteria > Pseudomonadales > Pseudomonadaceae > Pseudomonas > Pseudomonas urmiensis. The sequence goes on from NZ_JABWRE020000001.1 coordinate 4,991,394, forward strand.
TTGTCATTGCCACCGGCTCCGAGCCCACTCCCCTGCCCGGCGTGACCATCGACAACCAGCGCATTATCGACTCCACTGGCGCGCTATCGCTGCCACAGGTGCCCAAGCATCTGGTAGTGATCGGCGCTGGTGTGATCGGCCTGGAGCTCGGCTCGGTTTGGCGCCGATTGGGTAGTGAAGTCACCGTGATCGAGTACCTGGATCGAATCTGCCCCGGCACCGACGAAGAGACCGCCAAGACCTTGCAGAAGGCGTTGGCCAAACAAGGCATGCGCTTCAAGCTCGGCAGCAAGGTTACCCAGGCCACCCCTTCAGCTGATGGCGTCAGCCTGAGCCTGGAGCCGGCAGCAGGTGGCGCCGCTGAAACCCTGCAGGCTGACTACGTGCTGGTGGCTATCGGTCGTCGTCCGTACACTCAGGGCCTCAACCTGGAAAGCGTCGGCATTCAAACCGACAAGCGCGGCATGCTCACCAACGAACATCACCGCAGCAGCGTGCCAGGCATCTGGGTGATTGGCGATGTCACCTCCGGGCCAATGCTTGCGCACAAGGCTGAGGATGAAGCGGTGTCGTGTATCGAGCGAATCGCCGGCAAGGCTCACGAGGTGAACTACAACCTCATCCCTGGGGTGATCTACACCCGTCCGGAACTGGCCAGCGTCGGCAAGACCGAAGAGCAGCTCAAGGCCGAAGGCCGCGCCTACAAGGTCGGCAAGTTCCCCTTCACTGCCAACAGCCGGGCGAAGATCAACCATGAGACCGAAGGCTTCGCCAAGGTGCTGGCCGATGCCAATACCGATGAGGTCTTGGGCGTGCATCTGGTCGGCCCGAGCGTTAGTGAAATGATCGGCGAGTTCTGTGTGGCGATGGAGTTCTCAGCGTCGGCCGAGGATATCGCCCTCACCTGCCACCCGCATCCAACCCGCTCCGAGGCCTTGCGCCAGGCGGCGATGAATGTGGATGGGATGGCGATGCAGATCTGATAGTGCGCAGCCCAATCGCAGCGGCGCGCCGCCGCTGCGATTTACCCGCGCGTTATCACGCTGGCAACACAGGCTGCTGAAAACGAGCCGCCAAAAACGGGGTGATATCCACCGGCGATGTCTCGTTGTGGATAACCTTGTCCAATATCACCCCGGTAATCGCCGATGTCAGAATCCCGGTACGGAAATGTCCACAGGCATTTAAGTATCCCTCCACCTCATCCACAGCCCCAAGGATCGGCAGCTCATCCGGTGATCCCGGCCGCAGCCCCGCCCAGGTCCGCTTGAGGTTCACCTGCGCCAGCTCCGGCACGCAGCGCACCGCGCCCTGCACCAGTCCACTGATTTCCGGGAAGGTGTTGTTGACATCAAAGCCCTTCTCTTCAGTAGTACTGCCAATCAGGATCTCGCCGTTGTCCTTTTGCGCCATGTAGCAATCGCTGGTGGTAATGCAGCCATCCAGCAGTTTCGGCAGGCGTTCGGTGAGCACGATCTGGCCCTTGACCGGCTTGACTGGAATAGCCGTTCCAGTCGCCCACTCGCTCAGCTCGGCAGCCCAGGCACCAGCCGCATTGAGCAGGGTATGGCAGTGGAAGTCTCCCGCTTGTTCGGTGCGCACACCCTTGATCCGCGCCCCTTGATGCATGACACCCGTGACCCGGGTATTCAGATACAAGTCGACGCCATTCTGCCGAGCCGCCTCCAGATAGGCATCGCCCAGGCGGAACGGGCTCACCTGGTGATCGCAGAGAAACTCGAGCGCTCCGGTTGCCTGCAAGGTCACTGCCGGCTCTGCTTCACGCAACGCCCTGCGATCAAGCCAACGTACCTGCTCGGCCAGGTGGGGGATCTGCTTGACGATGTGTTCGGCGTAGAGCTGGTCCTCTTCATCCTGAATCACGTACTTCAATCCGGTACGCTCGAACTTGAAGTCCATGCCATGGCGCTCGATCAGCTCCTGATGCAGCTGTGGATAAAGCGCGTTCGACTGCAGCGCCAGGTCGAAGAAGCACTGCGGGAGGATATGCGGCGTGCTCGAATCCACGGCCACCGCGGCCCCATGGGCTTCACGCTTGGCCCGCGAAGACAGCATGCGAAAGAAGATCACCCCGCAGCCCAGCCCCACCGATTCACCAATGGCCCACAAACCTCCAGCCGACGCGCGAGTGGCATTGCCGGGGCGCTTGTCATCGATCAAGGCAATGCGCAGGTTGCCGCGCTTGGACAGCTGATAGGCGCACGAAGCGCCGATAACGCCGCCGCCGGCAATCACGATATCGTATGTCTTGGTCATGCTCAGGCCTCCGTGGCCAGGTGCTGAAAGGCTGAGAAAGGCACCGGGTCGACCGGAAACCGGGGGCGCAGCCAGCCGACATCGGCCCGGCCGGTAGCCGCCCGAAGGCGATCAGTGCAATAGCCCACGCACATGCGCCCTTGGCAGTCGCCCATGCTCACCCGAGTGCGCATCTTCAAACTGGCCATGTCTTGCACGCCCTGTTCGAGCGCCAGGTCGATAGCGTCGCGGGTAACCTGCTCACAGCGACAGATCAGCGTATCAGCCTGGGGCAACTCAATCTGCGCTGCGCCGCGTGCGGTAAAGCGCTCGACCCCGGAGCGAAAGCGTTGGATCGAAGCCAGCTTGCCCAAGTACAGCTCACGCCGCTCGATCGCCTGCTCGGCGCTGAGCACCGCCAACTGCTGCAATATCGATACGGCGGCTAGACGCCCGGTCAGCATTGCCGCCTCACCCCCGCGTATACCTGCCATGTCACCCGCCAAGTGGATATGCGGCAGGCTGCTTTGCTGCCATACATTAACCTCAGGCCGCAGGTAGCCGTCGTCGCTGAAACCATGCGCCAGCCCCAGTTGCTGGCTGAGCTGAGTACGGGGAATGAAGCCGTAGCCGACGGCGAGCGTTTGCACCCGTTCCCGCTGCAGGCGAGTCAAATCCGGCTGCCAGTCCTGGGTGTAAGGCGCGACGCTCACCTCATTCAGCTCGCCGTCGCCTTGGGCAGCGACCACGCCCCAGCCATAGTGCATGGGAATTCCATTGAGCTTCATGTAGGCCAGCATGCTCAGGCCGTCGAGAAATAGCTGAGGCTTGTTCAACAGCGCCAGGCTCTCGCGCGCTATGCGGTTGAACGCGCACGCTTCGTAAACCCCCGCAACTTTGGCTCCGGCAGCGTGCAACTGGCAGGCCACCAGTGGCAGCAGTGGCCCAGTACCGGCGATCAAAGTACTGCCCAGCGGCTTGACCACCCCACTCTTGATCTGCAGCTGCAGGCCGCCGAGCAGCATCACGCCGGGTAAAGTCCAGCCAGGGAAAGGCACGTTACGTTCATGACAACCGGCCGCCAGCAGCAGTTGGGCATAGTCGATTTCATGCAGGTGCTCGTCACCATCGAGCACCATCAAGCACTGCTCATTGCCTCCAACCACGCGGCTGTTCAGACGCAAGTCGATATGCTCGGCACACAGGGCGAAATCTTCGTGCAGCGTATTCAACGCCTTGGCATAGCGTGCCCCCAGATAGCCGAGGTCGACGCCCGCCCGCAGCGGACCGCGATAGACCACCCCGCCTGGGCGCGAAGCCTCGTCGAACAGCAGGCTGGCGACGCCATGCTCAGCCAGCTCGATAGCTGCCGCCATGCCTGCCGAACCACCACCAACGATCACCGGACGCAGGCTCATGAGTGCTCCTCCGGCGAGATGCGGTTGAACTGGGTTTCGATGTGCATGCCAGCGCGAACCACTGTCTGACAGGCGCGGCGTTTGGCTCGGCCATCAATGGCGACCAGGCAGCAATGGCAAACGCCCATGCCACAAAAAGCGCCACTGACGTGGCCATGATCATTACGCGCCACTTGGCGCAGGCCAACGGCGTTCAAGACACTGAGTACGGTTTCACCCGGAGCGGCGGCAACGGCAACGCCGTTGAGGTGGAGGGTCAGGTGATCTGCCGGAAGGGGCTGGATATCGAGGATTCTTTCCATTGGGTATTACCTTGTCGTCCATGTTCAACAAGGGACACAAGGTAATTCAACTTCGGATAGGAAATATTGATCTATGCCGTATTAAGCCTGTGAGATATTTCCTATATATGTGAAGGAAAAAGTCACCTACACATGAAGGTTAGAGATATCTATGGAAGCCTGACGGTACAGAGCTCCTGTCGTCCCTTAAACGACCGAGGCTTTAATTTCTAACTGCTCCCGCACTACTTCGTTGACAGTAAAATAGAAGACTCGTATGCTCGAATAAGGGAATGAAAACCATTCCCAACTAACGCCTTGCAATGAGTTTCCCGCTTGGATTTTCTCAATTCACCGATCAAGGTATGGGATGCGGCGAGCACTTCATAACATTCTATAACTGAATATTATTACAACTAACGAAAGGCCCCCAGTAATGAACTGTATTTTTTGCCAAATTGCCGAAGGGATTTCTCCATCCCATATTATCTGGGAGGACGAAAAACATTTATCGTTTTTATCAATCTACCCCAATACGCCAGGATTCACGGTCGTTATACCCAAGTCACACCATAGTAGTTACGCATTTGAACAAACTGACTTGGTTATTTCCGAGCTGGTGCTAGCAGCCAAGAACACCGCACTGTTGATTGACCGCGCCCTGCCAAACGTGGCGAGAACCGGTATGATTTTGGAGGGCTATGGCGTTGATCACCTGCACGCGAAGTTATTCCCCATGCATGGGACGGGTGAGGACAGTAAATTTAGAAAAATCAGCTCATGCGTAGACACGTATTTTGACAAGTATGAAGGTTATATTTCTTCGCATGATTCAGCCAGAGCTGATGACAGTGCCCTGTCTGAACTTGCTGCGCATATAAAATCTTTTAGTTGAGCGATTTATAATCCAACATGATTTCCCTATCCCCCCTAAGGTTTACGTGGATCATGGTGGCTTTCACGTAGTTGGTTACGAGGTAAGGTAAGGCAGCTTCGGTTGAAAAAGATTGACCTATGCCGGATTAGGGCTGCGTTGCAGTCCATCGCGGGACAAGCCCGCTCCCACAGAGTGACGCTTTCTTTGGATAGGCGCCGTTTTTGTAGGAGTAGGCTTGCCCCGCGCTGGGCGGCACAACGGCCGCCAAATCTGGAGGCTCATAATATAGTTTGACACAGAGCCCCCGTAATTCGTGGCCTCCAGCGATACGACCTACCGTTTCGAACGAATTATAGTTCGACACAAGCAGATGGTTCGTCGAAAAAAGCATCCCGCTGCACATAATATAGTTTGACACAAACAGGGACGAGTTCACTTTAAGCAACCCACCAATGCTGTAGGTCCTCCGCGCGCACGTCGAGTTGCCCGGAGCTGATAACAGCGCGCCAGTTGAGATCGTTTGTCACAGTGCTGGTGGGAAATTGCACACCATCTGAGCAGTTGATTTCATTGCCACTGACCAGTCATTTGTATTCGACATGACCAGGCGTTTGCGCGAGGCTTGACCGGCCTACTGCATGCCCTCAACCTGCTGAAGCCGACCCAAAGCCGCCGCTTGGGAATTGCAGCAACGGCCAATGCAGCTAAACAGTCAACTTAACCGACGTTCGCGCTTGGCTACTCCCTAACCGTTGATTCATTAAACGACAATCAGATCACCTCCAAGGTTGTGCTCTTGGACATCCTTTTTGAATGCATCTAGGAGCAATTCGTCACGGATGAGTGCGTCAAGGGTCAGCCTTCCAGTTACGAGGTTGTAGACTACGTCATAGTATGACTGCAGCCACTCGTGGATCTCTGGAGAGACATCTCTCCCTCGTAAGATGTCTACACCAATACGAACATTGTCCCTTTCTTCTTGGTAGATAGCATTGGTCAGTTTGTAATAATCGTTTGCAAGATCGAAGTACACGAGTGGTATTTCGTAGCGGCCACGCCTGATATCCGACCTATAAATATACCGAAAGCCATCCTGGCTCACCTTGATCTGCAAGCCAGCTGGAACCCCAGCACTAGCTCCAACCTGTCTTTTCTCTATCAGCTCGGACACCAAGTCCTCGACATGCACCCAGATGATGTCGCGCTGCGTATCGCTAGGGCGATATTTGGTCGGATAAAGCCTCTCTGTGGTGTGTAACCCAGTCCCTACTGCTTTGTAGTTATCCAGCCCTCTGTGGGGGATTTTGCCCCGACGCGCATACATCGCCCAGCGCCGATTTGCAGTAGGGTTTCGGTTACACTCCCGAACGATCAGCGCCTCCGCAATCCGCCCAAGAACACGCATCACGGTCACGTGAACGTCCGGTGTCAATACAATGCGGTGCTGTAGCAACCCTTGCTCATTCACACTTACGAGGCCAAGCTCATAGGTGAGCAGCTCCAGCAGGTCCGCTCCGCTAGTGGCAACGACCAGGTCCAAACTCCTCAAGCCATTGTCCCACTCATCCTTGAATTGGATGGTCGATGAGTCGATGTTACCGTGCACATCCAACGCAGCCACAACCAGACGAGATTGCTGGACAATGGGTCTTCCGTACTGATCGAGGATGACGGTGGTTTTCTGCATGAGCGCCTCGTGGTTAACTCGCCTGCTTGGCCGTCGTGGTAGGCTCGGCTGATCTAGCGGTTTAGTATTTCACTAAGTCGAGAAAAATCATATCGGCTACCTAACCATCTTCGTACCGTGCCACCCCTAGTTTGTGCACAGAACCTAGGACGAAAAACCGTCACTGCCAAATGTCCGCATCTGGCCGTTAGCGGCCCTTAGCGAAGGGCTGCTATGGGTCGATTGCAGCCCTTTGCAACATGTAGCAGATTGCCGACTTCTGCCGGTTAGAGTCGGACAGTGGGCTAGTCAAATCCGATGCAAACGACCGGTCAGCTCGAATGCAAATGGGTGGTCAAGTACATGCAATTACTCAGCTGGAGGCGCAAGGGAAACAACGGCACGATAACTGTCTACATATCGTTGACCGGCCCCCACAAATCCGCCATTGCGTATACATTGCTCTGCTACAGCAAGTGGGTAATAACCCACCCCTGCGCGGCCAACGCCGCTTTACACTCTTCTGAAACCCGTTCTGCGTTGACCGCCAGGCAAAGAAAGCTGGTAGGTCGTGACATTCCGACATACAGATTGCGGTACTGAGATAGCTGACTCTCAGGCGTTTTTTTGGCTCGAGTACCGATCCCTGCAATGATGGGCAGCGCGAGCTCCAGATCGAAACGACGACTTGGATAACCTAGAGACTCCATGACGAGGGTTGCCAAGTGCGTTTCACCTTTCATCGAGGCGAGTGTCCCGATGTGAACGTTTAAGGTGCGACCATTTTTTTCGATTGAACAAATCGATCGGTGTAGCCCGTGAATAGCCATGGTCGCTGGCCGGTGAAAAACCGGAAGCTCGCTGAATATCTGCAGTGGCATATGATCTGGGAGCAACGAGCGCAGCTTTACGTACAGTGCATTCACTATACGGACGCGCCTTTCTTCATCTGCTTCCGCCACGTTTGCCATGCATAAATCACGCATCAGCAACCGGAAAGCCGACACGTCCTTATCAGCATCACGCAGTTTGCGAATCAGCTGATGATCAGCTTTCAAGCCTTCGACAATCTGCGCTTTGGCGGCGCGCAGCACCAGAAATAGCGCTCTGCGGATCTCTTCAAATCGTGATGAACACGATGCATTTACGGCAGGTTTAGACCCACCGAGAAGCGCCCAAAATTGCACAAGCTTGAGCCCAGGTAATTGATCGCCTGTGGAAGCAGGCCAGTAGTCCAGTAGGGTACGGCCTGCTATCTGTTTTGCGGCATCGCCCTGTTTGCGAGCGCAAAGAGCTTTGACTTTCCCATTGGTCAGATCGGTATCGCTGAAGCGGTCTAGTACATGCTCTCCAAACGTCGAGATCACATCTTGTACACGTTCGGTGCTGTAGACGATCAACATGGAGGCGTGACGGTCTTCGCTCTCTCCAGTTACAGCGGTACCTGTCAGCTGTGTTCTGGACACGGACTGAGCGATATGAGGACCGAAGCGTTTGCTGGAGGAGATCGGCAGCGCGTCGCCTCGTGGGAACGTCAGGTTTTCCGCTCCCTCCGAACTACCTAGGATTCGCTGATTGATATCGCCGAAGCGCTGAATGATGACGGTGTCGTCGAACATCAACTGCAACAAACGCTCTTGCTCCCAGGACGTATCCTGCATTTCGTCGATAAAGACGACAGGGAACCTGCGGGATAGTTGGGCCCGAACCTTGGGGAATTGAGTCATCAGGCACTCCGCGTACGCGAACATGTCCGCGTGCCGGAAAACCCCCTCGGCGGCGAGGGTTTGTTTGATACCGACAATTGCCGGATAGGTTTTCGCGCTTGGCTTGGGAAGCGAGCCAGATTCACTGGCTAGGTCCAGAGATGATCCTTTGTAGACCAGCCCCTCTAGCATGGGCGCGACACCTGGATTCATCTCCATATAGCGCCGCAAGCTGTAATTGGCATGGGCTAAACCTAATGCTCGACGGGCAAAGATGTCGTTGTCGATCACATCGACGGTCATCCCCTTACTTCGCAGGTACGGCAGAGCCAGAAACTGATTCACCATGGCGTGAATCGTCCCTATGAAGTGAGGATGCGTGAGTAGGCGACTCCCGTCATGGCTTGTACCTAACCGGCGCTGAATTTCATCACGGGCGACATTTGTATGACTGAGCACACAAACGCCTGCGCGGCTTGAGGTCCATCTGCGGCTCAGCATCAACAGCTTCGCTGCGAGCACTGTGGTCTTACCACTACCTGGCGCGGCGTTGATGTCACGAGACTGGTTCTCCAGTAGCACGGTACGTCGCTCGTGATCATTGAAGTTCAAGTCGGGAGTCAGGTCGTTTAGAGCCTCAAGATCTGTAGCGTCGATCACTGGGACGGTCATGGCTCCGTCCTGCCAGTCAGATGACGCAGCGCCCGCTGTAGGTAAGGCGGCAGATTGTTGAACAACTCATCTCCTTTCCCATAATCGCCTGTTGAAATCAGGTGAGCAGCGTATTGGGCGGTGATGGCTTTTGATGCCTGCTTCTCTACGAGCGGTTGATAGATGAGGGATGCCAGCTCCACTTTCGAATGCCCGGCATTCGAGAGTTTTTCCCAGAACGCTGCTGACTCGACAATGGCTTTCTTTTCATCTTCCTCCGTCAGCCGTTCACCCCTCGAATTTGCCTTCTTAGCCAAATGAATCGCGTCATGCATCAACCGGGCGCATCCGTAAAAGGCGAGATCGTATTCCAATGTCCATTTGTTGGAGACACAGACAATTGTGCTGCCGCCCTGGGCGCGGTCGATCTTTGTTTTGACCAACGCCTCGGCCTCCTCCGGCGTGTAGTCTTTTTCGAATCGTTTACTTTTCTTGGGAGCGGATACGTAAGTGGCCTCGTCAGGAACGATGTCACGATCCGTGATGCATGCGACAGGGATGGGAATAGCCGAACCATCACTCGGCTGGAGGATTCGAGCGTAGTGATAAAGCCCAACCCCGCCGACGTTTACGCAAGAGATCCCGTGTTCGTTGAAAGAGTATCCTGCGGCCGCCGCCAAGGCGGGCAAAAGCAGCGTTTCTGCTGGCCCCTCTACGATCGCAACACCTCGAGCGAAGAACAGGTTCGCTTTGGTAGCATCGATAAAACGTCTCAAGAACTCGTAGTCGCTTTTCAGCAGCTTGGTCTTCCCGTGAGCCAAGCTGAACAGCTGAGCACGGTTCACCAAGGTAAGGCTCGCGATGTCCGCGCCCGCCGCTAGGGATGGGCTGTGGGTGGTCATCACGATCTGAACAGGCCGGCTATCTTGCTCAACTGCCTTGGAGGTGCGTTCCAGAAGCTGCTGAACGCGCTCCTGCAACTGCGGGTGGAGATGGGCCTCAGGCTCCTCGATCAACAGTAATCCGAGCTCTTCACCGTCACGCAGCAGAACCAGTTCAGTTGCCATGAACAGAGCGTTGTTATAGCCGAGCCCGCGAATGCATCGCTCACCTGGATCGATGGTAGAGGATGGTAGCAGCGCCAACTCAAAACGCTCCAGAATGGGCTGCAGGCCCAGCTCCGGAGCGATCTGGATACGTGAGGACAGCGCATCGCCAGCAAACGCAAACTTGTTCAGGTAGTTGTCATTGACGTCGTCCTGAACATCCTTAATGACCTGATGCTCGCCCAGATGGTGCTGAGCAAACGCCATCAACCCTACCAAGTTACTGGGGACGGTAGCTGGAGCAGCTATGTCGAAGTCATTTTTCTCCTGTCCATCAATACGCTTATGAGCGCCCAGAATTTGCGATAAGCGAGACTGACGACCCGGGCGTAGCTCAGCTTCGGCATCTCTCAGAGGTCGCAAGTAGGTGGCCCGGATGAGTTCACGAACCGCAGTGCCGATCTCAGGCCCGGTGCCATTCGGACCTGAGCAGGTGATTGCCTCGACTCGCCCACGCTTGTTGGCCTTGGGCGGTATCCAACGCGCTTGCAGATAGACGACCAAGCTATGAGACCCGTCCGCTTCGTGGGTCATCCATTCGAGAACGGAAGCCTCTTGCGCTGGGTCGAGGTCCACAAGGGTGGCCTCAATGAACAAAGAGCGGGCTCGGGTCTTACCCTTGATGTGAAAATCAGTTTCGAAGAGGCGGACGAACTCGTAGCTGGTTGTCCAGAGCACGTAGCGGATCGCGTCAACCACCGAAGTCTTGCCTGAATCGTTTTCCCCAACAAGGATGTTGAGGCCGGGGGCGAGCTCCCAATCAAGTGCTGGAGCCGCCGTACCATCGCCAAATGCCCTAAAATTCGACGCCCTGATCCGCTTCAAATGCATTTTGCTTCTCCGTCCTGTTGGAAAGCCTGACCCGGATGGAGCAAGGCACTCCGTGCACTCTGTGGCTGAAATTGGCTTTTATCACGGGACAAAGCGGGTCGGAAGGGTAATTTAGTAGCAGGGAGCCATTGCCGAGCAAGGACGGCCTGAAAGCCAGCCACAAAAAAAACCGCCTGGACGGGCGGTTTTCAGGTGCGCTACGAATGGACGTTCGTTTTGCTAGCTACGCCCAATCAGCGTGCACAACCCCGAACGCAAATCACCTTCTACATTCTTGAACTTTGATACTATCGGGTCTGCGTCCTTATACTTAACGACAACCTTGTCGTTTCGCTTGAAATTCTTAAGTTGGACGCTCTTTATGCTTCGCAAGTGATCATTAGCCCCATTCAGGAAGGGCGCCAACGCTTCAAAAGCTTTACCTTTCATCTCAAGCTTTTCAGAAACAGATATTATCTTGGATGCAAACAGCGAGGAATCCTCAACATTTTTTACGTCCAAGGCGCATTGCATTTGCAGATAAAGGAAGAGCATTCCCCACTCTGGCCATTTTTCACTTGCCGTATCTTCGAATCTTCTCCACAACTCAAAACACTCAGCCAACTCGGACCGTTTACTGCTGAATCGACCAACCATGAAGTTAGCAGCAACGATAGCATCTTGCTCACCAAGCAAGTCTGGCGGGCAATGCGCATTAAGAGTACGAAGGAATTTCATCCCCCAAGAACCTGCAGACACATTTGACTGAGAGTTAGCCAAATGTCTATAAAGGCGGATTCGCTCAAACTCCGGAACATCGCTTGTCAAATAAGTGCTTTCAGCACGCAAAAGCAACACAGCTCCAGGGGAATTATCCTCCGTTTCCACTGCTTCTGCGAGATCAATCAGTATGGAAACAATGCTAGATGTAGGTTGGTAATACTTATCCTTAATGACTCGAACGAAACTATCGAACTGATCATCAGCGTATGTGGCCAGCCCGACCACCGCCAAACTTAAAACCAACTTAGTTAAGCCAAGTGGCGACTGAGCATCAGATATAAGCTTTAGCCTATTATCAGTTACAAGCTCAACAAACTCAGCCAGCAAGCTCTTTTTCTCATTCGCTTCATCGGAGCGCTTCAAACCTTCAACAAGTAAGAATGGCATAAACTCTAGCGGAGCTACAGACCTCGCCCTCTCCAGCGCTGCCGTTGAAAGATCTTTATTACCGTACAAGCTATATATCAGGGATGCATTAGCAAGCGCTGTGGTCAACAAATACTTCTGATCTGGCTCGTTAATCGACTGAATTTGTTCAATTAAATCTTCACTCAAAGAGATCGCTGCAGATCTGTATTCCTGCACCTTCATCCTTGCATACGCAACTTGAAGATTAAGCTTGGCGCTTACTACGAGAGCTCTATCCGGACCAACCAATGCAGTCTGAAGCTTATTCAGCGCTGACTGATAATTTTTCAGCGCTAGATAAGCGCCTCCAGCTTGCAAACTACAGAGCTGTCGAATTCTTTCATCTACCGTTTCAGCTTCAATAAGCTCATACTGGTCAATCGCATCATTAAAATCGCCACTATAGAACAGCGAGCTTGCATAATCAATACGCTTTGACTCAACCAATTCCTCAACATCTGCAGCAAAAACTTCAGCAAAGTATTTTTTTGCTTTAACGTAATCTTTGGCAGAAAATGCCTCGCTTGCGATAGTGAGTGCTGACGGCTCTGAGTCTTCAAGCTGTTTTATCCAGCGCTCTGAAAGTGCCCCATCAATTACTCGATTCTTTATTACAATGCCAAGTGCTCTATCTGATTTTGCAATGCCAGCTAAATATAGTTTACCTTTAACGCGGTCATCAGCAAAGTTGCCACGATCATATCGTATCGACATGATAGCATTACGTATGCTCGCGTCGCCCTCCACCAATGCCCTGATATGATCAACAGGGGCTCGGTCATGCTCCTGATAATAGAGCCGATCTACAATCTCATCAACCAGCAAAGGAGTTGCGTCTTTTCCTGCAGCAATCTCCAGCTCAACCTCAGAGCATATATCCCACGAAATTCTAGGGTTGCCGTCCGTCCACCAATAGATTCGATCGGAAACAGATGAGCCAACTTTAAGCTTGGCACGGCTAACAAATTCATCAAACTCTGAGCGAGTAAAATCCTCTAGATAGATCTTCTCACCTATATTAAATGGCGAAATATTCTTATCTTTAATCAAGTCGCCTGGCTCAGCGACGCCTGACAAAACGTAGGTTAAATTATTATATATTTCATGATTCCCTCGAGAGAAATACATGCTCCTAACTTGTGCCAAAATCGAATCAGAGTATGTGCAGCCTATTAGTGAGTCAATCTCATCCAGAATAATAACAATCTTTTTGTTAGCGGACTTGAGCAACAACCGCAAATGCCTATCGTATTCTACACTGTCCTCCAGCTCATCCCCTCGCCTTTGGCCATCTATGACTTTAGCGGCAGATTCAAATAACTCAGGACTCATCTCCAGTATAGTGTCTATTATATTCCTGAAAAACTTTCTTGCGGTCTCAAACCTATTTGATAAATCGAAATAGACCACCAAATCCATGGAGCGGTTTCGCTTCATATTTAAAAGCAGGTTTGTCTTACCCATCTGACGGGACACCAGAATGTAACCGGGGCGTCCCATCTCATCGATCACAGTTTTAAGCTGGCGATCTGCTGATCGTTCAACATATAGATGTGCCGGAATAATGGTAGCAGGCGCAAGGACTCGAGCAGTCATGTTACAACATCTCTCTTAACGTTTCCCAACAGCTCCCGCAAAGGCGCAGAACCACCGATTTCGTTTCGCGTACTCCTAAAAAGCATTTTTACAAATCGTGGTGAACCGTTACAACTTGATACAATAAGACCTACGTCCTCTGGACTAAAACCAGTACTTAGATTGGTATTTATCATTGATATCAGCGTGGTTATGTCAGTATCTCTCCAAGCGCCAAACCCAATAAATTGTATTTTTTCATACAGCTTAGCAGTGCACTCTTTCAAATCTTTCGTAGGATCTTTAATAGACGAGAAAAGCCATATCACACGACAATTGTCATGAATGCTTTCACATTCCAAAGTCATTCTATAACAATAATCGATGAACTTATTATACTCTGCACCGCTAGCAAGTGGTATTTCTTCGACTAGTAATGCTAACGCTTGATTATTTGCAAGGCTGGCAATAGCTTTTTTGAACGCTTTCACCAGATCACTATCTGTAAGACCTCTCGGCAGCACTTTATCTACACCTGCACTCTCGTTTAGAGCGTTACAGATTTCGCGCATAAGATCTGCCGCCGTCACATCACGAAAGCTATCTAATATTAGGTGATGGAACTTCCATTTTTCTTTAGTAATCAACCGCTTCAGCGCAGCCGTTTTTCCGACACCTGGTGGCCCACTCAGCCAAATATTAGAGGCGTTTGCTGCAGCAGCAATTACCTGATCCTCAGCGCGCGGCACATAGAATTTTTCCACTCTTGTACTATAAGCATCAAATAATATATCTGAAGCGCTAAAGTTATTCGGATTGAACCCAGACAGACTAGAATCGGGAGTCCACTGCGAGATGAAGTCCCGCAGGATTTTAAACCTCAAATCCTCGGCATTATCGGGCTTTGTTATATTTATATGCCCATACTCTATCAGCGTATCAGTCGTTTGATCTCCAACATAGGGTGACGAACTTTCCCGCGAAACAACAGAATCACTACCGGCAATAACACTGCGGACCTTTATCGAGGAGGCGACATCTAAAGCAACCCACTCACCATTCATCGAGGTCAGCAAGTCTGCTTTAACTGAAAGCTGTTTAAGGTGAGGGTGTCGCCACGAAAATCTCGACGCAAGATTTGCCAACCCGGCACCTGCTAATGGAGAGGCGTACAACAACAAGCCCGTAACATAGTGGTCTCTTTTGAATTTCATAGACTCTAGTATGTAGTGCCTGGCGATTACACCGCCCAAACTATGAGCCACTATGAGGATATTTTTGCCTTTATGCTTGGATGCAATAAACGTCTTCAGGCCTTCGGAAATCTCTTGAATGCTTGACATTTTTTTGCCAAACGGCCCACGCCATAGCTGAGTTGGATACTGATAACAATCATAACCAATATGGTCCAAATCGCGATACCCTATGAGTACCTTCAGCATTTGGTCCCAAGTTCCACTTGAGCCAGACAACCCATGGATAAAGATAATTACATCGTTCCCTCTGGTACTCCGAGTGGTTTGCAATTCAGTTTTCCTTGCCAATTGCGACATCTCTTTATTTTTTCGGGCGCGATCCGCATGTACCTTTGTACAATAATGACAGATGCATTCTTACATTCTGTATCGTATTTAGCATCAACCAAGTCCTCAAATCAAGCATGTGATGGCATGGTGCCGGTAGGTTTTGCTTTGATTCCGAACCGAGGACATCGATGCGCCTCTAGACGTCCATGGGTAATGGGTCTCTAACTGCAGTACCACGCAGATCCGAGCTCACGAAAGATGGGGTGTGATTCCTCTACCTCATTCGCACCCGCCGCCGAAATTATCCAAATAGACGCAGACCAAAACCTATCAACAAAATCGTAGGGCTGCATACAGCCATGGGGCCAATCAGATTGAGCCCGGCAGTGAGACATGCCAATAGAGCCGGCTAGAACTTTGACCTCGTACGTGTTGACCGCTTGGAACTGCATCTCGGCGAGATAGCGCAGACACTCGACCTCCTAAGCATGCATGCCGTCAATTTTCGTCGTGGAAGCGCTTGTCGCCGACGGTCTTGCCACCGTCGACAATAAGATTTTGTCCGCTGATTTCTCGATTCCCTCCAGCGCCAAGTGCGCCAAGGCTTCCTGCTGCAGGTGCTGATTTTTTATGTGGTTGTCAGTAGCCGTGTGGCGCGGCGAAGAACTGCAGGATCTGCAGCAGCCCATTGATCAGCTCGCCAACAACCTTGGCCCCGGTGATGTGGACCTGAACACTCTGCGCCTGGAAGCGCTCGTGCAGCGTCTCAAGTCATGGCGAAAGCCATTTAGTCATGGGGCTAGCCATCAGGCGTATGCTCCAGCAGCGGCACGTAGAGGATGCTCGTCCGCTGGTTGAAGGCAACCAGCTGACCGATTTCGTTGGAGCGCTCCGCCGTATGCGAGCTGTGCCTGTCACTGATGGCCGCGCTGCTGTGGGATCTCGGTGGCCGGGCCGCTGCCCAATGCTCTCGATCTGCCAATCCGTCGCAACCGCTACGCTGCCGGCCGCAATGAAACCTCTCAAGGCTGTGAACACAGGTCGCCTGCTGGACCTGTCCGTAACCCCGAATAACAACCCCTACACCGATCCGCCGCCTCTGTTGCCGAAGATCGACTACATAAACCACCAGCAGCAGGGTTGGCCAGAGATTGACGCCATGTTTCCCGTTCTGCGCAAGGAAGACCTGCGGGGTAATGACTCTTGGGCGGAGTAGCGCCTGCAGATCATTATCTACAGCGGTACTCACATGGATGCCTCCCCAATGAGTTAGCGGGCACCACACCCACAGAGAAACAGATGGTTGCCATTGTAGAACGGTCTTTTGCTTCCCAGCCGAGCGATTGTGCGTCGATTGGCTTTCCACATTCAGGGCAGAAAGCAGGTTGTCCGTCGGTAAGGTAAAAGCATGCGAGAAGATCCTTCCGCTGAGTCAGAGATGGGTCATGCCCCCTATCGGCATATCCAAGGTGTTGTCGTGCCGCGCATTTCACCCTGTTCAAGAAAGGTACAAATGTTCAGTGCTTTGGTTCCTTGGCGCAAAACGAAAGAAAATCAGGCCGCAAAGCGTGATATCACTAGGCTACAATCAGCCAAAGCACACACGCTGGGCCATCACGAACCCCGATGATGCTCGGCCCGAAATATGGATATTTCAATGCCCAGGTCTGCAGCATCTCCAATCAATCCAATTTTTTCTACCCGTCGCCGTGCAATCGCGCAACGAGCGGGCACCTTGGCGCGCGCCGCCGAAAGGAACCACGACTGCCTATGAATTACTTCACCGATACGGCAGCCAACATCCTTGGCAATAAAAAGCTGCGTAGCCCCCAGATCGAAGCCTACATAAAGGCTCAGGAGCATTTCGAAAACTCGAGCGAGGATGCGTTGATCGTCCTGCCAACAGGAACAGGCAAAAGCGGACTGATTTCGATTGTGCCGTTCGGCCTGGCTAAGGGTCGTGTATTGATCATCACACCGGGCCTGGTCACGAAGCAGAGCATCCGAAAGACCCAAGATCTGCTGGAGGACAATTTCTGGATCAATTTCGATGTGATTTTCAGTGCTGAGGATCTGCCAGTCACGTGTGAGTTCACATCAGAAACGCATCAGTCCAGCTTGGAGCAGGCCCACTTCGTCTACTCGAACATCCAGCAAGTGTACAACGAGCGCGGACAGTCACTCATAAAGCGCGTGACCTCCGACTTCTTCGACCTCATCATCATCGATGAAGGACACCATGCGCCGGCGGGCAGTTGGCAGAAGACCTTGGCCCATTTCTCCAAGGCCAAGAAGATTTTCGTGACAGGCACCCCATTTCGCGGCGACAACCAGGAAGTACCAGGAAAGCTAATCCACAAGACACCGCTTTCTGAGGTGATGCGTGATCGGTACGTGAAGTGGCTGAGGAAAGAGACCGTCAGTGCTCACGAGCTGTACTTCACAATCGCTGAACAGCCAGGCATCCGGCTATCCAAGGAACAAGTTCTCGAATACAAGGACCGGGAGTGGGTAGAGCGTAGCGTCGCCTTGTCTCCAGAATGCTCAATGGACGTCATCGACCTGAGCATTCAGAAGCTAGGAGAGCTTCGGGAAACCTCTCCAAATGTGCCGCATAAGATTCTCGCTGTTGGCTGCAGCATCACCCATGCGGAGGACCTGCGCACCTGGTATCAGTCCAAAAACCTGAAGGCGGCTGTCGTGCACAGCTACATGGATCAGGACGATATCGCTGCAGCGTTTCGGGTCATCGACAACCATCAATGCGATGTCGTTATCTCCGTGAACATGTTGATGGAAGGCTACGACCACCGCTACCTCACAGTTCTTGCGCTTTTCCGGCCCTACCGAAGTGAAAACGCCTTTGCGCAGATCGTCGGCAGGGTCCTGCGAGCGATTCCGGAAGAGGAGATCACGGCCTTTGAGATCGATAACAATGCCGTGGTGATATATCACAAGGAAACCGGGCTGGACGCGATGTGGACGGCCTTTCAGACTGAGGTTGATCGGGCAAAACATCAGCGGACACGCGACTACACCATCACGGATGAGGACTACACCCGCAAAGAGCAGGAGCTAGGTGGTGTTTCCACCTCCGAAGCATTCGTGAGTGATCAGGATTCCTACCTTGCAGACCTGGACTTCAACAAGATCTTCTCTGAGAAAAGGGCTGAGGTCGAATCCATCGCGACCCAAAAGGTCCAGGCGCTTACAGGTCTCGAGGGCTACGACGCGGATGTGTTAGCACAGCTCAAGAACGTGTTCCTGAACGCCGAGACGAAGAAAGCGGCTCAAATCATAGATCCCAACCTTGTCGAGAAGCGGCCCGAGATCGCCCGCAAGCAGCTTCGTGAAATTCTGACGAAGAAGGCTCAAGACGAAGTCGCGACCTTGCTCAGCGACCTGCAGATCCCAGAAAAAGCTTCTACCCTTTATCCGATATTCAAAAACCACCTGCCGATGGTGAAACCCAACACACCTAACGACGGTATACTGGTCAGCTTTATCAACACCAAGCTGGCGAAGAAATTCGGTAGGGTTGCTGACCGCGACAATGGCTTGCTGACCAGGTCAATTGAGGACGTGGAAGTGATCATCAACGAACTGAGGAGAATGCTGAAATGAGTCTTGAATCCATCAAAATTCTGGTTGATGAGCTCTCGACTCTCCACGTAACCCATGGCGTTCAGCCAAGTGAGCTCATCGACAATCTTTTCGAGGAAGACTACGTCGAGTCCTCGGCCCGGAAAACCTCTCAGGGCCTGGTGTTCGAGCTGACCTTCCAAGAGGCAGATGATGACGGATCGTCGAGCAAGATCACCATGCGCTACACCTACGACCTCAGCCGTCATCTGGTGCTTGTGGAGCAGAAGGTCGCTGCCAAGCGCTTCGCCATTCAGTGGGATCGCACCCGCGCCGTTCAAGAACGGTTGGCCAAACTTGAAGCGCTGCTCTCTAACCGGCTGCCACAGGAGAGCGTCGCCGCGATCCTATCGACCATGCCGCAAGACTACCTTGCAATCGCTCCTCGCCTGCAGTTGGTAGCCTAACCCTCGCCTTCTCCTCACTGCGGCTGATCATCAAGCAGAGATGATTTCGCCGCAGTGAATCTGCTCAATACGCCGATACGTCTCGTACAGAGAGATCAGGTCTCCTTGGGCCATAATCTCCAGAGGCGTGCGCCCCTCAAAGAATGGATTGGCATTCTTGAACAGTGGAAAGCCCTTTACATTATCCTGATTGCTGAATGCAGCTCTCAAGAATCCGTGGATACCTATCACCAGGCCAATCCGCTGCTGCTGATCCAAATCCAGTCTTTGCCCACATTCCTGACCCCGCGCAACGCGGCGATAGGTCGATTGAGAGATCCGTAGGATGCTGCAAGCCTGCGCCGGTGTTGCTCGCCAGGCATTGATGATTCGAAGCGCGACCTTCAAGCCGACCGAACACTGCTCACCGCTGAGGCGCTGCCTGTTGATCATGATTTCAACTCCTACGGTTTTTAATGAGCTTACCGCTGAGCAAGCGGGTGATCAAAGCTGCCGCCGTCCCTGTACCGGACTCGATCACTCCAAATCATTCGCGTTTTCCAAAAAACCGCTCGATGGCCTATTGCGGTAGTAAGCGTTTCCACCAAGAACAACGTTGAAGCCGGGAGGTCCCTGCCAATCTCTTGATACGCCAGTGGATCTGAGTAGGGCTTCCGGTTCTACGCCATTTTTTGCGAAACCCTCCAAATCCCATTCGAAGAAGCTCACTAATACGTGAAATACCGGGTTTGCAACGCTGGAAACCACATGGAGACTGCCAGTGTTAATGGGAAGGTTAAGTCTAACCATATCGTCAACAGCACAAATCAACCTCCTCAATCGGAAGTGCCAGACCGATTCCAAGAGCAGATCAACCTGCTCTAGAGCTAGGGGAAATTTGTGCTTACGGATTGCACAATGCCTCGGCAGATTGATCGGGAGTAGATTCTGTAAATTGCTAATGTTGACTCGCTTCTGCCCTCGCGAAATGCGATACATCTCCTCAGCCCCCTTAATCAAGATGGCAGCAAACTCTTTGTCACGAGGGTCAGTGACGCTTTCAACCTCAATAGGCGTGAGCTTTGGCTTGCTGAGCTTCGCCATCAGCCACGACTTGTCGTTCTCGTAAAGCCATCGTGTTGCTTTATAGGCATTCTGCCAGAGATACTCTAAGTTGATGTCCGCCCGAACCGCCAGGAGTGTTTCAATTTTCTGACGGAACTGGGCTTCTTTGCCCACGAGTGGTTTACCTTGCAGCCCGCGCAGCCTTGCACCTGCAATACTTTGAAGTAAACTCTCTTTCTTCAAGGCGCTTTCAAACGCATCAACACTGCCGAACAAGTGCAGCGCGATAATCATATGCCGTGCAAGGGGCATGTCCATTTGCCCATTGTGGGAAGTAAACCTTATCCACTGCTCATGCTTTCCCGCAGCGTAGGCGCTGCACATCTGCGACAAGGCTTGATCGCCATATGTATCACGAATGCTGTCAAACAGCTTTGCTGTTCCAGCAAACCTTCCGTGTATGAAGCCCCGTTTTTTGCATTGTCGTAAATAGCTGGAACACAAAGCATCACTACTCATCGGCGGTAAATTACGCTGTAGTAGTTCGTGTGCGAATTGGGCAAATTTCTTTTCAAGCTGAGCACCCTGACTAACTGGCGCAGGGGTGAGCGTGCTCCAACCGCATACACACGGCTCAGAAAGGCTCGGTAGCATCCGATTCTTTCTGAAGAATGGGTGAGAGCATCTCGGGCATGCTTGCATCAACAGGTCACCGTGACGCGAACAGACGGACACACCAGGCAAGTGATGCGAGCGATGCCAGTACGCATAACCCAATTCGAGAAGGTCCTGCTGAACGCAGGTTGGACAGAGTTTTGCCTTGCAGTGGACCGTCCCCTCCCTGCGTGGAATTCGGGCTACTCCAGTGAAGCTGAAACCTGTCGAAAGCCCTTCCGTCCCTTCACTGATCCCTAGAAATGGTCGGTAAGCGGGAAAGGTAGTGTTGGTGCAGATCAGCTCGTCAAGATTGCTTGCTGTGACACCTGGAAGCCTGGCAGCCAGCACCTCCATCTTCTTCGGAAGCATACCGACGTTGAAGGGATTCGAGCCAAACAGATCGCGGAAAGTCTCCCCTACGGTTCTGTTACCTGAAAGGAAGTGGTAGCGCGTAATACGAGAGTGCAGCATCTCGTCCGGCATCGACATAGGAAAAAATAGCAGATCAGTCATGAGTTACCGACTTACAAGGTAGGGCTCGGAAAGGACGCACATCCAGTCATCGGCATACTTGTAACACACGAAATCCTGTATCGGGGTCAGGACTTTTGAAAATTTACACATAGCACGCCGTCAATTAGCCTTAGCACTTGGACACATTTGCATGCTATATCCCGATCAGTATCTACCCGATACAAATCACGTATACATCAGCAACTACGGGGGGTACACGAAAATCCACCACCCAAGATGCCCCCACACCTTTTCGCAAAATTACGCCTGCAGAGACGTACAATAATTCCCGAATGCATCAAGCTCAATTTCCAGCTGGTTTGACGAATGCGAGGGTGCTGGCCACGTCGACTGGCGATGGGCGCTGGCGTGCGGTACCACTTCGGGGCGCTGACTTTTCTTCTTCCAATGCCGACCAACGTGTACCAAAGCCGCGTACCAGGTATCGGTTGGTGCGGTCGAACTCATGTTCGCTATGGAATTCTCCCGGACGGAATGAAATCAGCCGCATGTCATAGAGTCGCGTGACCGCATCAGCGATATGGTGCCTGGGTACGCCAGTGCAAGCCGATAGGCGATCGTAGCTGATGGTTGCGATGCCTCGGCGATCCCTGGACGCCAGGATGGCGATGAAGATCTTAATGGCGTGGAACGAGAGCTGAGTGAAGTTGAACTCGCTCAGCAGCAGCATACGTCCGTGGTTACCGTCGTAGAGCCATAACTTCGGAATTTTTCCCCATCCGTAGGCATCGTTCCAGTTCTCAAGACGAATCAGCGAACCGTTCTTGAGGGCACCCGTTTCGCGCTTAATCAAACCTGCTACTTCTAAACGCTGAAGAGACCGCGCTACCACCGCCCTGGACATCACACCGAGCTTACACAGCTCGGTGTAGGTGACCTTTGCCATTCCGGTTGAGAAGTCCGCGCGGCAGCACAACACCAGATAGAGCTTGAGTGCCGCCAAGCTCTCGTTACGCAGCTGCAGGTTGTCTGTTTCTGGAGGCCATGCAGGCAGAAATGAGTTAGTGATCCGCTTCGTCGAGCGCCCCCGGAAGGCTACAAGTCCCTCTTCGTGAACCCACCGGATCGGCATTTTGGCCCATTCACTCTTTGCCACCATCAGACCTTCCCCCACGCAAGCCAGACGACGAAGAACGCCAGCGAAAGGCTGAGCATTACGCAACACAACGCAAGGTTAACTGGATTGGAAGAGAGAGCCTTCTCCAAAAAACTAATGAGGCTTTTCACCTTTGCAAGCTCCGAAAACTAATCAGGTCTCAACGATGAAGAACCAGCGAAGCTTTATCTAGATGGAGGCAATCATATTTTCCCTCTGCAGGCCTTGGTTTCCGTGGCCTGCATGAAAATTTTATAGTTCATTTGAGCACACCTTCGAGAGGGCTAAAAGCGAGGGAATAGCCCTTCAAATCGAAAACTGTAAATCCCCTAAGCAAAGCGAATCCACGCTGCGCCAGAGCACGCTCACACGTGCTCTGCTTTGCTTAGAGGCAGGATTTGAATGAAGAAGAAAGCATCTCACCCTCAGCTGAACGTTACCATTCGCGTCCCACTGGGAAGCCCATGGATAGTGCTTGTCATGTTGATTCTTGGGGTACGAGGGCCAAAAATGCTGCAGGACCACCCTGCACCCAATGCGGTAGCGAGCCCGGTGATAAACGTTTTCCAAAACAACTCCTCAGGGGGATGTCCATTGAAGCAGAGCGACCATGAATTGATCGACAAGCAGATGGCTCTATGGGAGGCGGCTTCGGTGGCATTGCGCGAATACGAAGAGTCGAAAGGTCATGCATCCCCTGAAAAGACTGAGTCGTTGCGTCTGAAAGCTGAATGGCTCGCTAAAGCGGCCAGTAGCTACCAGTTGGAAACGATGACTGGTAGAAAAGCTCCACGGCACTGACCTGAACGCTCAATACCGCTGACACAGGCGCGACCTCTGCGCCTGTGTCTGGATGACCTCCCTCACATTTGCCAGCGCAACTCAACCTCTGGATTTTGTCGCGAGAGCAGCACGGCTTTCGCGGCCTGGAGCTCCGCAGCAATCGAAAAACTGTCGCGCCCAAGCCAACAGATCTTGGATATGAAAGGCTCCACCAAATGGTAGGGCCTTAGGATCATCAGTGGACCGGGCAGGAGATACGCTCGGAGGGGTCAGGCGCCAACAGCAGGCAGATGGTACCGCCCATTACCAGCACTGCTACGCACACCTGGATGCCGTAGTCACCGCGCACTCTGCACCGATTGCGCCAGGATCAATCGCAGGACAAGGAGCTGCTCTATGCCAGTCGAGTGCAATGGAAAGCTGTGGGGGTAATCGTGTTGGATAGCCTCGATCCTTTGGGTGTCACAAAGGAGTCAGTTGAGCACCACACGCTTATGGTTGAACGAGAATAACTCAGAGGTTATTCATAGGTTCTTGACCACCAAAATGGCCAAGAGCGGCATCCTTGAGCGCATTCCTGCCACCAGCTGATTTTTCGGCCATTCCTGCACTGCAGTGTTGTGTTGTGTTGTGTTGTGTTGTGTTGTGTTGTGTTGTGTTGTGTTGTGTTGTGTTGTGTTGTGTTGTGTTGTGTTGCAAGGATGGCTTTGCCGCCTCATATGGCCCCACGCGAATCAAACTCCAGGCCTGATGCACGCGGTGCGGTACAAGGCTGATCGCGTTACGTTTCGCTGTTCATGCAACAACTTCGCTTCAGCCCACAACAGGCGTCGAGTGCGAAACTGCTCGGCAGATTCGCAGACCTGATTCAGTTCTCTCCTGCAAAGAGGGAGCTTAGGTAGTTGTTTCTCGAAACGCGCCAAGACGTGCAGCTCTCTCCCAATTCTCGTACGCGAAATACGGATAGGTTTTCCGGACTCGGCACGCAGCCGCTGTGCACAGCACCTGATCTCCTCGGCAAGCTGAACGTCAAGAGCCGCAAACATGCCTGCGCTACCAGGTCGGCTTGTATAACGATTACCGTATTCCGCGATCCAGCTTGACACCCACATTCGGTCACATCGATACAACCAGGGATAATCCCGGCATTGGTGAGCTTGCAAGCCCCCATACTCATTCTCGAATGATTCGCGTCGCCGCCGGCGCTCCCTCACAAATCTCGCTTCTTTCCATTCGCTCGGACCTCGGTTTACGGCGCGGATGGTCCGGTAAACCTGGGTCTGGGATACACCTAGCATACCGGCGATCTGCGCCGCGTCCTCCCCAGTAAGTGCCAGTTTCCAAATCGCAGCTGCTAAGCCTTTTAACCCATCAGTAACAGGCTCTCTTGCCACTGTTCGTGAGGTCCGGGTTCCAAGGTGAGATGGTCCCTCACGTTCAGGCCCCGCCGGTTTGTCGACGCAAGGTATACAAGCCAAGTCGACCCTCAAAGCGCTTGCCAGAACGAGGTACTTGAGTGGATGGTGCGTACCTCTGGGCATTCGAAGCAACTTCGTCACCCAAGTCGCAGGTAACCCTGATGGGGCTTTGCGAAGAACCGAGTACTCCCAGTCGGCTGGAAGAAACTTAAAAAGGCTGGCCATGTGTGAAGCCAGAAGTCGTAGATCCAACCTGTGTGCAGCTCCAGATGTCAGACCTAAATCTATAGCGGCCTGCAGTAGAAATGCGCGTACCGCTGTTGCTGGAAGAGGGCCGCGCTCCAGGCCGAGCAACTGTAATGAACCGCATGCGATCTGATGTAGCCTGGGAAGGGTATGTACACCAGCGTTGAGCTGAATCGCATGAGCCTGTACACCGTCATCGCCAGGCAGACAAAGCTGTTGTGAGTTGCGACTGTACCAACTGGGGTCCACTACTTTGAGTAACTGGCTGTGCTGGGGACATACCAGGACACCGGGTAGCTGATGAACGCGGTGCCAGTACGCCGCCCCGAATCTAATAATGTCATCAGTTAGGCATGAGGGGCAAAATCGAACTCTTGCAGCACCTTCGATCCGGCTGGCATTTACGCCCAGCTTCAGCATCAATCCTCTGCCATCACCAGCCATTGAGGAATGGGCATACTGAAGTTGGTCATTGGTGAGAAAGGGGGCGTAGTAAGGCAAGACGCTATGACGCTTGATTATTTGGGCCACTGAGAGATCCGTGCCGGGAGGAAGCGCCCCGACCAAATCCCCTAAACGACTAGGAAACGCTACATTCTGCGTGAAAGAGGCTGCGGCTCTCTCGCCAGCGAACGCTGCTCGGCGGCTACTTCCACCACAAAGCTGGGCATAACGAGAGAGGACACTGTGAAGTGTCTCGTCGGGAAAAGCCGCCGGGAAGAAATGGAATTTCAGCTCCATTTCGCCACCTTCGAATCAAGATTTGTGGTAGACCGGTGAAAACTCAAAGAGATCCGTGGTAATCCAACCCGCGGACTTGAGCGCTGCTATGGTGTCAGGCTGATCACTGAGTGCCTTCGCTTGCGATTCCTCTACTGCAACAGCAGCAAGTGCAGCGTGAGCTGCGGGGTTGCTCGGAACTGCTGCTGAAGGTGTAGCTGCAGGCTTCGTATGCGTCTTCACAACACGGAGCAATGCAAGCCGGTCTGCTCGTGGAAGCCCATCAAACGACATCATGTCGATCAACTGCTCCTCGATGGGAAGAAGGTCATCGAACTGTCGCATACGAGCAGGGTCTCGACTGCGCAGAGCTGAAAGAGCTGGCTTGAGGATTTGCATCTTGGCATTGCTCACCTTGGCGATCGCCTCGGCAGTCAGGCATTCGGAGCCGCTTTGAATGGCATAGCGCTGGCACAGAACGAGTAGCTTCACCAGGAAGTCTGTTACGCCTTGGGTGTACTCGTACAACGCATCGAAGATCTCGGGGGTCAGTTCAGCAGTCTGCTTGCACCACTGATAACTCCAGAGGTTCTCAACCAGGAACTGCCACTCCTCATCATCCTTCTCGAACCGCTTGAACTCGATAGTACTGCCGCTGCGACGGGCAACACGCATGACATCCGAGAACAAGCTGATCATTGAATTCGTGCCTATGAACACGACAGGGATGCCAATGTTGTTCACCAAGTGTAAGAAGAAGTTCAGCATGCTTTCCTTGCCACCCGTTTTCGCCAAGTGGAGGTTTTGCAGCTCATCAATCAGCAAGGCGCCAATGAAGAACGTACTGGCTACCTGGTACATCTGCTGCAGCGCATCGTTGATGTTCCGGTGCCGATGACGCTTGTGATAATCCTGGTCGCCGAGTGCTTGACCGACGGCGTGGAAAAACTGCTGGCAGAATCCAGCCAGCGACCCATCGCGCGGGCAGTCTAATTTGAGCCAGGTGATCTGGGTGTGGACAAATTGGTTCCCATCATAGCGCTCATGCCGAATCGTTTGGGGGTAGAGGCTCAGAATGGCGTGGAGCGCAGTCGACTTCCCAATACCACTCAGGCCTACAACGGTGAAGGAGTCAGCCGTCGATTTGAAAGACTCATGATAGCGCTGGGCCCCCGATAAGGAATGCAGGTGCCTGACCGTGTCAGGTGAGGTTGGATTGCGTCCAACGTAACCGCGGCGGACCAACAGGGAAAACATAGACTCCAGTTCCAAATGCAGCAGGAACGGCTGCACGACTGTCTTCAGTCGCTCAATACAGTGAATCCGTGTCGCTCCGTCGAGTTCAAGCTCCTCAGGTGTTACTGGCTGGGGGAAGTTCGATATCAACTCGATGGCCGCTGCTTCCGGAAGGATCGGCGGCAAAGCCTCAATCAACGGGTTTCCTGCATATTCAGAGATGGCCTGCTTGGTATAACTCGCGAAAATTCGTGCGCCTTTCATTTACTCTGTCCTGGACGAAGTCTTCTGAGCAGATCGATGACCTGCGCGCTGCGAGGGCCCGCATACGAGTCGCGTGCAATGGAGGTCGCTTCCGCTACGGGTTGTTCGGGCTCTGCTCGCACACCCTCTGGGACTGTGGCGTTTTTACGCTCCCGCTTGCGCTCTTCAGAACGATTTTCGCGGATGTTGGCCACCGCTTCAGATTTAGTACTCGCAGGAGGCTCAAGCTTTTGCTCGGCCGTAGCGACGCTGATGATTTGCTCCACGGTGTCGACCAAGCTCACGCGGCTCTCCAACTCTGCCCGTTTGTGAGCGGGTGGTGTTTGCCGATACGCTTCCAGCAGATCGTAGATCTCGTCCGAGCGATAACCGGCGTACTTTGCATCCGAGCGTCGAAGGTCGCAGCGCAGAAACTGCTTGTTTTCACCCTGGATCCAGATATGAGCGGCAGAGTTCGGATCGAACCGGCAATCGATCGACCACACTCCATTGCGGCGAGCTTTGGCAAACCAGTTTTCTTGGATCGCAAACTCACACACATAGTGCATGCCGCGGAAAATCACGCCGCCCTTCTGCACCGTGGCTCGCTCACGAGGCAACAGGTGGAGATAGATTAAATCGTCAGGCCGGTTGTTGGCCTGGATCAGATCATTCTCCGAAGCCCAGGACCATATGCCCGTGGGAGTAGGCTCAACGCCATCGAGCATCATCGATTGAGTGAGGCGTTCTGGCTGTCGATGATAACGGTTGTAGTGCAAGACGCACT
Organism: Pseudomonas urmiensis; assembly: GCF_014268815.2. Classification (NCBI taxonomy): domain Bacteria; kingdom Pseudomonadati; phylum Pseudomonadota; class Gammaproteobacteria; order Pseudomonadales; family Pseudomonadaceae; genus Pseudomonas; species Pseudomonas urmiensis. The sequence goes on from NZ_JABWRE020000001.1 coordinate 5,019,270, forward strand.
CAATGACGATCTGCGTGAACTCCTTCAGGTTGAGAGTGGCGTCGAGCCGATAATCGCGCTCGCCTCGCTCTTTCTCCCGCGCGGCCACACCGCCCGGAAGCCACCTGATACCGGTTAAATCATTGAGGATCCCGAACCTGCTTTCGACCATGGGCTTCCAATCTGGACGGTAAGGAGGTGCCGTGCCCATCTCGATGCCCAAACCAGTTGCCAATCCTTCCGCAGCCAAAGACAACATCTCGCCTCGGTCGGCGTAGATTTGCTGAGGTAGGTGGTGGCAGTCCCAGTCCTCGGAATTGATAACGACGCCGTTCTGCGCGCAGAAATCCACCTTGGAGGTGAATGCATTGAACAATGCCTGCCGCGCACCATTCCAGCTGGGCCCCTCCAGACCAACATACAGGCCAACAATCATCCCCGAGAAGCTGTCCACCACGATGTAGACCACAGGCCTTCCAATCACCATCCGCCGGGAATAACTGTTGACCAAGTAGATATCTGCAATCGTCGCGTCAATCTCGAATTGGTGACAAGGCCCCCGAAGCCAATCGCGGACGGTACCGGACAGCGGACGGCAGTCTTTGAGCCACTTCGTCAACCCCTTACGCCCACGATCAGTTGCTATCTCGTCAAAAAATATTTTGCCCCAATAAACGAACTGATTGTAATTAGGTATCTCGGCATCTGGAAGTAAGCGAATTCGATTTTCTGCGTTCTTCGAATAATCTTTTACAGAATAGAATTTCTTAAGCATCTTGTCATAAGCAATGCGGATTGAGGGCGCTTTATCGTTGACATAAAGTGAGTAACCTACCCGAATACACCGCTTATCAACAACACTGAGCAGCTTGGAAGGCGTAGTCAGAACTCCCTGAAACTTAGGCTTAGGACCGGGCCGTTTATCTTGGGTGTAGTTCCTGCTGGCAACACCCACCGCTGAATAATTTTTGAGAAGCGCATTTCTTACCTGACCATAGAACCAATATCTATACAAAAGACGATAAATAGTCTTTCGATGCATGCCCAGTTCAGCGGCGCGGTTTCCCACAAGGCGCCCCATCTCGCCACGAACGAAGATCTGTCCGGGGTAGGCCGGATCCAGAAGCGGCGCAATCACTGCCCATTTTTCATCCCTATCGCGCTTAGTGCTTTCATCGAGATCACCTTCCAAGACCAGCAGGAATTCGGGTACTCCCGTGACGACGGATTTGGTGTCGCCAGACTCCAGCGAGAGCCTGAGTTCTTCAAGCCCCAACGGGTAGGGCTTTCTCGGCGGCTCGACGAGGTCTATCACGATCATTGCGTCGTCCTTCTCATCCAGATAAAGGACTCTGGCTAAGGTTGTGAGTACCGAGAGTTCTGTGACGGGCTCGAATACGTCATTAATTGAAATATTCATAACGATCTCTCACTCAATGCGCCCAGGTCAGAAGAGTAAATAATCTTGAAATCAGGTAGTGGCGATTTCAGGTGCAACGGAGCGCTACTCAAATCAATCTGAATTACTTTTCGCCAGATCAGATGGTAGAAAATATCTCTAGCATCGCCGTACGCTATTCCCAATCGTGCAGCAATTCTTCTAAGACATTCAGACGTGGCCCAAGGGTAAGCTTTGCTTGATTCTAAAAGTTCAAGGAATTCAGAGTGAAGTGACGAAGTCATAAGCGCACAGGGTAGTTGAGAATACCGCCTAAGGAGCCCGAGATTCTTTATAAGGTCTGGCGTAAACATTTCCTCAGTAACAATGGCCCAGTCCACTCCCAGGCTCATCCAGAAGCGCCTCTCGACTTCTAACTTTTCCAAAGTCCGAAGAGAACCCTGTTTGAGGTCTTGCTGATACTTAATTGTCCTAGCTACCGACTTAAAATCTCCGTTTGGCTGCCTAACAGTCAAGAGAAAGTCTGTCGTCATTACCAGCGGCAGGGCAGTAGATTTGTATCTGGGGTAACGGACGCCAATAGCCTTTGCGATTGCTAGAGTGCTTTCCACAGGCAGCAACGGGTATTGCTCGCGGATGTCGACTACGTCCTCAGAAAACTCGCAGACCAGGAGATAGGCACGTTCGAGATCGGACAAAAGATGATGTATGCGCTCGACTTTAACGCCTGGGATTTTGTGGGAGCGCCCCATCGAAGGGACATCCTGCACACGTAACCAAGGCACGTAACCGACTCCGGCGCCGGATCCAAATCCGTTGGCGATGTGCCGTTCAATATCCTGCTTTGAAGCAAACCTACGACCGCGCAACTCCTACCTCCTCAGTCCTACCGGAGTGCTTCACCTGATCCGCAAAAAATAGTCATAGGAAAATATGGACCTTCCGGCGGTCTCGTCGAAGGCATTCCTAGACTACTCCCGCTGCCAAGCGAAGCGGTTAATCCGGACCAACGGCTAAGCCCAGAAACGGAAAACCCCCGTAGATACGGGGGTTTGCTCGTTGTGTCAAACTTTAATAGTGTGTGTCAGACTTTAACCTTCTGTGTCAATCTTTAATCCCAACAGCCAAAATCTAGACTGCACAGTGCACTAGATCACTCCACGGTAACCGACTTAGCCAGGTTACGCGGCTGGTCTACGTCGGTGCCCTTGAGCACCGCAACGTAGTACGACAGCAGTTGCAGCGGGATGGTGTAGAGAATCGGCGACAGCGCATCGCTAACGTGCGGCACCTTGACCACGTGGGTGCCTTCGCCATTGCTCATGCCCGACTGTTCGTCAGCGAACACCACCAGCTCGCCACCGCGGGCACGAACTTCCTGCAGGTTGGACTTGAGCTTCTCCAGCAGTTCGTTGTTCGGGGCCACGGTAACCACCGGCATGTCGCTGTCGACCAGCGCCAGCGGGCCATGCTTGAGCTCGCCGGCCGGGTAGGCTTCGGCGTGGATGTAGGAGATTTCCTTGAGCTTGAGCGCGCCTTCCATTGCCACCGGGTACTGCGCGCCACGGCCGAGGAACAGGGTGTGGTGCTTGTCGGCAAACAGCTCGGCGATCTTCTCGACCGTGCCGTCCATGGCCAGGGCTTCACCCAGGCGAGTCGGCAAGCGACGCAGTTCTTCGACCAACTCAGCTTCGACGCCTGCCTCCAGGGTGCCGCGAACCTGGCCCAATGCCAGGGTCAGCAGCATCAGCGAGACCAGCTGGGTGGTGAAGGCTTTGGTCGAGGCCACGCCGATTTCTGGGCCGGCCAGGGTCAGCAGGGTCAGATCGGATTCGCGAACCAGCGAGCTGATGCCCACGTTGCAGATCGCCAGGCTGCCGAGGAAGCCCAGCTCCTTGGCATTGCGCAGGGCCGCCAAGGTATCGGCGGTTTCACCCGACTGGGAAATCGAGACGAACAGGGTGTCTGGCTGCACCACTACCTTGCGATAGCGGAACTCGCTGGCCACTTCGACCTGGCACGGAATGCCAGCCAGGCCTTCGAGCCAGTAACGGGCGACCATACCGGCGTGGTAGCTGGTGCCGCAGGCGACGATCTGCACGTTACGCACTTTGCCAAACAGCTCGGCTGCCTGTGGGCCAAATGCTTGAACCAACACGTGATCACTGCCCAGGCGACCTTCCAGGGTGCGCTGAACGACGGTTGGCTGCTCGTGGATCTCTTTGAGCATGAAGTGGCGATAAGCGCCCTTGTCCGCCGCCTCGGCACCTTCGTGGTACTGCACTGCCTCGCGCTGGACTTTGTTGCCAGCCTGATCCCAGATGTTGATCTGGTCACGGCGGATCTCGGCGATATCGCCCTCTTCGAGGTACATGAAGCGGTCGGTGACCTGGCGCAGGGCCAACTGGTCGGAAGCGAGGAAGTTTTCCCCATGGCCCAGGCCGATTACCAGCGGGCTACCGCTACGCGCTGCAACCAGGCGGTCTGGCTGTTTGACGCTGATCAGCGCCAAGCCATATGCGCCGTGCAGGCGTTTGACCGCTACCTTGAGGGCGTCGGCCAGATCTGGCGTGCTCTTGAGGGTGTGGTGAATCAGGTGGACGATCACTTCGGTGTCGGTTTGCGAAACAAACGGGTAGCCCAGCGCTTTGAGCTCTTCACGCAGGGCTTCGTGGTTTTCGATGATGCCGTTGTGCACCACTGCCACTTCGTGGCCGGAGAAATGCGGGTGAGCATTGGTCTCGGTAGGTGCACCGTGGGTAGCCCAGCGGGTGTGGGCGATGCCCAGTTGGCCCGCCAGCGGCTCGGCGGCAACAGCGGCTTCCAATTCGCTGACCTTGCCGATCCGGCGACGACGCTCAAGGGTACCGTCTTGGGTATAGACGGCCAGCCCTGCGCTGTCATAGCCACGGTATTCCAGGCGCTTGAGGCCTTCGATCAGGATGGTAGTAATGTTGCGCTCGGCTACGGCACCGACGATTCCACACATAATTAATGCTCCTGGCTGATCGCGGCGCAGATCAGGTTAATGCCGCGGGCTTTGAATTCTTCGCGTGCCGCTGCTGGCAGGCGGTCATCTGTAATCAGGGTGTTGATGCTGCTCCACGGCAGCTCAAGGTTGGGAATCTTGCGCCCGACCTTGTCTGACTCGACCATCACGATCACTTCGCGGGCCACCTCCGCCATCACCCGGCTCAGGCCGAGCAATTCATTGAAGGTGGTGGTGCCACGTTCGAGGTCGATGCCATCGGCACCGATGAACAGCTGGTCGAAATCGTATGAGCGTAGTACCTGCTCGGCGACCTGGCCCTGGAACGACTCGGAGTGCGGATCCCAGGTGCCGCCCGTCATCAACAGTACTGGCTCATGTTCGAGCTCGCTGATGGCACGGGCGACGTTCAACGAGTTGGTCATTACTACCAGACCCGGCTGGCGGCCCAGTTCAGGGATCATGGCGGCGGTGGTGCTGCCACTGTCGATGATGATCCGCGCATGTTCGCGAATCCGGGCAACGGCGGCGCGGGCGATCGCTTGCTTGTAGCGCGACACCGGCTGCACGGCTTCGCCGAGCAACTCCTGGGGCACCGGGACAGCGCCGCCATAACGGCGCAGTAGCAGGCCGTTGGCTTCAAGCGCAGCGAGGTCTTTGCGGATGGTCACTTCCGAAGTTTCGAAACGCTTGGCCAAGTTATCCACACTCACTTCACCCTGCTCGGTGAGCAAGGCCAGGATATTGTGACGGCGCTGGGGCGTGTTTCGTTTCGACATGACAGGTTAAGTTTCGATTCGAAAGATAATGATTGCAATCAAAACCTAAGACGAAGGCTTCGTCAATGCCTAAATAGCTCTGTGGATAAAAAAATCGCGGGGCAAGCCCGCCCCCACGCCTAGCTCCGGATGTGGAGTCCAACGTGGGAGCGGGCTTGCCCCGCGATAGGGTCTGTGGATAACCCTCGGTGAAGCAATCAGCTCTTCTTGATCTTCTCTGGACGTTTCCAGCCTTCAATGTTGCGTTGGCGCGCACGGCCCACGGCCAATTGCTTGTCTTCAACGGTCTGGGTGATGGTAGAACCCGCCGCCGTAGTAGCGCCGTCCTTGATTTCAACAGGGGCTACCAGCGAGTTGTTCGAGCCGATGAACACATCCTCGCCCATCACTGTCTTGAACTTGTTGGCGCCATCATAGTTGCAGGTAATGGTGCCGGCACCGATGTTGGTGCGGGCGCCGACCTCGGCGTCACCCAGGTAAGTCAGGTGACCGGCCTTGGCGCCCTCGCCCAAGTGGGCATTCTTCAGCTCGACGAAGTTACCCACATGGGCCTTGGCATCCAGCACGCTACCCGGACGCAGGCGCGCGAACGGGCCAGCATCGCTGCCCTCGCCCAACACCGCACCATCAAGGTGGCTGTTGGCTTTGACTACTGCGCCTTTGCGCAGGGTGCTGTCCTTGATGACGCAGTTCGGACCGATCTGTACGTCATCCTCGATCACCACCTTGCCTTCGAGAATCACGTTAACGTCGATCAGCACATCGCGACCAACGGTCACCTCACCTCGGACATCGAAGCGCGCTGGATCGCGCAGGGTTACGCCCTGGGCCATCAACCGACGGCCCTCGCGCAGCTGGTAGTGACGCTCAAGCTCAGACAGCTGCCGGCGATCATTGGCGCCCTGCACTTCCATCGGATCATGCGGCTGTTCGGTGGCGACCACCAGGCCATCGGCAACGGCCATGGCGATCACGTCGGTGAGGTAGTACTCACCCTGGGCGTTGTTGTTGGACAGCCGCCCCATCCAGTCGGCCAGGCGCGCGGCGGGCATGGCGAGGATGCCGGTGTTGCCTTCCTTGATCGCTTTCTGCGCGTCGCTGGCGTCCTTGTGCTCGACGATTGCCGCGACCTGGCCCTGGGCATCACGCACGATGCGGCCGTAGCCGGTCGGATCTTCAAGATTGACGGTGAGCAGGCCCAACTGCTGCTGGTTGGCCTTGGCCAGCAAGCGCTGCAGGGTTTCTACTTCAATCAGCGGCACGTCGCCGTACAGCACCAGCACGGTGTCGGCGGTGAGTGCTGGAATCGCCTGGGCGACGGCGTGGCCGGTGCCCAGCTGCTTGTCTTGCAGGACGAAGTTCAGGTCATCCGCGGCTAGCCGCTCGCGCACCAGCTCGGCACCATGGCCAATGACCACATGGATACCGCTAGGCTTCAGCTGGCGCGCGCTGTGGATAACGTGACCGAGCATGGAGTTGCCAGCCACCGGATGCAGCACCTTGGGCAATGCCGAACGCATGCGGGTGCCTTGGCCGGCGGCGAGAATAACGATATCGAGGGACATTGACTGGCTACCAATCCTGGGCGGTCAGCAATGTGACCGATGAGGGAAATTCGGAAAAAGAAAAAGGGTAGCCGAGGCTACCCTTTTACTCAATCGCAACAGCAGTGATCTGGCCGGGGCCGGATTACTTGCCTCTGCGCATTTGCTGGACGGTACGCAGCTGAGCTGCGGCCTCGGCCAGACGTGCGGCAGCGGCGCCGTAGTCGAAATCAGCGCTTTTGCTGTGCAGGGCGTTCTCAGCAGCCTTGAGGGCTTCCTGAGCCTGAGCCTCGTCCAGGTCAGCAGCACGTTGCACGGTATCGGCAAGCACCTTGACCATGTTCGGCTGAACCTCGAGGAAACCACCAGAGATGTAGAACACCTCTTGGGCGCCACCCTGCTTGGTCAGCGTGATCGGACCAGGCTTGAGATTGGTGATCAGCGGCGCGTGGCCTGGAGCGATACCAAGATCACCCAGGTTACCGTGCGCAACTACCATCTCGACCAGGCCGGAGAAAATCTCTCCTTCCGCGCTGACGATATCGCAATGGACTGTCATAGCCATCTGCTTGCCTCAACCTGATAGCGCCCCTTGCGGGGCGCAGGAATTACAGTTTCTTGGCTTTCTCGATCGCTTCGTCGATGCTGCCGACCATGTAGAACGCTTGTTCTGGCAGGTGGTCGTAGTCACCTTTGAGGATGCCGCTGAAGCCAGCGATGGTGTCTTTCAGGGAAACGTACTTGCCTGGCGAACCGGTGAAGACTTCGGCCACGAAGAACGGCTGCGACAGGAAGCGCTGGATCTTACGAGCGCGGGCTACCAGTTGCTTGTCGGTCTCGGACAGTTCGTCCATACCCAGGATCGCGATGATGTCCTTCAGCTCTTTGTAGCGCTGCAGAACATACTGAACGCCACGAGCGGTGTCGTAGTGCTCGTTGCCGATCACGTTCGGGTCCAGCTGACGCGAAGTCGAGTCCAGTGGGTCGACCGCTGGGTAGATACCCAGGGAGGCGATGTCACGGGACAGAACGACGGTGGCGTCCAAGTGGGCGAAGGTGGTCGCTGGCGACGGGTCGGTCAGGTCGTCCGCAGGTACGTATACGGCCTGGACGGAGGTGATCGAACCTTCCTTGGTGGAGGTGATGCGCTCTTGCAGAACGCCCATCTCTTCAGCCAGGGTCGGCTGGTAACCTACTGCCGAAGGCATACGGCCCAGCAGTGCGGATACTTCGGTACCGGCCAGGGTGTAACGATAGATGTTGTCGACGAACAGCAGAACGTCGTTACCTTCGTCACGGAACTTCTCAGCCATGGTCAGGCCGGTCAGCGCGACGCGCAGACGGTTTCCTGGTGGCTCGTTCATCTGACCGTAGACCAAGGCTACTTTGTCGAGAACGTTGGAGTCCTTCATCTCGTGGTAGAAGTCGTTACCCTCACGAGTACGCTCACCCACACCAGCGAACACGGAGTAACCGCTGTGTTCCATGGCGATGTTACGGATCAGTTCCATCATGTTTACGGTCTTGCCGACACCGGCACCACCGAACAGACCAACCTTACCACCCTTGGCGAACGGGCAAACCAGGTCGATAACCTTGATGCCGGTTTCCAGCAGGTCGTTGCCGCCTGCCTGGTCAGCGAACGAAGGCGCTGGCTGGTGGATACCGCGACGCTCTTCCTCGCCGATCGGGCCGGCTTCGTCGATTGGGTTGCCCAGTACGTCCATGATACGGCCCAGGGTGGCCTTACCAACAGGAACGGAAATGGCAGCGCCGGAGTCAACGACTTCCAGACCGCGCTTCAGGCCTTCGGTGGAGCCCATCGCAATGGTACGAACCACGCCGTCGCCCAGCTGCTGCTGGACTTCCAGGGTGGTTTCCGCGCCTTGTACTTTCAGCGCGTTGTATACACTCGGCACGACGTCACGTGGGAATTCCACGTCGATGACGGCGCCGATGATTTGAACGATACGTCCGCTACTCATAGCTGGATCCTCTGAATTTTTGAACCGTTAAACCGCGGCAGCGCCGCCGACGATTTCCGAGATCTCCTGGGTGATCGCAGCCTGACGCGCCTTGTTGTAGATCAACTGAAGCTCTTTGATCAAATCACCGGCGTTGTCTGTGGCGTTCTTCATGGCGATCATCCGGGCCGCTTGTTCAGCAGCGTTGTTCTCGACCACCGCCTGGTATACCTGCGACTCCACGTAACGCACCATCAAGCCGTCCAGCAGCTCTTTTGCGTCGGGTTCGTACAGGTAATCCCAGTGATGCTTGAGATCCTGATCCGGGGTTGCCACCAACGGTACCAATTGCTCGACCGTCGGTTTTTGGGTCATGGTGTTGATGAACTTGTTCGAAACCACCGAAAGGCGATCGATACGGCCATCCAGGTAGGCGTCCAGCATCACTTTGACAGAGCCGATCAGATCGTTGATCGATGGCTCTTCGCCCAAGTGGCTGATCGCTGCTACGACGTTGCCGCCAAAGATGCGGAAGAAAGTTGCACCCTTGCTGCCGATCACGCACAGGTCGATTTCCACGCCCTGTTCGCGGTTTGCGTTCATGTCCTTGACCAGGGCCTTGAACAGGTTGGTGTTCAAGCCACCGCACAGACCACGGTCACTGCTCACCACGATATAACCGGTGCGCTTTACAGGGCGCTCGATCATGAATGGGTGGCGGTATTCCGGGTTGGCGTTGGCCAGATGACCGATCACCTGGCGGATACGCTCCGCGTAAGGACGGCTAGCAGCCATGCGCATTTGTGCCTTGCGCATCTTGCTTACCGCCACTTTCTCCATGGCGCTGGTAATTTTTTGCGTGCTTTTGATGCTCGCAATCTTACTGCGAATCTCTTTTGCGCCTGCCATGTATCACCTATCAGGTTAGCAAGCGGGGGCCTGGGCCCCCGCTGCGGCTTACCAGGTCTGGGTGGCCTTGAACTTCTCGATGCCGGCTTTCAGGCCTGCGTCGATTTCGTCGTTGAAGTCACCCTTCACGTTGATCTTCGCCATCAGTTCAGCGTGATCACGGTTGAAGAAGGCGATCAGTGCTTGCTCGAAGCTGCCGATCTTGGAGACTTCTACGTCAGTCAGGAAGCCACGCTCAGCGGCATACAGCGACAGGGCCATGTCCGCGATGGACATCGGCGCGTACTGCTTCTGCTTCATCAGCTCGGTAACGCGCTGACCATGCTCCAGCTGCTTGCGGGTCGCTTCGTCCAGATCGGAAGCGAACTGGGCGAATGCAGCCAGCTCACGGTACTGAGCCAGAGCGGTACGGATACCACCGGACAGTTTCTTGATGATCTTGGTCTGAGCGGCACCACCTACGCGGGATACCGAAACACCGGCGTTCACTGCAGGGCGGATGCCCGAGTTGAACATGGCCGATTCCAGGAAGATCTGACCGTCGGTGATCGAGATCACGTTGGTCGGAACGAACGCGGAAACGTCGCCAGCCTGGGTTTCGATGATCGGCAGCGCGGTCAGGGAACCGGTTTTGCCAGTCACAGCACCGTTGGTGAACTTCTCGACGTACTCTTCGGAAACGCGCGATGCACGCTCCAGCAGACGGGAGTGGAGATAGAACACGTCGCCTGGGTACGCTTCACGTCCTGGTGGACGGCGCAGCAGCAGGGAGATCTGACGGTAGGCAACAGCCTGCTTGGACAGGTCATCGTAAACGATCAGCGCGTCTTCACCGCGGTCACGGAAGAACTCGCCCATGGTGCAACCGGCGTATGGCGCCAGGAATTGCAGTGCGGCGGATTCCGAGGCGCTGGCAACCACCACGATGGTGTTTTTCAGTGCGTCGTTTTCTTCCAGCTTGCGAACGATGTTGGCAACGGTGGAACGCTTCTGGCCGACAGCAACATAAACGCAGAAAATACCGGAGTCTTTCTGGTTGATGATGGCGTCGATGGCCATGGCGGTCTTGCCGATCTGACGGTCACCGATGATCAGCTCACGCTGGCCACGGCCGACAGGGATCATGGCGTCGACGGATTTGTAGCCAGTCTGTACAGGCTGGTCTACCGACTTACGCCAGATCACGCCTGGAGCAACTTTCTCGACCGCGTCGGTCTCGGTGTTGCCCAGCGGGCCTTTGCCATCGATTGGGTTGCCCAGTGCGTCAACGACGCGACCCAGCAGTTCCTTACCAACTGGAACTTCCAGGATGCGGCCGGTGCACTTGGCGCTCATGCCTTCGGCGAGGGTGTCATAGGCACCCAGGATCACTGCACCTACGGAGTCTTGCTCCAGGTTCAGGGCCATGCCGTACACGCCACCCGGAAACTCGATCATTTCGCCGTACATAACGTCGGCCAGACCGTGAATCCGCACGATACCGTCAGAAACGCTGACGACGGTACCTTCGTTGCGGGCTTGAGAGGCTACATCGAGGTTATCGATGCGGCCCTTGATGATTTCACTAATTTCGGAAGGATTGAGTTGCTGCATTGCTCTGCTGCCCCTTCAAACTCAAGATTTCAATGCTTCGGCCAGTTTCGCGATCTTGCCGCGAACCGAGCCATCGATTACCAGGTCGCCTGCGCGGATGAGGACGCCGCCGATCAGGCTGGCATCCTCCGACGCGTGCAGGCGAACTTCCTGGCCGAGCCGTGCACTGAGAACCTTGGCGAGTTTGTCTTGCTGTTCTTGGTTCAACGCAAAAGCACTGGTGACTTCCACGTCCACGGATTTTTCCAGTTCGGCCTTGTACAGCTCGAACAGGTCGGCAATCTCCGGCAGGAGCAGGAGACGGCCATTTTCCGCGGCAACATGAATGAAATTCTGTGCCTGTGCATCGAACTTGTCACCGCACACTTCAATGAAAGTGGCGGCCTTTTGTGCGCTCGTCAGTCGCGGGGCCTTGAGCAGGCGCTGCATGGTGTCGTCTTGCGACACAGCAGCAGCCAGGCCGAGCATGGCTGACCAATTGGCCAGTTGCTGATGGGCCTGGGCGTGCTCAAAGGCAGCCTTAGCGTAAGGTCGGGCCAACGTGGTCAGTTCTGCCATGATCGCCCTCGCTTAAATTTCAGCGGCCAGTTTGTTAACCAGCTCCGCATGCGCGTTTTGATCGATTGTGGCGCCAAGGATCTTTTCAGCACCGCCAACAGCCAGGGCACCCAGTTGGGCACGCAGGGCGTCTTTGACGCTGTTCAGTTCCTGTTCGATCTCGGCCTGAGCCTGAGCCTTCACACGGTCAGCTTCGACGCGGGCCTGATCACGGGCTTCCTCGACAAGCTGAGCAGCGCGTTTCTTGGCTTGCTCAATGATTTCGGCTGCCTGTGCTTTAGCTTCACGCAGTTGCTGACCCGCTTTCTCTTGGGCCAGCTCCAGGTCGCGAGCTGCGCGGTTGGCAGCGTCCAAGCCATCAGCAATCTTCTTTTGACGCTCTTGCAGGGCAGTGATGACCGGAGGCCATACGTACTTCATGCAGAAGACGACAAAAATCAGGAAAGCAACGGATTGGCCAATCAGGGTTGCATTAATGTTCACGCCAACACCTCGCTCGGTCTTTGTTCATCACAGCAATCAACTCGTGGGTACGAGTGATTAGCCGGCGATTTGACCAACGAACGGGTTTGCGAAGGTGAAGAACAGAGCAATACCAACACCGATCATGGTTACGGCGTCGAGCAGACCGGCAACGATGAACATTTTGACCTGCAGCATCGGAACCATCTCAGGCTGACGAGCAGCGCCTTCCAGGAACTTGCCGCCCAGCAGGCCGAAACCAATTGCGGTGCCCAGTGCGCCCAGACCGATCAGCAGAGCAACAGCGATAGCGGTAAGACCAACTACAGTTTCCATCTTTCCTCCCGACTTTTACGTCGTATTGGTTAGGTTTTTAGTTTGAAGCGGTAAAACAAATCGTTTGGTACAACTGCCCTTGCGGACTTTTTACAGCCCTCCCCCCAAACGGGCAGGGAAGGCTATCAGACACGCCAGGCGGTCTTAATGGTTATCTTCGTGAGCCATCGACAGGTAGACGATGGTAAGCATCATGAAGATGAAGGCTTGCAGGGTGATGATCAGGATGTGGAACACAGCCCACGCCCATTGCAGCACCACACCCAGGCCGCTGAGCCAGAGCAGGCCGCTGCCGAACATTACCGCGATCAGGATGAACACCAGTTCGCCGGCATACATGTTGCCGAACAGACGCAGTGCCAGCGAGATCGGCTTGGCGATCAGGGTGACGAATTCAAGCAGGAAGTTCACCGGGATCAGCAGGGCTTGAACGAAGATGTTCTTGCTGCCGAACGGGTGCAGGGTCAGCTCGCCGATGAAGCCGCCGATGCCCTTGACCTTGATGCTGTAGAAGATGATCAGCGCGAACACCGAGAAGGCCATGCCCAGGGTGGCGTTCGGGTCGGTGGTAGGCACAGCGCGGAACGCAATGTGCGGATCACCCGAGATCTTGGCAGCCAGCACCGGGATCCAGTCGACCGGGATCAAGTCGATGGCGTTCATCAGGAACACCCAGACGAAGATGGTCAGGGCCAGTGGGGCGATGACCGGGCTACGGCCGTGGAACGAGTCCTTGACGCTGCCGTGGACGAAATCGACCATCACCTCGACGAAGTTCTGCAGGCCGCCAGGTTGGCCGGAAGTGGCCTTCTTGGCCGCCATGCGGAAGATGAAGAGGAAGATCAGACCCAGCGCAACCGACCAGCCCAGGGTATCCAGGTGGAAGGCCCAGAAGCCCATTGCCTTGGCTTCTGCAGCCGAATGGGCCAAGCCCCAGCTGCCGTCTGGTAGTTGACCGTAGGTCAGGTTCTGCAAGTGGTGCTGGATATAGCCCGAAGCGGTTTCTGCTGCCATGGTTGCCTCAAACGCCCTTAGGTCTCGAAAGTCTTTTATTCATTAGCAGGGGCGCGAACCAGCTGACCAATTGGGTCAGCACGAAGACGCCGAATACTGCTAACGGCGCCAATGGCTTCACTCCTGCGAAGGTCAGTGCAAACAGCACTGCCGTCAAAATCAATTTGCCTGCCTCGCCTGCGTAGAACGACTTGACGATGGCCTGCGCTGCCCGGGCTCCGCTAAAGCGAAAAGCCTTCCAGGCGAAATACACATTCGGCAGCCAGGCAATCAGCCCTCCACAGAGGCCTGAATATCCACTGACTGCTCCTTTCCACTGCCACAACACCAAAGTTGCCAGCAGGACTACGACACATTGCGTCAGCAGTACTGGAAAAACTGCCCAGCGATGGAAAGGCAGGCGGTTTGGCGTGCGGATTTCCATCGCATCTACTCCTGGAAAGTCGACCATCAAGTCAGCAACGACTTGGCATAATTTGTGCCGACAAAATGCGCGCAGAGTATAGGGGGGGATTAACCCCTATTCAACTATTGGGTAGTGATTTCCGACTGCGCGCTACAACGGGAATTGTTTCAGCGGATGTGAGCAAGCACGCCTTGCAACTCGTCGAGCGAGTTATAGCGAATCACCAACTGACCTTTGCCCTTGTTGCCATGGCGGATCTGCACCGCCGAGCCCAGGCGCTCTGCCAGACGCTGTTCGAGGCGAGCGATATCCGGATCAGGTTTGCTCGGTTCGACCGGATCAGGTTTGCCGCTCAGCCACTGGCGCACCAGTGCCTCGGTTTGGCGCACAGTGAGCCCACGTGCGACAACATGACGCGCCCCTTCTTCCTGGCGATCTTCTTCCAGGCCCAGCAAGGCGCGAGCGTGGCCCATCTCCAGGTCGCCGTGGGCGAGCATGGTCTTGATTGCCTCCGGCAGCGAGATCAAGCGCAGCAGGTTGGCCACGGTCACCCGTGACTTGCCGACGGCGTCTGCTACTTGCTGCTGGGTCAGTTCGAATTCCTGCTGCAGGCGTTGCAGGGCAATCGCCTCTTCCAGCGGGTTGAGATCCTCACGTTGGATGTTCTCGATCAGCGCCATGGCGATGGCGGCTTCATCGGGTACATCACGGACCATGGCCGGGATGGTGTCCAGGCCCGCCAGTTGAGTGGCGCGCCAGCGGCGTTCGCCGGCGATGATCTCGTAGCGCTGGTCACCGATCGGCCGAACCACGATCGGCTGCATGACGCCTTGGGTGCGAATCGAGGCAGCCAGTTCTTCCAGCGCCTCCGGGTCCATGTCCCGGCGTGGCTGGTACTTGCCACGCTGGATCAGCTCGACCGGCAGGTGTTGCAGTTCTTTCTGGTCGATCTTGACAGCCTGCTCCTCGAGCGAGCTGACGGAAGGACCACTGAGCAGTGCATCCAACCCACGTCCGAGACCCCGTTTCTTAACGGCCATGCGGATTCCTTAAGTTGTTTGTGCAGTGCGTGATTGACGGCGTTGGCGGCGTACCAGTTCCCCGGCCAGGGCCAGATAGGCCAGTGCGCCACGCGATTGCTTGTCGTAGGCCAGGGCCGGCATGCCAAAGCTTGGCGCCTCGGCCAGGCGAATGTTGCGCGGGATCACCGTATCGTACAGCTGCTCGCCGAAGTGCTCTTTGAGCTGCGCCGAAACATCGTTGTTCAGGCTCAGGCGCGGATCGTACATGGTCCGCAGCAGGCCTTCGATCTTCAGCGCCGGGTTCAGCCGGGCTGCGATGCGCTTGATGTTATCCACAAGGTCGCTGAGACCTTCGAGTGCGTAGTACTCGCACTGCATCGGGATAATCACGCCATCGGAGGCGACCAAGGCGTTGAGGGTGAGCATCGACAGCGACGGTGGGCAGTCGATGAGGATGTAGTCGTAATTCTCGCGGATAGGCGCCAGCGCATTGCGCAGACGGCTCTCCTTGACCTGCATCTCCAGCAGCACCACTTCCGCGGCGGTGAGGTCGCGGTTGGCCGGCAGCAGTTGGAAACCGCCGTGCTCGGAGTAGTGCATCGCCTGGGCCAGGTCGCATTCGCCGATGAGCAGGTCGTAGACCGAATGCTCGAGCTCGTGCTTGTCCACCCCGCTGCCCATGGTCGCGTTGCCCTGCGGATCGAGGTCGATCAGCAGCACACGGCGCTTGGTCGCAGCCAGCGATGCGGCGAGATTGATACAGGTGGTGGTCTTGCCCACACCACCTTTCTGGTTCGCGATTGCGAATACCTTAGCCATTGTTGCGTGTAATCCCAGTCATGCCTTGCGGCGCAGTATCAGCAGATGGCGCTGGCCCTGGCAACCCGGAACGGTCAGGGCCTGCTCGCTTTCCACTGTGAAGTCTGCGGGCAATGCTACCAGTTCGTCGGCAGGATGCAGCCCTTTCATTGCAAGCCAAAGCGTCCGCGTGTCGCCCAGGTGGCGAGTCCAGCCGGTGAAGTTCTCCATGCTGCTGAATGCCCGCGAGATGATCCCGCTGAACGGCTGCGCCGGTTGATACTCTTCGACCCGGCTGTGGATAACCTGCAGGTTGTCCAGTTTCAGCTCCATCTTCACCTGGGTGAGGAAGCGGGTTTTCTTGCCATTGCTGTCGAGCAGCGTCACTTGCTTGTGCGGGTGCAGGATAGCCAAAGGAATCCCCGGCATGCCACCGCCGCTGCCGACATCCAGCCAACTTTGCGTGTCGCTGTGGATAAACGGCATGACGCTGAGGCTGTCGAGCAGATGCCGCGAGACCATTTCGTTCGGGTCGCGCACTGCGGTCAGGTTGTAGGCCTTGTTCCATTTGATCAACAGGGCCAGGTAGCCCAGCAGTTGCTCGTGCTGCTGTGGGCTCAACTCGACACCGAGCTGGCGCGCGCCTGTGGACAACTCTTCTGCGTGTTGCGGGGTGACCAAGGAACTCAAGCGCTTTGCTCCAATTCGCGGCCTGCGCCGCGTTTTTTCAGATGAATCAGCAACAGGGAAATCGCCGCCGGGGTCACGCCGGGGATGCGCGAAGCCTGGCCGAGGGTCTCCGGGCGAGTCTGGCCGAGTTTGCCCTGGATCTCCTTGGACAGGCCGGAGATCGTCGTGTAGTCGATATCCACAGGCAGGCGGGTGTCTTCGCTGGCGCGCAGACGAGCGATCTCATCCTGTTGACGGTCGATGTATCCGGCGTACTTGGTCTTGATCTCGACTTGCTCAGCCACTTGCGGGTCAAGTGCCTCACCGCCAGTAGCCTCGATCAGGCCGGCATAGTCGATTTCCGGGCGAGCCAGCAGGTTGAGCAGGCTGTATTCGTGGCTCAGCGGCGTACCGAACTTATCCACAACGGCTTGGCCCATCGGCGTGCCGGGACGAACCCAAGTCGACTTCAGGCGCTGCTCTTCACGCTCGATGCCTTCGCGCTTGGCGCAGAACGCAGCCCAACGCTGGTCATCGATCAAGCCCAGCTCGCGGCCCTTCTCGGTCAGACGCAGGTCGGCGTTGTCTTCACGCAGGATCAAGCGGTACTCGGCGCGCGACGTGAACATGCGGTACGGCTCCTGGGTCCCCAGGGTAATCAGGTCGTCGACCAGTACGCCGATGTACGCCTCGTCGCGACGCGGGCACCAGCTTTCCCGACCCTGCGCACGCAGTGCGGCGTTGGTTCCGGCCAGCAGACCTTGAGCGCCAGCTTCTTCGTAGCCGGTGGTGCCGTTGATCTGGCCGGCGAAGAACAGGCCGCCAATCACTTTGGTTTCGAGGCTGTACTTCAGGTCACGCGGATCGAAGTAGTCATACTCGATGGCATAGCCCGGGCGCACGATGTGGGCGTTTTCCATGCCGCGGATCGAGCGGACCAACTCCAGCTGCACGTCGAACGGCAGCGATGTGGAAATGCCATTGGGGTACAGCTCATGGGTGGTCAGGCCTTCCGGCTCGATGAACACCTGATGGCTTTCCTTGTCGGCGAAACGATGGATCTTGTCTTCGATCGACGGGCAGTAACGTGGGCCGACACCTTCGATAACCCCGGAATACATCGGCGAACGGTCGAGGTTCGAAGCAATGATTTCGTGGGTGCGGGCATTGGTGTGGGTGATCCAGCAGCTGACCTGGCGCGGGTGCATCTGCGCATTGCCCATGAACGACATCACCGGAATCGGCGTATCGCCGGGCTGCTCGGTCATCACCGAGAAGTCCACAGAGCGGCCATCGATACGCGGCGGCGTACCGGTTTTCAGCCGGCCGACGCGCAGCGGCAGTTCACGCATGCGGTGGGCCAGGGCAATGGCGGGCGGATCACCGGCGCGGCCGCCGGTGTAATTCTGCAAGCCAATGTGAATAAGTCCGGCGAGGAATGTGCCAGTGGTCAGTACCACCGAGTCGGCGAAGAACCGCAGACCCATTTGCGTGACCACGCCCTTGACCTGGTCCTGTTCGACGATCAGGTCGTCGCAGGACTGCTGGAATATCCACAGGTTCGGTTGGTTTTCCAGGATTTCACGGACCACCGCCTTATAGATCGCGCGGTCAGCCTGGGCACGGGTCGCACGGACGGCCGGGCCTTTGCGGTTGTTCAACACGCGGAACTGAATGCCGCTCTTGTCGGTGGCCAACGCCATGGCGCCGCCGAGCGCATCGATCTCTTTGACCAGATGACTCTTGCCGATCCCACCAATAGCGGGGTTGCAACTCATGTGACCGAGGGTTTCCACGTTATGGGTCAGCAGCAGGGTTTTTACCCCCATGCGTGCAGACGCAAGCGCAGCCTCGGTACCGGCATGGCCGCCGCCGATGACGATCACTTCAAAACGGGAAGGGAAATCCACCACGCACCTCGTGCCTGTTTTTGCGAATAGAGAAGGTAAGCCGACAAGTATAGGGACTTCCTACCTGCTAAAGAAACCTTTTGAGCAAATTTTGACCAGGCTGTGGATGAACGGGGATAACAGAAATTAAAAAGGAAGAAATTAAAAAAGCTTTGTTTTTATGTTTATTCTTATGCACCGCCTTTTCTGTGGATAAAGCTCTACACACCAATATTCATGGTATGTACAGAGAAATTAAACCCTGTGCTTGAGTGGCCATGAGGGCTATGGATAAGCGCATTTAGCCTGTGGATGAAATGCCTATTTACCCACAGGTGGATTTGTCCTCAGCTCTGAAGGGGGTTTATCAACTGAGCTGAAGGTGAGTTTTCCACAGGGCTTAGACGAACGAAAACGCACCTGTTGATGAAATCAAAGGCGTGGGTCTTCAAAGGAAATTGGAAAATAGATGGGGGTAGGCTGTGGAGGAGCGGTTTATCCACCGACGAAAGCGCAGCCCTCGCTATTCATCGGGGTGTGTTCTTCGCGGGGTGAACCCGCTCCCACAGGTACTACCTTGCTGATCGGCGGTAACTGGAGGGGAGCGGTTGTGGATTACTTGCCGATGCAGAAGCTTGAGAAGATACGCCCCAGCAGATCATCGGAACTGAACGCGCCGGTAATCTCTCCCAGCGCCTGCTGAGCTTGACGCAGATCTTCCGCCAACAGCTCTCCAGCGCCGGCCAGGGTCAGCTGGTCACGACCATGCTCAAGGTGCGCGCTAGCCTGGTTCAAGGCCTCCAGGTGGCGTCGACGGGCGCTGAAGCTGCTCTCTGAGGTCTGTTCATAACCCATGCATGCTTTCAGGTGATCGCGCAGCAGCAGCAAGCCGCTGTCATCGCCCTTGGCGCTGAGGGTAATGGTCACATGGCCATCGTCACATTGCTCCATGGCCACCGCTTCCCCGCTCAGGTCTGCCTTGTTACGAATCAAGGTGACTTTGCCAGAATCTGGGCGCTGATCGAGAAACTCTGGCCACAAGGCGAAGGGATCGCTTGCTTCAGGGGCCGTGCTATCCACAACCAGCAACACCCGGTCAGCCTCGCTGATCGCTTTGAGCGCACGTTCCACGCCGATCTTTTCCACATGGTCGTCTGTGTCACGCAGCCCTGCGGTATCGACCACGTGCAACGGCATGCCGTCGATGTGGATATGTTCCCGCAAGATATCCCGGGTAGTGCCGGCGATATCGGTGACGATGGCCGCCTCACGCCCAGCCAGGCGGTTGAGCAGGCTCGACTTGCCCGCATTGGGCCGTCCGGCAATCACCACGTTCATACCGTCACGCAGCAGCGCGCCCTGGCCAGCTTCCTTCTGCACTGTGGACAACTCGCTGCGCACTGCATCGAGCATCGACAGCACATGGCCGTCGGCGAGAAAGTCGATTTCTTCCTCAGGGAAGTCGATCGCAGCTTCGACGTAGATCCGCAGCGCGATCAGTGCCTCGGTCAGCGAGTGAACGCGCTTGGAGAATTCGCCCTGCAACGAACGCAAGGCATTGCGTGCGGCCTGGGTCGAGCTGGCCTCGATCAGGTCAGCGATCGCTTCGGCCTGGGCCAAGTCGAGTTTGTCGTTGAGGAATGCACGCTCGCTGAATTCACCAGGACGCGCCAGGCGGCAGCCCAGTTGCAGGCAGCGCTGCAGTAGCATGTCCATCACTACCGGGCCGCCATGGCCTTGTAGTTCCAGGACGTCTTCACCGGTAAACGAGTTCGGCCCCGGGAAGAACAGCACGATGCCCTCATCCAGTACCAGCCCGTCCTGATCGCGGAACGGCCCGTAGTGAGCATGCCGGGGCGTGAGAGTGCGCCCGGTAATAGCTTGCCCGGCCTGGCTCGCCAGGGGGCCAGACAGGCGGACGATGCCGACCCCGCCGCGGCCCTGAGCGGTAGCGATGGCGGCAATGGTTTCACGCACAGTGTTCATGCTCGAAAGCCTCTTACGACAAATTCAACAGACAGATAGCAAAAACGCCCCACGAGGGGGCGTTTTTATTCACAGGCTAGCTTAGCAGCCCGTCAAGCGGCAGCCTTCTTGGCCGCAGCTTCGATGCTACGAGTGATGTACCACTGCTGCGAAATCGACAAGCAGTTGTTCACAACCCAGTACAGCACCAGACCCGCTGGGAACCACAGGAAGAAGAAGGTGAAGATGATTGGCATCATTTTCATCACCTTGGCCTGCATCGGATCCGGCGGAGTCGGGTTCAGGCGCTGCTGGATGAACATGGTCGCGCCCATGATGATCGGCAGGATGAAGAACGGATCCTTGATCGACAGGTCGGTAATCCACAGCAGCCACGGGGCCTGGCGCATTTCTACGCTTTCCAGCAGTACCCAGTACAGGGCCAGGAACACTGGCATCTGCACCAGGATTGGCAAGCAGCCACCCAGCGGATTGATCTTCTCTTTCTTGTATAGCTCCATCATCGCCTGGGACATCTTCTGGCGATCGTCACCGAAGCGTTCCTTCAGCGCGGCCAGTTTTGGCGAAACGGCACGCATGCGCGCCATCGAGCGGTAGCTGGCAGCCGACAGCGGGAAGAACAGGCCCTTGATGAGCATGGTCAGGACGATGATCGACCAGCCCCAGTTACCCAGGATGCTGTGGATATGTTGCAGCAGCCAGAAGATCGGCTGAGCGATGAACCACAGGAAGCCATAGTCGACAGTCAGTTCCAGGCCTGGGGACAACTCTTTGAGCTTGGACTGAATCTTCGGACCTGCGTACAGCATGGCGCTGGTTTCGACTTTACCGCCGGCAGGCACGCTGAGCGCTGGGCCGGTGTAGCCGATGATGTAGTTGCCTTGGCTGTCCTTACGAGTCTGGATAACGTTGTTATCCGACTTGGCAGGAATCCAGGCAGTTACGAAGTAGTGTTGCAGCCAGGCAACCCAGCCGCCGGACACATTTTCTTTCAAACTGCCTTTGTCGATGTCTTTCATCGACACTTTCTTGTACGGCTCGGAAGGCGTCCACAGGGCAGCGCCCAGGTAGGTCGCGGTACCGGTAGCCGTGCTCGACGAAGGATCGGAGCTGGCATCACGCTTGAGCTGGGCGAACATGTTGCCCGACCAGGCTTGAGCGCTTTGGTTGTCGATCAGGTAGCTGACGGTCAGGTCGTACTCACCGCGCTTGAAGCTGAAGCGCTTGATGTAGTTGACGCCGTTCTCGCTGAACTTCAGGTCAACGACCAGCTGCTCCTGGCCATCGGCCAGTTGGAAGCTCTTTTGTTCAGCGGCGTACAGCGGACGACCGGAAGAACGAGCATCCGGCCCATTAACGCCAGTCAGACCACTCTGGGCCAGGTAAACACGCTCGCCACCGTTATCGAACAGCTGGAACGGAATGTCCGGATGGTCCTGGCGACGTGGGTACTTGGGCAGGTTCAGCTGGACGATGTCACCACCGACCGGATCGATAGCCAGTTCAAGGACGTCGGTCTTGACCCGGATCAGGTCCTTGCTGACTGCAACCGGAGCCAGTTCGGCTGGGCTGGATTCAGCATTGGCGCTCGGCACATCGGCGCTGGCGCCGTTGTTACTGCCGGCCGGCACGGTATCGGGCAGGGCCGGGGCAGCGTTGCTGGCAGCAGTATGCTGAGTCGGCAGTGCAGCCTGACCGTAGTCCTGGTTCCATTTGAGGACCAGCACGTAGGCCACGATTGCCAGGGCGACGATCAGGATCGTGCGTTTAATATCCATGATTACTCGGCTATCGAAGAAGTTCGGGAGGAAGGAGCGGGAGGGACGGGATCGAAACCGCCGTCGTTCCACGGATGACAACGCCCCAGGCGACGAACGGCTAGCCACCCACCACGCAACAGGCCATGGTTTTCTATGGCTTCGTAGGCGTAACAGGAGCAGCTGGGGTAGAAACGACAGTGGCTGGCCATCAGTGGACTAATGGCGTAACGGTAAAACTGGATCGGGACGAGGGCCAGTTTACGCATCGTGACTGTCTACCCCTGCAGAATCGGCATTAACCGCTGGAGAGGGCCGATTACGAGCGAGGCGCTTCCAGAGCTTGCCAAAGTGTTGGTGCAATTCTGGGTTTTCTACTTCGCCCAAGCCCTTGCGCGCGACGATCACGATGTCCAATCCAGCAAGACTCTGCTGATTCAGACGAAAGGAATCGCGCATCAAGCGTTTGAGGCGATTGCGTTGAACGGCGAGCTTGACGCTCTTCTTGCCGATCACCAAGCCAAGGCGCGGGTGATCGAGGCCGTTCTCGCGGGCAAGGATTAGCAGGCTTTTACCTGGAACCTTGCCGGTTGGCGAGTCGAAGACCGCTTTGAAATGCCGGGGTGTAAGCAGTCGCTTTTCCCGACTGAAGTCCTGACTCACCACCTGTGCCGAAAAATCAAACGGCCAGACGCTTACGGCCTTTGGCACGACGACGCGACAGAACAGCGCGGCCGTTCTTGGTGGCCATACGGGCACGGAAGCCGTGGGTGCGCGCGCGCTTGATGGTGCTTGGTTGGAAAGTACGTTTCATGGCGTGTTACCTGGGTTCGTCGACTACGGGCCGGAATGGCCCCCGTTTTAAGAGATCGGCGATTCTAGAGAAAGCAAGCCAATAGGTCAATTTCCAACCAACCTTTCCTTATGGATGGCATGGCTTCTACCTGACATCTCGCTGACTTCTAGAAGAAGGGATCGACAGGCTTGATCGAATCTCAAAGAGTGGACAACATGAAAAAATAAAAGAGACATATAAAAAGCTTTTTTGAATAACTTATAGATCTTAGGCAAGCCACTATCTGTGGATAACCATCTACAGGCCATGATTCACGCCATGTACAGAGTTTTGAAACCTTGTCCGCAACCGGTGCTCCGGCTGTGCTGCGCATGCGGACAAGCTGTGGATTAAAGTGGTCGTTATCCACAGCAGAGTTATCAACAGGCTTGAGCCCAGGGTTGTGCATAGACCTTAGGGGCGGTTATCCACAGAGCTTATTCACATGGCAGTGACGGCGTTTTGGCCATCATTTGACTGCTCTGTCATGGTTCAAGTCGCTGTCTCATGTGGATAAGTAACCGCTCGCCCGGTACAATGGCGGTTTGCTTTTGCCTCATCCGGCTTTCAACTCAGGGGATATCCGTGTCAGTGGAACTTTGGCAGCAGTGCGTGGAGCTTCTGCGCGATGAACTGCCTGCCCAGCAATTCAACACCTGGATCCGTCCGCTACAGGTCGAAGCCGAAGGCGACGAGTTGCGCGTTTATGCGCCCAACCGTTTCGTCCTCGATTGGGTCAATGAAAAATACCTGGGTCGTCTGCTCGAGCTGCTGGGCGAACACGGCAATGGCCTGGCGCCAGCGCTTTCCTTATTAATAGGCAGCCGCCGCAGCTCTGCGCCGCGCGCCGCTCCCAATGCTCCGGTCAGTGCTGCGGTCGCCGCCAAAGCTCAGCCCCAGCAGCCAGCGCCTGTACTCACGCAGAATGAGTCGGTTGCTGTGCAGGCGGTCGAGCCGCTTTTGACCAACGAAGTGGAACAGCCGTCGTCGCGCGACAGTTTCGACTCGATGGGCGATACGCCAGTGGTCCCGAGTGCTACCACGCGCACTGAGCAACGGACCGTGCAGGTAGAAGGTGCGCTCAAGCACACCAGCTACCTCAACAGAACCTTCACGTTCGATACCTTCGTTGAAGGTAAGTCCAACCAATTGGCTCGGGCAGCTGCCTGGCAGGTCGCCGATAACCCCAAGCATGGCTACAACCCGCTGTTCCTCTACGGTGGTGTGGGCCTGGGTAAGACGCACTTGATGCATGCTGTGGGTAACCACCTGCTCAAGAAGAATCCGAACGCCAAGGTGGTCTACCTGCACTCGGAGCGCTTCGTTGCCGACATGGTCAAGGCGTTGCAGCTCAATGCGATCAACGAGTTCAAGCGCTTCTATCGTTCGGTGGATGCGTTGCTGATCGATGACATCCAGTTCTTTGCCCGCAAAGAGCGCTCGCAGGAAGAGTTTTTCCACACCTTCAACGCCTTGCTCGAGGGTGGTCAGCAGGTAATTCTTACCAGCGACCGTTATCCAAAAGAGATCGAAGGCCTTGAAGAGCGTCTGAAGTCGCGCTTTGGTTGGGGCCTGACGGTTGCCGTCGAACCGCCAGAGCTGGAAACCCGCGTAGCGATCCTGATGAAGAAGGCCGACCAGGCGAAGGTGGAACTTCCTCACGATGCGGCGTTCTTTATCGCCCAGCGCATCCGCTCCAACGTGCGTGAGCTGGAAGGCGCGCTCAAGCGTGTCATCGCTCACTCGCACTTCATGGGGCGCGACATCACCATCGAGCTGATCCGTGAGTCGCTCAAGGATCTGCTGGCGCTGCAAGACAAACTGGTGAGTGTGGATAACATTCAGCGCACCGTGGCCGAGTACTACAAGATCAAGATCTCCGACCTGCTGTCCAAGCGGCGTTCGCGATCGGTAGCTCGCCCACGTCAGGTGGCCATGGCGTTGTCCAAGGAGCTGACCAACCACAGTCTGCCGGAAATCGGCGACATGTTTGGCGGCCGCGACCACACCACCGTGCTGCACGCCTGCCGCAAGATCAATGAATTGAAGGAATCCGACGCGGACATCCGCGAGGACTACAAGAACCTGCTGCGCACGCTGACGACCTGATGGCCGTCGGCGCAGCTATTTGAAGGCAAGGGACTAGACCATGCATTTCACCATTCAACGCGAAGCCCTGTTGAAACCCCTGCAACTGGTCGCAGGTGTCGTCGAGCGCCGCCAGACCTTGCCGGTCCTGTCCAACGTCCTGCTGGTCGTGCAAGGCCAGCAGCTGTCGTTGACCGGTACCGACCTGGAAGTCGAGCTGGTTGGCCGCGTCCAACTGGAAGAGCCGGCTGAGCCGGGCGAAATTACTGTCCCAGCGCGTAAGCTGATGGACATCTGCAAAAGCCTGCCGAGCGATGTCCTGATCGACATTAAAGTGGACGAGCAGAAGCTGCTGGTCAAAGCTGGCCGTAGCCGCTTCACCCTCTCCACCTTGCCGGCCAATGACTTCCCGACTGTGGAAGAAGGCCCGGGCTCGCTGACCTGCAACCTGGAACAAAGCAAGCTGCGTCGTCTGATCGAGCGCACTAGCTTCGCCATGGCCCAGCAGGATGTACGCTACTACCTGAACGGCATGCTGCTGGAAGTGTCGACCGACACCCTGCGTGCGGTTGCCACCGACGGTCACCGTTTGGCCATGTGCTCCATGCAAGCCGCGATCGGCCAGGCGGAGCGCCACCAGGTCATCGTTCCACGCAAAGGTATCCTTGAACTGGCGCGCCTGCTCACCGATCCAGAAGGCATGGTCAGCATCGTCCTGGGCCAGCATCACATTCGTGCGACCACTGGCGAGTTCACCTTCACCTCGAAACTGGTCGACGGTAAGTTCCCTGACTACGAGCGCGTTCTGCCCAAGGGTGGCGACAAGCTGGTCATCGGTGATCGTCAGGCCCTGCGCGAAGCGTTCAGCCGGACTGCGATCCTGTCCAACGAGAAGTACCGCGGTATTCGTCTGCAGTTGGCTGCTGGCCAGTTGAAGATTCAAGCCAACAACCCAGAGCAGGAAGAAGCCGAAGAAGAGATCAGCGTCGACTACAACGGTAGCTCGCTGGAAATCGGCTTCAACGTCAGCTATCTGCTGGATGTGCTGGGCGTCATGACTACGGAGCAAGTTCGTCTGATTCTGTCCGATTCCAACAGCAGCGCCCTGCTGCAGGAAGCCGGCAACGACGACTCGTCTTACGTTGTCATGCCGATGCGTCTGTAATCTGTAGCAGATAATGTCCCTAAGACGCATCATGGTCACTGCGGTGCGCAACCTGCACCCAGTGACCCTCTCTCCCTCCCCCCGCATCAACATTCTTTACGGCGCCAACGGTAGCGGCAAAACCAGTGTTCTGGAAGCCGTCTATCTATTGGGCCTGGCTCGCTCCTTCCGCAGTACTCGACTGAACCCTGTTATCCAATACGAGCAGCCAACCTGCACCGTGTTTGGCGAGGTTCAGTTGGCCGAAGGTGGTACCAGTAATCTAGGTGTTTCGCGTGAGCGACAGGGGGAGTTCTCCATCCGCATTGACGGGCAGAATGCCCGCAGTGCTGCTCAATTGGCAGAGCTGCTGCCGTTGCAGTTGATCAACCCAGACAGCTTCCGCTTGCTCGAAGGCGCACCGAAAATTCGGCGGCAGTTCCTCGATTGGGGTGTGTTCCACGTGGAACCACGCTTCATGGCGGCCTGGCAACGTCTGCAGAAGGCACTGCGACAGCGGAACTCATGGTTGCGGCATGGTACACTTGACGCTGCTTCGCAAGCCGCCTGGGACCGGGAATTGTGCCTGGCCAGCGCGGAGATAGATGAATACCGTCGCAACTATATCAAGGCCTTGAAGCCCGTCTTCGAGCGAACCCTGAGCGAACTGGTCGAGCTGGATGGATTGACCCTGAGCTATTACCGCGGCTGGGACAAGGACCGGGAACTCAACGAAGTACTCGCCTCTTCTCTTCACCGTGACCAGCAAATGGGCCATACCCAGGCCGGTCCTCAGCGTGCTGATTTACGTCTTCGTATTGGCGCAAACAACGCTGCGGATATCCTGTCCCGTGGGCAGCAAAAACTTGTGGTGTGTGCATTGCGCATCGCCCAAGGCCACTTGGTCAGCCAAGCCCGTCGCGGTCTCTGTATCTATCTCGTGGATGACTTGCCGTCCGAACTGGACGAGCAGCACCGCCGCGCATTATGCCGCTTGCTTGAAGAATTACGCTGCCAGGTTTTCATCACCTGTGTAGATCACGAATTACTGAGGGAAGGCTGGCAGACGGAAACGCCAGTTGCTTTGTTCCACGTGGAACAAGGCCGTATCACCCAGACCCACGACCATCGGGAGTGAAGGCATGAGCGAAAATCAAACGTACGATTCCTCCAGCATTAAAGTGCTGAAAGGGCTGGATGCCGTACGCAAACGTCCCGGCATGTACATTGGCGACACCGATGATGGTAGCGGCCTGCACCACATGGTCTTCGAAGTGGTCGACAACTCGATCGACGAAGCCCTCGCCGGTCACTGCGATGACATTACCGTCATCATCCACCCAGACGAATCCATCAGTGTTCGCGACAACGGTCGCGGCATTCCGGTCGACGTGCACAAAGAAGAAGGTGTATCGGCGGCTGAGGTCATCATGACCGTCCTGCACGCAGGCGGTAAGTTCGATGACAACTCCTACAAAGTTTCTGGCGGTCTGCACGGGGTTGGTGTTTCCGTTGTTAACGCCCTCTCCGAGCAGCTGATCCTTACTGTTCGCCGCAGCGGCAAGATCTGGGAGCAGACCTACGTGCATGGTGTGCCTCAGGCACCTATGGCCGTAGTCGGTGAAAGTGAAACCACCGGTACCCACATCCACTTCAAGCCGTCGGCTGAAACCTTCAAGAACATCCACTTCAGCTGGGACATCCTCGCCAAGCGTATCCGCGAGCTGTCCTTCCTCAACTCTGGTGTTGGCATCCTGCTCAAGGATGAACGCAGCGGTAAAGAAGAGTTCTTCAAATACGAAGGTGGTCTGCGCGCGTTTGTTGAATACCTCAACACCAACAAGACCCCGGTGAACACGCAGGTCTTCCACTTCAATGTGCAGCGTGACGACGGTGTCGGTGTCGAAGTCGCCCTGCAGTGGAACGACAGCTTCAACGAAAACCTGCTGTGCTTCACCAACAACATTCCGCAGCGCGACGGTGGTACTCACCTGGTGGGCTTCCGCTCTTCGCTGACCCGCAGCCTGAACGCTTACATCGAGCAAGAAGGCCTGGCCAAGAAGAACAAGGTCGCGACCACCGGTGACGATGCCCGTGAAGGTCTGACTGCGATCATCTCGGTCAAGGTGCCGGATCCGAAGTTCAGCTCGCAGACCAAGGACAAGTTGGTTTCCTCGGAGGTGAAGACCGCCGTGGAACAAGAAATGAACAAGTACTTCGCCGACTTCCTGTTGGAAAACCCCAACGAAGCCAAGGCGGTGGTCGGCAAGATGATCGACGCTGCCCGCGCTCGTGAAGCAGCGCGCAAGGCACGCGAGATGACTCGCCGCAAAGGCGCATTGGATATCGCTGGCCTGCCGGGCAAATTGGCCGACTGCCAAGAGAAGGACCCTGCCCTCTCTGAACTGTACTTGGTGGAGGGTGACTCTGCAGGTGGTTCGGCCAAGCAAGGTCGTAACCGTCGCACCCAGGCGATCCTGCCGCTCAAGGGTAAGATCCTCAACGTCGAGAAAGCACGCTTCGACAAGATGATCTCGTCCCAGGAGGTCGGTACGCTGATCACCGCACTGGGCTGCGGCATTGGCCGCGAAGAGTACAACATCGACAAGCTGCGCTATCACAACATCATCATCATGACCGATGCTGACGTTGACGGTTCGCACATCCGTACCCTGCTGCTGACCTTCTTCTTCCGTCAGTTGCCGGAGCTGGTCGAGCGTGGCTACATCTATATCGCTCAGCCGCCGCTGTACAAGGTCAAGAAGGGCAAGCAAGAGCAATACATCAAAGACGACGACGCCATGGAAGAGTACATGACGCAGTCGGCCCTGGATGACGCCAGCCTGCACTTGGACGAATCGGCACCTGCGGTTTCCGGCGTACAGCTGGAAAGCCTGGTGAACGATTTCCGCGGTGTGATGAAAACCCTCAAGCGTCTGTCGCGCCTGTACCCACAAGAGCTGACCGAGCACTTCATCTACCTGGATGAAGTCACCCTTGAGCAGCTGGGCGATCACGCGCACATGGAAAACTGGTTGGCCAAGTTCCAGGCGCGCCTGAACAACAGCCAGAAGTCTGGCCTGGCCTACAAAGCCAGCCTGCGTGAAGACAAAGAGCGCAATGTCTGGCTGCCGGAGGTGGAGATCACTTCGCACGGTCTGGCCAGCTACATCACCTTCAACCGCGACTTCTTCGGCAGCAACGACTACCGCACCGTGGTCAACCTGGGTGGCAAGCTCAGCACTCTGCTCGGCGAAGGTGCGTATGTGCAGCGTGGCGAACGTCGCAAGGCGGTCACCGAGTTCAAGGAAGCCTTGGACTGGCTGATGAACGAAACCGCCAAGCGTCACACCATCCAGCGATACAAAGGTCTGGGTGAGATGAACCCGGAGCAGCTGTGGGAAACCACCATGGACCCAACCGTGCGCCGCATGCTCAAGGTCACCATCGAAGACGCGATCGCTGCCGATCAGATCTTCAACACCCTGATGGGTGATGCGGTGGAACCACGCCGCGACTTCATCGAAAGCAATGCCCTGTCGGTGTCCAACCTGGACTTCTGATCAGGTGTAGTTTCACCGACAAGCTGCATGAAAAAGCCCGCGTAAGCGGGCTTTTTCATGAGTGCCAGAGCCATCTGAGCGACAAGTATTGAACTGTCCAATTCAGCGCCCAGCCGCTTCATCCTTTATTTCGCTCCAACTGCTGTCGGGGTCGAAACGCGTTATCGCAGCCGCGCGCTTGGCACTGTCACGGCCGAGGTCTTTCTCGAACAATTCACCGTCGTGGCTGATCATAAAACTCATGACGCCAGTGTCCGCGTAGTTCGCCGGCCAGGCGATCACGGCAAAGCCGCGGGTCATGTGATCGCCGATCTTGTAGTCATAGGCGCCACCTGGTGCCGAAGGGCCTTGGGCGGTGAGAATCCGATAGTGATAGCCATGCCAGTCATCACGCTTGGCGGCATCACCGAATAGCGGCCCGAGTGGACTTTCTTCGACGCCGTCCACTTCCGGCCAGTACAGCCCGTCGAACGCCCCGTCGCTACTCATGAACTTCTGCGCGTACTCGAGCAGCCCATCGCCATTGCGATCAATTTCGGCGTAGTCCATCTGCGCGTCATGATAGGCACGGGCTGCTTGAATGGTCGCCAATTCGTTGCGGCCGATGCGACGCTGGCGGATTTCCTCGGCACCTGCTTTGGTGTCGAAAGCCCAACCGCCAGCACTGTGTCTGATGGGAATTGGGAAAATCCAGGGTGTGTTGCCGACCACCAGATGTGCACGCTTCTGGCTATCGGACTGAACCTGGTGGGATTCCTTGTAGAGCGAGAGAAAGGCATCCACATCTTTACGATCGACGTCCTTGGTCGGGATATAAGTGTTCCAGTCGTTGCCGAGCAAGTTTGCCAACTGTTGGCTATCGGCCTTTTCACTACCCAGGGCCTGCACCAACGCTTCGCCTGCCGCCTCCGCGCTTGGGAAGTATTTCTGAGCGTAACTGCTGGAGGTCCAGCAAAGGAGCAGCACCAGCGCAATCCGACTAGCCGTTTTCATGACTGACTCTCCTCTCAGCGGCGACCGCCGCCACCGCTGGATTGCATGCGCACGGGTCGTTGCATCTGATGGCCGGCGGGTGCTGCACTGGGGCGGCGGGCGCTACGTTGACTGATCTGGCCACGGTTGCTTGCCATGCGTGCCTGCGAAGGGTTGCGCACATCGGCCAAGGCATTGTTGCGCGGCGCCTGGGCGCGAGCATGTTGTTGGCGGACTTGCTGGCGTGCTTGTTGATTACGCTCCGACGGCTGATGCTGGCGAGTTTTCAAAGGTGCCTGCGCGCCAGGCTTGTGCTGGCGGTCGGCGACCTGTGCGCGCTCGCGGGCGCTAGCGGGCTGGTTGATGCCCTGTTTTTCCAGGCTTTGTTGAGAGCGCTCACGCTCTGCACTCTGCACCCGTTGGCGGGCTTCGAGGTTGCTGGTTGCCGGTGCTTGGATGCCACGCCGGGCGAGACTTTCTCGGGCGCGCGCGCGATCTTCGACACGCGCCGGGGTGTCACCGCGATAGGCTGTGCGCTCTGCGCTGCCGGGCAAGCGCCGGTCGAACTGGGCTCGACTGGCTTGATCGCGGTAGGGGACGCCGTCACGATAGGTAGGATTATGGCGCCAGTTGTTCTGGTTGGCTTCGAGCCTGCGGTTGACGTTGTTGATGTTGTTGTAGCGATTGACGTTGATATCAACGTCATGATCGTCCCAGTCGCAATCCCCCCACAGAGAATTGACGATCGCTACGCCGGCACCGAAAGCCAGACCGGTCGCCAATGCCGTACCAATGGCATACCCCGGCGGTGGCGGATAGTACGCCGGTGGGTAGGACGCAGAGGACCAACTACCGTAGACCTCAGAGGGGTTGTAGCTTGGGACGTATACGACCTGGGGGTTGGTCGGCTGGATAATGATGGTTTGTGCCGACGCGCCAGCTTGCCCCGCCGTAGTTGTGCCGCCTGCTTGAGCGTTTGAGGGTTGCACGATAACCCTCTGCTTATCGTTCGACTCCAGGTGGCCAGCAGCCTTGGCCTTAGCGCGCAAGCGCTGTACTGAATTCATCACCGCGTCGGGCTGGGCGAGAAAGGCATCGCCGACTCGCTGCACCCACACTGGGTCCTGGCCAAGTGTGGCTAGCACCTGCGGGAAAGCCACCAACGATTGCACACTGGGGTCCCAAGGTTGCTCGGCGACCTGCTGGACGGCGGCATCGCCACTGACGTTCGGATGCGCCTTGGACCAGGCAACCGCGTCGGCGACATTGCCAGGATAGGTGGTTGCCATCAGCACCTGAGCCAGTAAAGCATCCGGGTACAGGGCCAACGGTGCAAGCATCTGATCAAGCTGTTCGGTGTTGAACACCTGCTCGCTGGGCGCGGCCGCAGTGGCAGGTACAGCTGCAGGTACCGGCGCCGGGGCCGTTGCCTTAGGTGGTGCATCCTCTTCGGAACAGCCCAAGAGCGCGAGCATGGTGAGGGTGAGCAGGATCGCCCTGTGAAGGCAGGCAGACATGACGATGCTCCTGTAGCTGAGGGACAGAGCGGAGCGTCAGGCGCCCAACGGGTTACCGGGTCGGCAATCGACGCATGGAAGGCTCAGAGCAGTATCAGCGTAGAAGAAAATTTCTCTGCCGGCGGTTCGGCGTCCGACAAGCCCGCTCCCACAAGGTGCGCTGAACCCGCTTACAGACCCAGCTCACGCAAGCGCCGATAAAGCGTCCGCTCGCTCAACCCCAGATGTTGGGCCAACTCACTACGCGACCCTTGGAATTGCTCCAGCGCCAGCGCCAGCTCGCCCAGTTCGTTGCGGCTGCGGCGTGGTGTAGCTACGTTCTGCAGGGGGCCAATGTCGTGCGGCAAATGTTCTGGCCGAATCAAGCCGTCGTCGGCAAACAAGCGTGCCCGTTCGAGAATATTGCGCAGCTCGCGAATATTGCCTGGGAACGGATGCAAGCTGAGCCGTTGTTGCGCTTGCGCAGTTAGCGTGGTGGATTGCGCGCCAGCCATGCGCTTCAACAAACTCTCGGCCAGCATGGGCAGATCCTCTACCCGTTCGCGCAGGGCAGGCAGCCGGATTGGAAAACCGCTGATGCGGTAGTACAAGTCTTCACGAAAGGTGCCCGCAGCGACCATTTCCTTGAGTGGTTTGTGGGTGGCAGAGACCAGGCGAAAATCCGAGTGCACCGTGCGCAGGCTGCCGACTGGGCGGAAACTGCCGGACTCGATCAGGCGCAGCAGCTTCACCTGCATGGCCAATGGAACCTCACCAATTTCATCGAGGAACAACGTGCCGCCATGCGCCGCTTCGGCCAAACCGATCTTGCGCTGGGTGGCTCCGGTGAAGGCGCCTTTTTCGTAGCCGAACAATTCACTCTCGAACAGGCTCTCGGTAAGACCAGTGCAGTCGACCACAACCAACGGCCCATTGGCGCGCAGGCTACCCAAATGTAGGGCGCGGGCAAAAAGCTCTTTGCCGGTTCCAGACTCACCCTGGAGCAACACCGGGATCTGCGCTGGGGCGGCTCTTTGCAAGCTGGCCAGGGCCGTCTTGAATGCCGGAGCACGGCCTACCAGGCCTTGCTGTTGCGGCTGGGCGGAGGCGAGCGTCACGGTGTTCAGACGCTCGACGAAGGCGACCACCCTACCCTGTTCATCCAGGATCGGCCGTAACTCGACGTCCACATGCTCAGGCCCACGAGGAGTGTGATGGATGTGCAGCACCCGCTCCGGCACCTTGCTGTCCCACGCCTTGCGCATCGGGCAGTGTTCGCCGGCCTGGTCGCAGGGGACAGCGTAGTGGTGGGATACCCGGTGGCACTTCTCCCCCAGCGGTGCGTTGTCGTTGATGCCGAACTGGCGGCGGTAGGCGGCATTGGCGGCGAGGATGTTGTAGTCGGTATCGAGCACGATGGACGGATGCACGTCGTGTTCCAGATACGACACTAGCGCAAGGATCGCGGGTTGGTTGGCAGAAGCTGAAAACGCGGACATGACCAGGACCGGAAGAGAGTACATCGCGGAGGGTAGCAAGGACTGCCAATCACTGCCATTAGCTGCCAGTCGACTGCCAGGTCTGGCATTGGCAGTCGAGAGCACATGGATAGGAACAGGCTGCGCAGCGTGTTCTTCGCGGTAAACCCGCTGGCTAAAACCCTGATGAGTAGGGCTTGAACACTCACTCTATGCTTAATAGCAAGGCACCCGTGGTTTCGGACCAATGCCCTGGCATGCATCTTGATAAAGCACTGTTTACTGCCTACGCCTCTAACAAGGCGCGGCGGATAAATCTGGAGAGTGCAATGATCATCGGCAGTAACATCTATGTGGAAGCCTTGTTCGACGAGGCCACCTCGACCATCAGTTACCTGGTCATGGATCGCCAGACCCAGGAGTGCGCGTTGATCGACAGCGTGCTCGACTATGACCCCAAGTCCGGGCGCACCAACACTGCCTCGGCGGACAAACTGATTGGCAGGGTCCAGGCGCTGGATGCCAAGGTGCACTGGATTCTTGAAACCCATGTGCATGCCGACCACCTTTCTGCGGCGGCCTACCTCAAGGAAAAGCTCGGTGGCCATATCGCCATCGGTGCACGTATTACTCAGGTACAGAAGACCTTTGGCGCCCTGTTCAATGCCGAGCCTGGCTTTGCCCGCGATGGCAGCCAGTTCGATGTATTGCTCGAAGATGAACAAGTGTTTCTGATCGGCACGCTGCGGGCGCGTGCCCTGCATACCCCAGGGCATACCCCGGCGTGCATGAGCTACGTGGTCGAGGATGCTGGCGAGATTGCGGTGTTCGTTGGCGACACCTTGTTCATGCCCGACTACGGCACAGCCCGCTGCGACTTCCCTGGCGCCGATGCACGCACGTTGTATCGCTCGATCCGCCGTTTGCTGGCCTTCCCCGATCAGACCCAGCTGTTCATGTGCCATGACTACCTGCCCAATGGCCGCGCACTGCGTTATGTCACCACCGTGGCCGAGCAGCGCGCCAACAATATCCACATTCATCAGGGCATCAGCGAGGACGAATTCGTGGCCATGCGCGAAGCGCGTGACGCGACGTTGGACATGCCGGTGCTGATCCTGCCCTCGGTACAGATCAACATGCGCAGCGGCCAGTTGCCTGAGCCGGAAGATAACGGCGTGCGCTACCTGAAGATCCCCCTCAACAAACTTTGAGCCCGCTATCGCAGGGCCCGCTCCCACGCAGAGACAGAGAGCTAACGTGGGAGCAGGCTTGCCCCGCGATAGAAAGAGCAGCTACCTCGATCAACAAGGAACATTTAAATGCCTGCGTCGCCGTCCACTTCCGCCAGCCCGCGCACCGATCACCACAAGGTGGTGATCATCGGTGCCGGGGCTTCGGGCATCGCCACCGCTTCGAGCCTGATCAGCCGTGATCCTTCACTGGACATCGCCCTGATCGATCCTGCCGAGGTGCATTACTACCAACCAGGCTGGACCATGGTCGGCGCCGGTGTGTTCAACGCACCCAGCACCGCTCGCACCATGGCCTCGACCATTCCGCGTGGGGTGCGCTGGATCAAGGCCAGCGTGCAGGGTTTCGATCCGGTCGCGCAGCTGGTGATGCTCGAGGATGGTCGCGCGGTCAGCTACGAACAGCTGGTGGTATGCCCCGGCCTCAAGCTCGATTGGAACGCCATCGAAGGCCTGAGTGAGACCCTGGGGCGTAACGGCGTCACCTCCAACTACCGCTATGACCTGGCGCCCTATACCTGGGAGCTGGTGAAAAACCTCAAGCAAGGTCGCGCGCTGTTCACCCAGCCACCGATGCCGATCAAGTGCGCTGGCGCGCCACAGAAGGCGTTGTACCTGTCCTGTGATCACTGGTTGCGTCACGGCCATCTTGGCGCGATCAAAGCCAGCTTCTTCAATGCCGGCGCGGTGCTGTTCGGGGTAGCGGACTACGTACCGGCACTGATGAGCTACATCGACAAGTACAGTGTCGACCTCAACTACGCCCAGCGGCTGGTCGCCGTGGACGGCCCCGGCAAGCGCGCTACCTTCCTGCGCAGCTTGCCCGATGGCAGCACGCAGACACAGGTCGAACCCTTCGACCTGTTGCATGTGGTGCCGCCGCAAGTTGCCCCTGACTTCATCCGGAACAGTCCGCTGGCCGATGCGGGTGGCTGGGTCGATGTCGATCCGCACACCTTGCGCCATCGTCAATTCGCCAACATCCATGGTCTGGGCGATGTGATCAACACCAGCAACGCCAAGACCGCCGCCGCAGCGCGCAAGCAGGCGCCGGTGGTGGCGAACAATGTTTTGGTGGCGCTCGGCAGGCTGCCTGCCCTCGCCCACTATGACGGCTATGGCTCCTGCCCTCTGACCGTGGAGCGCGGCAAGATCGTCCTCGCTGAGTTCACCTATGGTGGTAAGGTCGCGCCGAGTTTTCCGCGCTGGTTGCTCGATGGTCGCCAGCCAACCCGATTGGCCTGGCTGCTCAAGGCACGGATCCTGCCGCCGCTGTACTGGCGTGGCATGCTCAAGGGACGGGAGTGGCTGGCCAAGCCGCAGCCGATGGTGATCGAGGGGCAGCAGTGATCGAGCATCAACTGCTCGGCACGCTGCTGGGCACAATCATTGGCGCAGTGCTGGCGCTGACCGGCGCTGGCGGCGGCATCCTCGCAGTGCCGCTGCTGGTGTTCGGCCTGGGCCTGACCATGGTCGAGGCGGCCCCGGTCGGGTTGCTGGCGGTGGGCCTGGCGGCGGCGGTCGGGGCGGTGTTGGGTTTACGCCAGGGCTTGGTGCGCTATCGGGCGGCGCTGTTCATTGCGGTGATCGGCATCGTCGCTGCGCCGTTCGGCTTGATGCTCGCCCACAGTCTGCCCAACACGCCATTGGCGCTGGTGTTCGCTGTGGTGCTGGTTTACGCCTGCCTGCGCATCGGACGCAAGGCGGCGCGCGAACTGCGCGGTCAGTCGCCATGCGGGGAACGGCAGATCATGCCCTGCGTGCTCAATCCGTTGCAGGGCCGACTACGTTGGACCCTACCCTGCGCGCGTGCCCTTGCCTTCACCGGGGCGATGTCTGGATTGCTTTCAGGGTTACTGGGCGTCGGCGGTGGGTTCGTCATCATCCCTGCGTTGAACCGCTACACCAATCTGGACATGAAGAGCATCGTCGCCACCTCCCTGGCGGTGATTGCCCTGGTCTCCACCGGCAGTGTGGTCAGCGCCAGCATTGCCGGCGTCATGCACTGGCAGGTCGGTGCCCCGTTCGCAGTGGGCGCGGTACTTGGCCTGCTGCTGGCGCGGCCTTTGGCCGCCAAACTGGCCGGGCCACGCCTGCAGCAGTTGTTCGCCGTCGTCGGCATCGGCGCTGCACTGCTGCTGGCGGGCAAGGCGCTACTCGGCTAGCAGGTCTGCCTGCTCGGCTGCGCACAGGGCGAGCAGGTAATCCCAGACCACCCGCAGGCGTACTGATTTGTGCAGCTCGCGCCGGGTGCAGATCCAGTAGCTGCGCTGGATTGTCTCACTCGGCAGCACGCGCACCAGGGTCGGGTCATGCCGGGCCATGAAGTTCGGCAGCACGGCGATACCCAGGCCGGCACGCGCTGCGTGTTGCTGGGCGATCACGCTGGTGCTGCGGAACACCACATTCGGCGCCCGGCAAAAGCTGTTGAGAAACAGCAGCTCCTGGCTGAACAGCAGGTCGTCGACGTAGCCAATCCAGCTGTGCCGGGCCAGGTCCTCGCGGGTCTGCAGCGGTGGGGAACGGTCGAGATACTCGCGACTGGCGTAGAGCGCCAGGCGGTAGTCGGTGAGTTTGCGGGTGATCAGCAAATCGGCGTTGGGCCGCTCCAGATGGATGCTGATTTCCGCTTCGCGGTTAAGGATGCTGACGAAGCGCGGCACCGCCACCAGCTCTACCTCCAACCCCGGGTAGCGCTCGAACAGATCGCTCATGCGCGGAGTGAAGAACATGATGCCGATGCCTTCGGTGACCCCTAGGCGAATCTTGCCTAGCGGCGTAATCGCCTGGGTGATTTCCTCCTGCGCCAGCAGCGCGACATTTTCCATGGCCTCAGCATGCTTGAGCAGGGCCTGACCGGAAGGCGTCAGTTCATAGCCCTGGGCATGCTGGACGAACAGTGCCGTACCCAAGCTTTTTTCGATGTTCTCGATATGCCGGGCGACGGTGCTGTGGGTGGTATTGAGCCGCTTGGCAGCGCTGAGCAGGCGACCGCTGCGCTGCAACTCGAGGAAAAACCGCAGATCATTCCAGTCGAACATGCTGATCCTTGTGCGTGATGGCGAGGGTTCTGAGCGCGGCCGTCGAGGCACTACGCAGGAGGATGCAGGACTCGTATGGCTCGTGGGACTCGTAGATCTCGTTGGACTCGTAGATCTCGTGGGAGCGGGCTTGCCCCGCGATAGCGATGGTGGCAGCACTACTGCTGTCGCGGGGCAAGCCCGCTCCCACATGCATCCGTCAAATATCGCTCCCACGCGCCTCGCATGCGCCCATACCCGCCCCACACTACCGACTCTCGCAGCTACCTGGGCTGTGCTAAAACGCACAGCCGTTGCGCAAAATCTCGTGTTTCCTCTGCGAAATTACTCACTAAGATGAAGGGCGACAAGAATAATAATCAGGCGCGAGGTTACACATGCCATCAGCCGATTCTGTCTACGACTACGTGGTCGTGGGCGCCGGTCCCGCCGGTTGCCTGCTGGCCAATCGTTTGTCCGCCGACCCTAGCTGCCGCGTGCTGCTACTCGAAGCGGGCGGGCGCGACAACTATCCGTGGATTCACGTTCCCGTCGGTTACCTCTATTGCATCGGCAATCCGCGCACCGACTGGTGCTTCAAAACCGAAGCGCAAGCCGGCCTGGCCGGTCGCAGCCTGGGTTATCCACGGGGCAAAGTGCTGGGTGGCTGTTCATCGATCAACGGCATGATCTACATGCGCGGCCAGGCGGCGGACTACGACCGCTGGGCTGAGCAAGGCAATGCCGGCTGGGCCTGGAGCGATGTGCTGCCGCTGTTCAAGGCCAGCGAGAATCACTTTGCCGGCAGCAGCGACAGCCACGGCGCCGACGGTGAATGGCGGGTCGAGCAACAACGCTACAGCTGGCCGATTCTCGATGCCTTCCGCGACGCCGCCGAGCAAAGCGGGATCGCCAAGGTCGATGACTTCAACACCGGTGACAACCAAGGCTGTGGATACTTTCAGGTCAACCAGCGCAGCGGCGTACGCTGGAATGCGGCCAAGGCCTTTCTGCGGCCGATCCTCAAACTCCCCAACGTCACCATCCTGACTGATGTCCAGGTTGATCAGGTGCTGCTCGACAACACCCGTGCGACCGCGGTCAAGGCCCGTTGGCAAGGCGCCTGGCATGAGTTCAAGGCGCGCCGGGAAATCATCCTCTGCGCAGGATCTGTCGGCTCGCCAGGCATTCTCCAGCGTTCCGGGATAGGCCCACGCAAGCTCCTCGAAGGCTTGGGCATCGGCGTTCGGCATGACATGCCCGGCGTCGGCGGCAACCTGCAAGATCACCTGCAACTGCGCCTGATCTATCAAATTCGCAACACCCGCACCCTCAACCAGATGGCCAACAGCCTGTGGGGCAAGATGGGCATGGGCCTGCGTTATCTGTATGACCGCAGCGGCCCCTTGGCAATGGCTCCAAGTCAGCTGGGTGCGTTCGTACGCTCCAGCCCTGATCAGGCTACCGCCAATTTGCAGTACCACGTCCAGCCGCTATCGCTTGAACGCTTCGGCGAGCCGCTGCACCGCTTCCCTGCTTTTACCGCATCGGTCTGCAACCTGCGCCCGGCCAGCCGTGGACGCATCGATATCCGCTCTGCGGACATGAATGCCGAACCCCTGATCGATCCCAATTACCTCAGCGATCCGCACGACCTGCGCGTCGCCGCCGACGCTATCCGCCTGACCCGGCGTATCGTCCAGGCCCCTGCCCTGGCAGCCTTCGAGCCCCAGGAATATCTGCCAGGCCTCGCCCTGCAGAGCGAGCAACAACTGCACGAGGCGGCCAGCAAGATCGGCACCACGATCTTCCACCCGGTTGGCACTTGCCGCATGGGCAATGGGCCGCTGGACGTTGTGGATAACCAGCTGCGCGTGCATGGCATTCCTGGTTTGCGCGTGGCTGATGCGTCGATCATGCCGCAGATCGTTTCCGGCAATACCTGTTCACCCACACTGATGATCGCCGAGAAGGCGGCACAACTGATCCTCAAGGGGGCTGCTACCCAGACCAACCTCAGCGACGCAAGCGCGATACCGACGCCCTGACCAGGCGCGTGCAACAACCGGCGGCTTGTGGTCAGGGGCTGCCGACAGTGGAACAACAAGAATAATCACTGTGGCCTGTAGGCCGAGGACAGCAACGATGTCGGATTACATCCAAGAGCAGGGTGCAGCGGCGAGCAGCTCCAGTCGTCGCGAGGAACGAAAGATCATTTTCGCGTCATCCCTCGGGACCGTTTTCGAGTGGTATGACTTTTTTCTTTATGGCGCGTTGGCGGCGGTCATCAGCAAGCAGTTCTTCGCTGGGGTCAACGACACCACCGCGTTCATCTTTGCCCTGATGGCGTTCGCCGCAGGCTTCCTGGTGCGGCCATTCGGGGCGTTGGTATTCGGCCGCTTGGGCGACATGATCGGGCGTAAATACACCTTCCTGATCACCATCGTGCTGATGGGCTTGTCCACTTTCGCCGTGGGCTTGCTGCCAACCTACGCCAGCATTGGCATTGCCGCGCCGATCATCCTGGTGATCTTGCGCATGCTCCAAGGCCTGGCGCTGGGCGGTGAGTATGGCGGTGCAGCCACGTATGTCGCCGAGCACGCCCCACCTGGCAAGCGCGGTTTCCACACCGGCTTCATCCAATCTACCGCGACCCTGGGCCTGCTGCTGTCGCTGCTGGTGGTGCTCGGCAGCCGCTACATCAGCGGCGATCAGTTCGAGACCTGGGGCTGGCGCCTGCCGTTCC
This sequence comes from Pseudomonas urmiensis, assembly GCF_014268815.2. NCBI lineage: Bacteria > Pseudomonadati > Pseudomonadota > Gammaproteobacteria > Pseudomonadales > Pseudomonadaceae > Pseudomonas > Pseudomonas urmiensis. Next base: position 5,059,918 of record NZ_JABWRE020000001.1, read on the forward strand.
TCTTGTCGATCGTGCTGCTGGGCATCTCCACCTGGATCCGCATGAGCATGCACGAGTCGCCAGCGTTCGTGAAAATGAAGGCCCAAGGCAAGGTGAGTAAATCGCCGATTCGTGAGTCGTTCACCAATTGGCCGAACCTCAAAGTGGTGCTGACTGCCCTGTTCAGTATCAACGCCGGGCAAGCGGTGACCTTCTACACCGCGCAGTTCTATGTGCTGTTCTTCATGACCCAGATGCTCAAGATGGACCCGGCCCAGGCCAACACCCTGCTGATCATCAGCGTGGTGATCGGCGCGCCGTTCTTCGTGTTCTTTGGCTGGCTGTCGGATCGGGTCGGACGCAAGCCGATCCTGATGCTCGGCCTGCTGCTGGCGACAGTGCTGTACTTCCCGATGTTCAAAGCCCTGAGCCATTACGCCAACCCGCAGATCGACGCTGCCAGCCGTCAGGCACCGATCGTGGTGACGGCTGATCCGAACAGCTGCACCTTCCAGTTCGACCCAGTAGGCAAGGCGCGTTTCGACAGCCCGTGCGACAAGGTCAAGACCTTCCTGGTCAAACAGGGTCTGCCGTACAGCTCGGCTGCAGGGGCGAGCAGCGAAGTGGTGGTGAGCATTGGCGAGACCACCATCAATGGCTTCGACGAAGCGGCCATGCGTGCGGCCATCGAGCAGGCGGGCTATCCGGCCAAGGCCGATCCGTCGCAGGTCAACGAGTTCATGGTGGTGGTGCTGATTGTCGCGATGATCCTGATTGCCACCATGACCTATGGGCCGCTGGCGGCGGTGATGGTCGAGCTGTTCCCGACGCGGATCCGCTATACCTCGATGTCACTGCCCTACCACATCGGTAATGGCTGGTTTGGCGGGTTCCTGCCGACGGTTTCATTCGCCTTGGTGGTGTACACCGGGGATATCTTCTACGGGCTGTGGTACCCGGTATTGATCACCGGGATCAGCTTGGTGGTGGGGATCTTCTGCCTGAAAGAGACCAAGGATGTGGATATCGACAAGGTTTGACCTGAAGAGCGAGACGCCTCTATAGCAGGCACAAAAAAACCGGCGTAAAAGCCGGTTTTTTTATCGCTCAAAAAAACTTATGCACGATTTTCAGAAAAACGTCATACAGAGAAATAAATAGCTAATTCAACAACTTAGATCATATCTCTGAGCGTTAATCCAAAAGTTGCTCACAAGTTATCCACAGAACGTCAGGCCGTGCGCTGCTCGGTGTTTTCTGCCGCTGGCGGCAGTGACCCCAAGGCCCGCTGGGTCGCCTCGTTCCACGCTTCGGCGCGGTTATTGAGGTCGGCAATCGCCCGTGGGCCGCTGCCTTCGGCATACATTGGCTGACCAATCACCACCTCGATCACCCCTGCCCGCTTGCCCCAGCCCGACTTGGGCCAGAACTTGCCAGCGTTGTGGGCAATTGGCAGGACTGGCAGGCCGGCATTGACTGCCAGCGCAGTGCCGCCACGGGAGAACTTGCCAATCTGGCCATGGGGCACGCGGGTGCCTTCCGGGAAGATCAACACCCAAACCCCTTGCTTGAGGAGCTCGTCGCCCTTCTTGGCGACATGACGCAAAGCTTCTTTCGGGTTGTCGCGATCAATTGCGATCGGCCGCAGCATGGCCATCGCCCAGCCAAAGAACGGCACATACAACAGCTCACGCTTGAGCACCTGGCTCAGCGGCTGGAAGTAGGCGGAGAGAAAGAACGTCTCCCAGGTGCTCTGGTGGTTGGAGAGGATCACGCACGGCGTATCCGGCACGTTCTCGGCGCCGGTGATTTTGTAGCGGATACCGAGGATCACCCGCGCCAGCAGCACGGCGAAACGGCACCAGTAGACGTTGATGAAGCGATAGCGTTGGCGAAACGGCAGAAACGGCGCAACGAAGAAGCTCAGGGTGCACCACAGCAACGAGCTGGTGCCCAGCAGCAGGTAAAAAAGAAAGATTCTGATCGCCTGCAGGATCGACATAGTGGCAAGTACCGTTGCGGGCATGCCCGCCTAATGAAAAAGTGCGCCAGCGTGGCGCACCCTCTTAAATAAGTGCTCTGGCCACAGCGGCCAGATCGTCAAAAATCAGGGTGTTTTGCGGGACGCCTTTACTCAGGGTCTTCTCACCCTTGCCGGTTTTCACCAGCACTGGTTGTGCTCCGACGGCCAGGGCGGCCTCCAGGTCACCTTTGCTGTCTCCAACAAACCAGATGCCGCTCAGGTCTGCCTGATAATGCTCGGCGATTGCCCGCAACATGCCAGGCTTGGGTTTGCGGCAGTCGCAGCCCTCGTCCGGTCCATGCGGGCAATAGACGATATGACCGACTTCACCACCCTGCTCGGCCACCAGCTCGCGCAGGCGCGCATGCATGGCCTCGAGGGTTTGCAGCGGGTAATAGCCACGGGCAATGCCGGACTGGTTGGTGGCGACCGCCACCGTCCAGCCGGCCTTGCTCAACTGCGCGATGGCCTCGATCGAGCCGGGAATGGGGATCCACTCCTGCAATGACTTGATGTAGGCGTCGGAGTCGAAGTTGATCACCCCGTCACGATCGAGAATCAGCAGTTTCAAGGCTTACCCCAGCAGCGAAATGTCGGCCACGCCCAGGAACAGACCGCGCAGGCGGCTGAGCAGGGCATAACGGTTGGCGCGCACCTTGGCGTCTTCGGCGTTGACCATCACCGCCTCGAAGAAGGCGTCGACCGGATCACGCAGGGCCGCCAGGCGAGCCAGCGACTCGCTGTACTGACGCGCAGCTGCCATCGGTTGCACGGCCTGGTCGGCCTGCTGGATGGCCGAGTACAGGGAGAACTCATTGGCATTGTCGAAGTACTTCGGCTCGACCTGTTCGGCGATAGCGCCTTCGGCTTTGCTCAGCAGGTTCGACACGCGCTTGTTCACCGCCGCCAGGGCTTCGGCTTCCGGCAGCTTGCGGAAGGCCTGCACGGCCTGTACGCGCTGGTCGAAGTCCAGGGCAGAGCCCGGCTTCAGGGCACGCACCGACAGGTAGGTGCCAACGTCGATGCCTTCGTCTTCATAACGCGCACGCAGGCGGTCGAAGATGAACTCCAGGACTTGCTCGGACAGCCCAGCAGCCTTGACCTTGCTGCCGAACTGGGTGACGGCGAAGCTCACGGCGTCGGTCAGGTCCAGGTCCAGCTGCTTCTCGATCAGGATGCGCAACACGCCCAGGGCGGCGCGACGCAGGGCGTACGGGTCTTTGCTACCGGTTGGCAGCATGCCGATGCCGAAGATGCCGACCAGGGTGTCGAGCTTGTCGGCGATGGCCACGGCAGCGCCAGTCAGGGTCTGTGGCAGTTCAGCGCCAGCACCGCGCGGCATGTACTGCTCGTTCAGGGCCTGGGCAACGTCTTCTGGCTCGCCATCGTTGACGGCGTAGTAGTAGCCCGCGATGCCCTGCATTTCAGGGAATTCGCCAACCATTTCGGTGGCCAGGTCGCACTTGGACAGCAGGCCAGCACGCGCGGCACGCTGGGCGTCGCCACCAATGTGCGGGGCAATGAAGGCTGCCAGTTTCGAGACACGCTCGGCTTTGTCGTAGACGCTGCCCAGCTGAGCCTGGAACACCACGTTCTTCAGGCGCTCGTTGAAGGTTGCCAGCGGCTGCTTCTTGTCTTGCTTGAAGAAGAACTCGGCGTCGGTCAGGCGCGGACGCACGACCTTCTCGTTGCCCTGGACGATCTGCTTCGGATCGCGGCTCTCGACGTTGGCCACGGTGATGAAGCGCGGCAGCAGCTTGCCTTCGCTGTCGAGCAGGCAGAAGTACTTCTGGTTGTCCTGCATGGTGGTGATCAGCGCTTCTTGCGGCACGTCGAGGAAACGCTCCTCGAACGAGCACACCAGCGGCACAGGCCACTCGACCAGCGCGGTCACTTCATCGAGCAGCGCCGGCGGCACGATGGCCGTGCCTTCCTGCTGCATGGCAAGTTCCGCGGTGCGCTTGGCGATCAGCTCGCGGCGCTCGGCGAAGTCGGCCAGCACGTAGGCCTTGCGCAGGTCTTCGACGTAGTTGGCCGGGGTGGTGATGACCACGTTTTCCGGGTGGTGGAAACGGTGGCCACGCGACTCGCGCCCGGCCTGTTGCTTGAGGATGGTGCAGTCGACGACCTGGTCACCAAGCAGCATGACCAGCCACTGGGTTGGACGCACGAACTCTTCACGGCTGGCCGCCCAGCGCATGCGCTTAGGAATCGGCAGGTCGTTGAGCGAATCTTCGACGATGGTCGGCAACAGGCTGGTGGTAGCCTTGCCCGGGATGTGCTGGGAGAAGCGCAGCTTGGCGCCGCTCTGGTCGATCTCGGACAGATCGACGCCACATTTCTTGGCAAAGCCCAGTGCCGCCTGGGTCGGTTTGCCTTCAGCATCGAACGCAGCCTGCACAGGAGGGCCGTCGACGTTGATGCTGCGGTCTGGCTGCTGCACGTCGAGCTGACGGATCAGCACGGCCAGACGGCGCGGCGCGGCATAGACCTGCTTGGCGGTGTAGTTCAGGCCAGCGGCCTGCAAGCCTTTCTCGATGCCTGCCAGGAAGGCGTCGCCGAGGCTGGCGAGGGCCTTGGGTGGCAGCTCTTCGGTGCCCAGTTCAACCAGGAAATCTTGAGCACTCATTGTGCAGCCTCCAGCTTAGCCAACACTTCATCACGCAGTTCAGGGGTCGCCATCGGGAAGCCCAGGCGTGCGCGAGCTTGCAGATAGCTTTGCGCCACGTCCCGGGCCAGGGTACGCACACGCAGGATGTAGCGCTGACGCTCGGTCACCGAGATGGCGCGGCGGGCGTCGAGCAGGTTGAAGGTGTGCGAAGCCTTCAGGACCATTTCATAGGTCGGCAGCGGCAGGTCGAGCTTGATCAGACGGTTCGCTTCGCTTTCGTAGAAGTCGAACAGCTCGAACAGTTTCTCGACGTTGGCGTGCTCGAAGTTGTAGGTCGACTGCTCCACTTCGTTCTGGTGGAACACATCGCCATAGGTCACGGTGCCGAACGGGCCATCGGCCCAGATCAGGTCGTAGACCGAGTCGACGCCCTGGATGTACATGGCCAGACGCTCCAGGCCATAGGTGATTTCACCGGTGACCGGGTAGCACTCGATGCCACCGACTTGCTGGAAGTAGGTGAACTGCGTCACTTCCATGCCGTTGAGCCAGATTTCCCAGCCCAGACCCCAGGCACCGAGGGTTGGCGATTCCCAGTTGTCTTCGACGAAGCGAATGTCGTGGACCAGCGGGTCCAGGCCGATCGCTTTCAGCGAGCCGAGGTACAGCTCCTGGAAGTTGGCCGGGTTGGGCTTGAGGACCACCTGGAACTGGTAGTAGTGCTGCAGGCGGTTAGGGTTCTCGCCATACCGTCCGTCGGCTGGACGACGGCTAGGCTGCACGTAGGCGGCGTTCCAGGTCTCTGGGCCGACGGCGCGCAGGAAAGTAGCGGTGTGGAAAGTGCCGGCGCCTACTTCCATATCGTAGGGCTGAAGTACCACACAACCTTGCTCCGCCCAGTATTGCTGCAGGGCGAGGATGAGGTCTTGGAAGGTACGCACGGCTGGCGTAGGCTGGCTCACGAAATTCACCTGTATCTGGGGATGCGGATGTAAAGAGCGGGAGTATAACCTGATTCGCCTCGCCCTCTACTCATTGGAGCCTTATGCCACGCTGCTTTTGGTGTACCGACGATCCGTTGTACCAGGCCTATCACGACCAGGAATGGGGAACGCCACAGCGCGACCCGGCGTTGCTGTTCGAGATGCTTTTGCTCGAAGGGTTCCAGGCGGGGCTGTCATGGATCACCGTGCTGCGCAAACGCGAGCGCTATCGCCAGGTGATGTATGGCTTTGACCCGGTGCAGCTGGCGCAAATGGGCGATGAGCGCATCGAGGAGCTGATGCTCGATGCCGGGATCATCCGCAACCGCCTCAAACTCAACGCCGCAAGGCGCAATGCCAAGGCCTGGCTGGCTGTGGATAACCCCGCGCAGTGGCTCTGGTCGTTCGTGGGCGGCGAGCCGAAGATCAACCACTTCAAGGGCCGCAGCGACGTCCCGGCAGTCACCGACGAAGCCAAGGCGATGAGCAAGGCGCTGCAAAAAGCCGGCTTCACGTTCGTCGGCCCGACCATCTGCTACGCCTTCATGCAAGCCACCGGCATGGTCATGGATCACACCACCGACTGCGATCGCTACGCCGCGTTGCTGCGCTGAGGGGTTACAATGCGCGCCTTGCAGAAATAAGGAATAGGGCTGTGGAAAAATTCAAAGGCGCCCTGATGGTCGGGGTGCTGCGACTGTTCGCCAAACTGCCCTGGGGGGCAGTGCAGCGAGTTGGCGCGGGTATCGGCTGGCTCATGTGGAAGATTCCTAACGGTTCGCGCAACGTGGTGCGGATCAACCTGGCCAAGTGCTTCCCGCAAATGGATCCTGCCGAGCGCGAGCAACTGGTGGGCCGCGCCCTGCGTGACATTGGCAAATCGTTCGTCGAAAGCGCCTGCGCCTGGATCTGGCCACCACAGCGCTCGCTCGAGCTGGTCAAGGAAGTGCACGGCCTGGAAGTGCTGGAGCAGGCCCTGGCCTCGGGCAAGGGCGTGGTCGGTATCACCAGCCACCTGGGCAACTGGGAGGTGTTGAACCACTTCTATTGCAGCCAGTGCAAACCGATCATTTTCTACCGCCCGCCCAAGCTCAAGGCGGTGGATGACTTGCTGCGCGAACAGCGCGTGCAGATGGGTAACCGCGTGGCGCCGTCGACCAAGGAAGGCATCCTTAGCGTGATCAAGGAAGTGCGTCGTGGTGGCCAGGTGGGGATCCCCGCTGACCCGGAGCCGGCTGAGTCGGCGGGGGTGTTCGTACCGTTCCTGGGTACGCAGGCGCTGACCAGCAAGTTCGTGCCGAACATGCTCGCCGGTGGCAAGGCGGTGGGGGTGTTCCTGCATGCCCTGCGGCTGCCGGATGGCTCGGGGTTCCGGGTGATTCTGGAAGCGGCGCCGCAAGAGATGTACAGCGACGATGTGACCGTATCGGCGGCGGCCATGAGCAAGGTGGTCGAGCGTTATGTGCGTGAGTATCCGAGCCAGTACATGTGGAGCATGAAACGCTTCAAGAAGCGCCCGGCGGGCGAGGCGCGCTGGTACTGACATCGAATGCTAGTCAGTTAAGAGAGTGACTGCCTGAGCCATCGCAATCGCGGGGCAAGCCCGCTCCCACGAGGTCTCTGCAAGGCCCACATTTTGGGCTCGGCTCGGACTACGTGGGAGCGGGCTTGCCCCGCGATTGCGGTGGCTCAGGCAAAACGCATTAAGGTCTGGCAGCTTTATCCAGCTTTTTGAGAAACACCGTCATCTCTTTTTCGGCCTGCTTGTCGCCATGCGCCTGCGCGGCGGCAATGCCCTCCTCCCAGGACTTGCGCGCCGCCTCCAGGTTGCCGTCCAGCTGATACGCCTTACCTAAAAGCTTCCAAGCCGCCGAATACTTCGGATCCTGCTCGACACACCGCGCCAGGTGCACCGCCGCCTCAGCGCCGTTGCCCTCATCCAGCCAAGCCTTGCCCAGACCAAAGCGCAACAGCGCGTTATCCACACCCTTGGCGAGCATTTTTTCCAGCGATTCGCGCATGCCGTTTCTCCTTAGAAGAAGCTCAAGCCCACGTGGAACAGCTTCTCCACGTCACGGATATGCTTTTTATCCACAACGAACAGAATCACATGGTCGCCGGCCTCGATCACCGTGTCGTCGTGGGCAATCAGCACTTGCTCGTCGCGAATGATCGCGCCGATGGTGGTGCCGGGCGGCAGGGCGATGTCTTCGATGGCCTTGCCAATCACCTTGCTCGACTTCGAATCGCCGTGCGCCACCGCTTCGATGGCTTCCGCCGCGCCCCGACGCAGCGAGTGCACGCTGACGATATCGCCGCGGCGCACGTGCGCCAGCAAGGTGCCGATGGTCGCCAGCTGCGGGCTGATGGCGATATCGATATCGCCGCCCTGGACCAGGTCGACATAGGCCGGGTTGTTGATAAGTGTCATGACCTTGCTCGCGCCCAGGCGCTTGGCCAGCAGCGAGGACATGATGTTGGCCTCGTCGTCGTTGGTCAGGGCCAGGAAGATATCGGCGTCTGCGATGTTCTCTTCGAGCATCAGGTCCTTGTCCGAAGCGCTGCCCTGCAACACCACAGTGCTTTCCAGGGTGTCGGACAGATAGCGGCAACGCGCCGGGCTCATCTCGATGATCTTGACCTGATAGCGGCTCTCGATGGCCTCGGCCAGACGTTCGCCGATCTGCCCGCCACCGGCGATGACCACACGCTTGTTGGTTTCGTCGATGCGCCGCAGCTCGCCCATCACCGCTCGGATGTGGGCCTTGGCGGCGATGAAGAACACTTCGTCGTCGGCTTCGATCACGGTATCGCCATGCGGCTTGATCGGTCGGTCGCGACGGAAGATCGCCGCCACCCGGGTGTCGACGTTGGGCATGTGCGCGCGGATCTGGCGCAGCTGCTGGCCGACCAGGGGGCCGCCATAGTAGGCCTTGACCGCTACCAGCTGCGCCTTGCCTTCGGCGAAGTCGATCACCTGCAGCGCGCCGGGGTGCTCGATCAGGCGCTTGATGTAGTTGGTCACCACCTGCTCGGGGCTGATCAGCACGTCGACCGGAATGTGGTCGTTGTGGAACAGCTCTTCGCGGGTGAGGTAGGCCGACTCACGCACCCGGGCGATCTTGGTCGGGGTATGGAACAGCGAATAGGCGACCTGGCAGGCGACCATGTTGGTCTCGTCGCTGTTGGTGACCGCTACCAACATGTCGGCGTCATCGGCGCCGGCCTGGCGCAGGACCGTTGGCAACGAGCCACGGCCTTGTACGGTGCGGATATCGAGGCGATCGCCGAGGTCGCGCAGGCGTTCGCCATCGGTGTCGACCACCGTGATGTCGTTGGCTTCGCTGGCCAAGTGTTCCGCCAGCGTGCCGCCTACCTGGCCTGCGCCGAGGATGATGATCTTCATCCGCTACTCCTAACCTTTATTTTTATCCGCGCGAAGCGGCAATCTTGATCAGCTTGGCATAGTAGAAGCCGTCGTGGCCGCCTTCCTGGGCCAACAGCTGGCGACCATGCGCCTGGCGCAGGCCGGCGGTGGTGGCCAGGTCCAGCTCGCGAGCCCCAGGGGTGCGGGCCAGGAAGGCATCGATCACTTCGGTGTTTTCCGTCGGCAGGCTCGAGCAGGTGGCGTAGAGCAGCATGCCGCCGACTTCCAGGGTCGGCCACAGGGCATCGAGCAATTCGCCTTGCAGGCTGGCCAAGGCCGGGATGTCGTCGGCCTGGCGGGTCAGTTTGATGTCGGGGTGACGGCGGATCACGCCGGTGGCCGAGCATGGGGCGTCGAGCAGGATCCGCTGGAACTGCTTGCCGTCCCACCAGGCGGCGGTTTCGCGGGCGTCACAGGCGATCAGCTTGGCGTCCAGCTGCAAACGGTCGAGGTTCTCGCGCACACGGGTCAGGCGTTTGGCTTCCAGGTCGATGGCGACCACTTCGCTCAGGCCCTGTTCGGCTTCGAGCAGGTGGCAGGTCTTGCCGCCCGGCGCGCAGCAGGCGTCGAGCACGCGCTGGCCGGGCGCCAGATCGAGCAGGTCGGCAGCCAGTTGCGCGGCCTCGTCCTGCACGCTGACCCAACCGTCGGCAAAGCCCGGCAGGCCGCGCACGTCGCAGGCGGCTTCGAGCACGATGCCGTCACGGCTGTATTGGCAAGCGCTGGCAGTGATGCCCGCTTCAGCCAGCAACGCCAGGTAGGCATCGCGGCTGTGATGGCGGCGATTTACCCGCAGGATCATCGGCGGGTGGGCGTTGTTGGCCGCGCAAATCGCTTCCCACTGCTCTGGCCAGAAGGCCTTGAGCGACTTCTGCAGCCAGCGCGGATGGGCAGTGCGCACCACCGGATCGCGCTCCATACCGGCGAGGATCTCTTCCCCTTCCCGCTGGGCGCGGCGCAGCACGGCATTGAGCAGGGCCTTGGCCCAGGGTTTTTTCAGCTTGTCGGCGCAGCCCACGGTCTCGCCAATGGCGGCATGGGCCGGAATGCGCGTGTAGAACAGCTGGTACAGGCCGACCAGCAACAACGCCTGCACATCGCAGTCGGCGGCTTTGAAAGGCTTCTGCAAGAGCTTCTCGGCCAACAGGTCCAGGCGTGGCTGCCAACGGGCGGTGCCGAACGCCAAGTCTTGGGTCAGGCCACGGTCGCGCTCGTCGACCTTGTCCAGTTGAGCTGGCAGCGAGCTGTTCAGCGAAGCCTTGCCGCTGAGCACGGCGGCCAGGGCGCGGGCGGCGGCCAGACGTGGGTTCATTGGCCAAGCACCTTACCGCTGGCGAATTTCTCGCGACGGCTGTTGAACAGGTCGCTGAAATTCAGCGCCTTGCCACCTGGCAGTTGCAGGCGGGTCAGGCTCAGTGCCTGGTCACCGCAGGCGACCACCAGGCCGTCTTTGCTGGCGCTGAGGATCTCGCCCGGTGCGCCCTTGCCTGTGGACAAGTTGGCGGCCAGTACCTTGATGCTCTCGCCATCGAGGGTGCTGTGGCACACCGGCCAAGGGTTGAAGGCGCGCACCAGGCGCTCCAGCTCCACCGCCGGGCGGTTCCAGTCGATGCGTGCTTCGTCTTTGTTCAGCTTGTGCGCATAGGTGGCCAGGGCATCGTCCTGCACTTCACCTTGCAGGCTGCCATCGGCCAGGCCGGCGATGGCCTGGACCACGGCTGGCGGGCCCATCTCGGCGAGGCGATCGTGCAGGCTGCCGCCGGTATCGTCGGCGCTGATCGGGGTGACTACCTTGAGCAGCATCGGCCCGGTATCCAGCCCTGCTTCCATGCGCATCACGGTGACGCCGCTCTGGGCATCGCCGGCTTCCACGGCGCGTTGGATCGGCGCCGCACCGCGCCAGCGTGGCAGCAGCGAGGCATGGCTGTTGATGCAGCCCAGGCGCGGGATGTCGAGCACCGCCTGCGGCAGGATCAGGCCGTAGGCAACCACCACCATCAGGTCGGGCTTGAGCGCGGCCAGCTCCGCCTGAGCCTCGGCATTGCGCAAGGTTGGCGGCTGCAACACCGGGATGTCATGGGCCACAGCCAATTGCTTGACCGGGCTCGGCATGAGCTTCTGCCCACGGCCCGCCGGGCGATCCGGCTGGGTGTATACCGCCACCACTTGGTAGGGGCTGTCGAGCAGGGCTTTGAGGTGTTCGGCGGCAAACTCTGGGGTGCCTGCGAAGACGATGCGCATGGAGTTCTCGCTTTAAAAAAGAAAAAGGCTTGCCGGAGCAAGCCTTCTGCAAGGTGGGAATCAGGCTTGCTGGCGGTGCTGCTTTTCCAGCTTCTTCTTGATCCGGTCACGTTTGAGCTGCGACAGGTAGTCGACGAACAGCTTGCCGTTGAGGTGATCCAGCTCGTGCTGGATGCACACCGCAAGCAGGCCCTCGGCCTCCAGCTCGTACGGTTTGCCATCGCGATCCTGAGCCTTGACCCGGACCCGCAACGGGCGGTCGACGTTCTCGTAGAAGCCCGGCACCGACAGGCAGCCTTCCTGGTACTGGCCCATGTCGTGGGTCAGCTCTTCGACCTCGGGGTTGATGAACACCCGTGGCTCGCTGCGATCTTCGCTCAGGTCCATCACCACCAGGCGCAGGTGTACGTTGACCTGGGTCGCGGCCAGGCCGATGCCAGGGGCTTCGTACATGGTTTCAAACATGTCGTCGATCAGCTGGCGCAGGGCGTCGTCGAACTCCGTCACCGGTTTGGCGATGGTGCGCAGGCGCGGGTCAGGGAATTCGAGAATGTTCAAAATGGCCATAGGGGTCAGGCAGTCACTGTGCGGTCGGTTGAAAACTGAGCACACATAATAAAGGGAAACGGGGGATTCAGCACCTGGCAAAGCTCGTCTAGGGTTTCAAAGGACGCCTTATAGCCCATTCGACTGACAGGTTGTCAAAGTATTATCAACACAGTTATCCACAGGTTGTGCCAGGTGGATGACCCTCTGTCGATCAAGGATGATCTGCCATGCCGGAACACCATTCGTCTGCTTGTCCGCCTGCCGAGCTTGAGGCGCGCTTGCGTCTGCATCGGCTGCCCGAGGTGGGTCTGCGGCGCTTTCAAACGCTGATCGAAGCTTTCGGCAGTGCCTCTTCGGCACTCAGTGCGCCGGCCACCGCGTGGCGTACGTTGGGCATTCCCGCAGCCGCCTGCGAAGCGCGCCGCAGCCCTGAGGTGCGCGATGGTGCAAGTGCCGCAATGGCCTGGCTAGAGCGGCCTGGCCAGCATTTACTGATGTGGGACCAGCCGGGTTATCCACCGCTGCTGGGCGAAATCGACGATGCCCCGCCGCTGCTTTTTGTCGCCGGTAACCCAGCCCTGCTCGAGCGCCCGCAGCTGGCGATCGTCGGCAGTCGCAGGGCGACACCGCCTGCGCTGGATAACGCGGCGATGTTCTCGCGCTACCTGGCCAAGGCCGGATTTACCATCACCAGCGGCTTGGCGGTGGGCGTCGACGGTGCCGCTCATCGGGCCGCATTGGAGGCAGGCGGGAGCACGATTGGGGTGCTGGGCACGGGCTTGGAAAAACTTTATCCACAGCGCCACCAGTCGCTCGCCCAGGCGATGATCGAGCGCGGTAGTGCGGTGGTTTCCGAGTTCCCACTGGACGCCGGCCCGTTGCCTGCCAACTTCCCTCGCCGCAACCGGATCATCAGCGGCCTGTCGTTGGGCGTGCTGGTGGTTGAGGCGAGCCTGGCCAGTGGCTCGTTGATCAGCGCGCGGCTGGCAGCTGAGCAAGGCCGTGAGGTGTACGCGCTGCCTGGCTCCATCCACCACCCTGGCGCCAAGGGCTGTCACCAACTGATTCGCGACGGCGCCTTGTTGGTAGAGAGCGTGGAACAGATCCTCGACAGTCTGCGCGGTTGGCAGAACCTGCCTCCTGCGCCTGTGGATAAGCCTGCCCATCCCCTGCTCGCCTTGTTGCATGCCCAGCCGCAGACCAGCGAGAGCCTGGCGCGCAGCAGCGGCCAGCCCATGGCGCAGGTGTTGGCCAGCCTCACCGAGCTTGAGCTTGAAGGGCGGGTCAGCAATGAAGCTGGGCGTTGGTTTGCGCGGTCCGGCTAAGTAAACTGCAGATCAGCTTTATATGCGGAGAGACAGCAATGGTGAGCAGTTGGCGTGTGCAACAAGCCGCACGGGAGATTCGGGCGGGCGCGGTGATTGCCTATCCGACGGAAGCGGTCTGGGGCCTGGGCTGCGACCCGTGGAACGAAGACGCGGTGTATCGCCTGCTGGCGCTCAAGTCGCGGCCTGTGGATAAAGGCCTGATTCTGGTTGCCGACAACATTCACCAGTTCGACTTCCTGTTCGAAGACTTCCCCGAAGACTGGATCGAGCGCATGAGCAGCACCTGGCCCGGGCCTAATACCTGGCTGGTGCCGCATCAAGGCTTGTTGCCCGAGTGGGTGACCGGGCAGCACGATACGGTGGCGTTGCGGGTCAGCGATCATCCGCTGGTGCGCGAGTTGTGTGCGCTGGTCGGGCCGTTGATCTCGACATCCGCCAACCCGGGGGGGCGGCCAGCGGCCAAGAGCCGGTTGCGCGTCGAGCAGTATTTCCGCGGCCAGCTGGACCTGGTGCTGGGCGGGGCGCTGGGGGGGCGGAAGAATCCGAGTGTGATTCGTGATCTGGCCACCGGTGAAGTGGTTCGCGCGGGCTGAAATCGGCATTCTGGGGCCAATGCAGTCAGGTAAGGAATTGCCGTTGCGTGGAGCCTTATCGCGGGGCAAGCCCGCTCCCACGTGGATGCTCAATGGCGCGAATTCGTGAGGGTTGCGGCTATGACGTGGGAGCTATCACGTGGGAGCGGGCTTGCCCCGCGATAGTGTCTGTGTGAACAACGAAACAGTGCTAGCGCAGCCCCCAGATTTTTCTGAATTTGTCTTATATGGCTGTCCCAACGGCATTCAGGGAAATATCCTACGCACGCTGTCGAACGCCGTTACCTTCTCAGTGGGAACTCGTACCTCTAGGCTTCATTTCGTCGCTGAATAACTCGGCGATGGGGTGTGGTAACCCCACTGGAATAGGTATCAGAGTCGTCTATGGCGGCTGTGCGCGGGAGGCTTGCGAGCCTGCCGGGTCTGGTACCTCTCCGGTTTACCACCCCGCGTGCAGCTGCCACCCATTCGTGTGGTAACGGATGATGTGCCAGCTTCAATTATTGAGGTTGCCATGACTAGAAAGCTCGTACCGGATCCGCCACTTCCTACAACTACCGCTCACCCCTTCGGCCGCTGCGATGCCGGCCACCCGCCGCTGTATTCGGTAAACCCCAACATCCCCATCGAAGACGCCTTGGTCCACGTAGCCCTGCACCTGCGCTGTGCCTACGAAACAGGCATGCAGGCCATTGATCATCTGCGCGAAGAAGGCCGCGGCATGTTCTGGGCGAACCTGCATGCGGTCGAGGCGGCTGAGGGGGTGGTTGAAGCGTTGCTCGACAGCTTCGAGTCCGGGACATTGAGCAAGCGATTGGCGGTCTGAGTTGACGCTATCGCGGGGCAAGCCCGCTCCCACGTGGGCCATAAGTACCGCGAAAATCTTCGGGGTCACACTTATAACGTGGGAGCGGGCTTGCCCCGCGATTGGGCCGCTAAGCGGCCCCACTGGCGTCAGGGCAGAAGCACCGTCGAACCCACCGTGCGCCGCGCCGACAATTCAGTCTGCGCCTTGGCCGCTTCACTCAGCGGATAACGCTGCTGGATATCCACGGTCAGCTTGCCACTGGCAATCATCGCGAACAGGTCATCGGCCATGGCCTGGGTGTTCTCGGCATTGTTGGCATAGCTAGCCAACGTCGGGCGGGTCACATACAGCGAGCCCTTCTGCGACAGGATTCCCAGGTTCACCCCGCTGACCGCGCCCGAGGCATTACCAAAGCTCACCATCAGGCCGCGCGGTTGCAGGCAATCCAGCGAGGTCAGCCAGGTATCGGCGCCAACCCCGTCGTACACCACTGGCACTTTCTTGCCGTCAGTCAGCTCCAGCACGCGCTTGGCGACGTCTTCGCGGCTGTAGTCGATCGTCTCCCAGGCGCCCAGCGCCTTGGCCCGTTCGGCCTTCTCGGCCGAGCTGACGGTGCCAATCAACTTGGCTCCCAGAGCTGCCGCCCACTGGCAAGCCAGCGAACCGACCCCACCGGCAGCGGCGTGGAACAGAATCACATCGCCCGGCTGCACGGCGTAGGTCTGCTTGAGCAGGTACTGCACGGTCAGGCCCTTGAGCATCACCGCAGCGGCCTGCTCGAAGCTGATGCTGTCGGGCAGCTTGACCAGATTCGCTGCTGGCAGGGTGTGCACATCGCTGTAGGCACCCAGCGGGCCGCCGGCATAGGCCACGCGGTCGCCGACCTTCAGGCGGGTGACGCCCTCGCCCACGGCATCGACCACGCCGGCGCCTTCGGTGCCCAGGCCCGAGGGCAGCGAGGGTGGTGCATACAGGCCACTGCGAAAATAGGTGTCGATGAAGTTCAGGCCGACTGCCTGGTTACGTACGCGCACTTGCTGTGGGCCGGGTGGGGCCGGGTCGAACTCGACCAGTTGCAGGACTTCTGGGCCGCCATGCTGGCTGAACTGGATACGCTGGGCCATCTCGCACTCCTGTTGTCGGGATTGAAGCAGGCCTTCTATCGGACGCCTTTGCTTGATCGCCGTCAACTGCGGCGGGCCAGTTGCCGGTGGTATGCTACGCGGCGAATTCTTCC
Organism: Pseudomonas urmiensis; assembly: GCF_014268815.2. Classification (NCBI taxonomy): domain Bacteria; kingdom Pseudomonadati; phylum Pseudomonadota; class Gammaproteobacteria; order Pseudomonadales; family Pseudomonadaceae; genus Pseudomonas; species Pseudomonas urmiensis. Next base: position 5,075,697 of record NZ_JABWRE020000001.1, read on the forward strand.
CCTGCCCCTCCCAGGTGACCCGATGACCAGCCGCACCGAGGCCGTGAAGGCCTATCTGCTCGACCTGCAAGACCGCATCTGCTCTGCCCTTGAAACCGAAGACGGCGGCGCCCGCTTCGTCGAGGACGCCTGGGTGCGCGAAGCCGGTGGTGGCGGGCGCACGCGGGTGATCGGTGAGGGCAAGGTGATCGAAAAAGGGGGAGTCAATTTCTCCCACGTATTCGGTTCAGGCCTGCCGCCTTCGGCCAGCGCTCACCGGCCGGAGCTGGCCGGACGCGGCTTCGAGGCGCTGGGCGTGTCGCTGGTGATCCACCCGCACAACCCGCATGTCCCTACTTCGCACGCCAATGTGCGCTTTTTCATCGCCGAGAAAGAAGGCGAGGAAGCGGTCTGGTGGTTCGGCGGTGGCTTCGACCTGACGCCCTACTATGGCAACGAGGAAGACTGCGTGCATTGGCACCGCGTCGCCGAGCAGGCCTGCGCGCCGTTTGGCGCTGATGTCTACCCGCGCTACAAGGCCTGGTGCGACCGCTACTTCCACCTCAAGCACCGCGGCGAGCCGCGTGGTATTGGTGGGTTGTTCTTCGATGACTTGAACGAGTGGGACTTCGACACCTGCTTTGCCTTCATCCGCGCCATCGGCGATGCCTATGTTCAGGCCTACCTGCCAATCGTCCAGCGCCGCAAGGACACGCCCTATACCGCTGAGCAGCGCGAGTTCCAGGAATACCGCCGCGGGCGCTATGTTGAGTTCAACCTGGTCTATGACCGCGGCACCCTGTTCGGCCTGCAGTCGGGTGGCCGTACCGAGTCGATCCTCATGTCGCTGCCGCCGCAAGTGCGTTGGGGCTACGATTGGAAGGCCGCGCCGGGCAGCGAAGAAGCGCGCCTGACCGAGTACTTCCTGCAGGATCGCGACTGGCTCGGCCAGTGAGCCCTGTGGATAACCGAGGAGCCCTCATGGACCAGTACGTCGTTTTCGGCAACCCGATCGGCCACAGCAAGTCGCCGTTGATCCATCGCCTGTTCGCCGACCAGACCGGCCAGGACATCGAGTACAACACGCTGCTGGCGCCACTGGATGACTTCAGCGACTGCGCCCGGGGCTTCTTCAAGCAGGGCAGCGGCGCCAACGTCACGGTGCCGTTCAAGGAAGAGGCCTATCGCCTGTGCGACAGCCTGACCCCACGAGCCCAGCGCGCTGGCGCGGTGAATACGCTGAGCAAGCTGGCCGATGGCACGTTGCAGGGCGATAACACCGACGGTGCGGGCCTGGTGCGTGACCTGACAGTGAATGCTGGGGTCGAGCTGACGGGCAAGCGCATCCTCATCCTCGGTGCCGGCGGCGCCGTGCGTGGGGTGTTGGAGCCGCTTCTGGCGCATAACCCGCAGTCGGTGGTGATCGCAAACCGCACGGTGGAAAAGGCTGAACAGCTGGCGCAGGAGTTCGATGAACTTGGGCCTGTGGTCGCCAGTGGTTTTGCCTGGTTGCAGGAGCCGGTCGACCTGATCATCAATGCAACTTCCGCGAGCCTGGCGGGCGAGATGCCAGCGATTGCCGAGAGCTTGGTCGAGGCGGGGCGCACGGTGTGCTACGACATGATGTATGGCAAGGAGCCAACCCCGTTTTGCCAATGGGCCAGCCGGTTAGGCGCCGCGCAGGTATTGGATGGGTTGGGGATGCTGGCGGAGCAGGCGGCTGAGGCGTTTTTCATCTGGCGCGGGGTTCGTCCCGAGACCGGGCCGGTGTTGGATGAGCTGCGTCGGCAGTTGGCGCGCGGCTGAATTTGAGATGTTGGGGCCGCTTTGCGGCCCTTCGCGGGGCAAGCCCGCTCCCACGTGAGTTCACGTTGTCCCTGTGGGAGCGGGCTTGCCCCGCGATGTGGGTCTCACTCTTCAAAGCGGATCGGACACAACTCAGCCCCTTCCAGCTTCTGCAACTCTTCAACCACCTGCGGCCGCGCCCTTTGCAGGGTCAGGCTGCCGCCATTACGGCCTAATCTCCGCGCCTCGCGGTGCAGCATGTCGACCCCTGAGTAATCGATGAAGTTGACCTGCCGCGCATCGATCACCACATGCGGCCCCTGGCAGCGCTGCAAGCGCACCTGCAGGTAATGCGCGGCGCCAAAGAAGATCGACCCGCCCACCCGCAGCACATCCGCCTGCCCTTCTCGACTCTGCTGCACCCGTGGCCGCGAGGTGCGCTTGAGGTAGAAGAACAGCGACGCCAGCACCCCTGCATAGATCGCTGTCTGCAATTCCAGGAGCAGCGTGGCGGCAGCTGTCAGCGCCATCACCAGAAACTCGGCACGGCTGACCCGGAACAACGCACGAATGCCGCGATGATCCACCAAGCCCCAGCAGATCAACAAAATGCTCCCGGCCATGGCCGGAATCGGCAAATGCGCGATCAACCCGGCGCCGGTTACCGCGAACAGCGCCACCCACAGTGCCGAGAACACCCCGGCCATGGGCGAGCGGGCGCCGGCCTCGTAGCTCAGGCCGGAACGGGTGAAAGACCCCGACGACAGGTAGCCGGAGAACACCGCCCCGACCATGTTCGACAGGCCTTGGGCGCGGATCTCTTGGTTGGCGTCGATCAGTTGTTCGGAGCGCGCCGACAGCGAGCGGGCGATGGACAGGCTGGTCACCAGGCCGAGCATGCCGATCGCCACGGCGCTGGGGAGCAGGCGCAGGATCAGTTCCAGGTCCAGCAGTGGCAGCGGGCTCAGTGGCGGCAGTTGGCCAATGAACGCCGGCACCCGTGGCACGTGGCCGAACATGCTCGGCATCAGCCAAGCAGCCAGGCTGACCACGATCAGACTTATCAACAGGCTGGGCCAGCGCGGGCGCAGCAGCTTGATTACGATGCCTATCAACAATGTGGCCAGGCCCAGGCTTAGCGATGGCAGGTCGACCTCCCCGGCATGGGCAAGCAGATCCTGGAGGGTTTTTAGCGCTGTAGCCTGGCTGGGCAGGTCCATGCCCAGTAGGTTTGGCAGTTGGCCCAGGGCGATGACGATAGCCGCGCCGAGGGTGAAGCCGAGGACCACCGAATGCGAGACGAAGTTGACCAGCGCACCGAAGCGCAGCAGCCCGAGTAATAGTTGGAAGGCGCCGCCGAGGAAAGTCAGCAGCAGGATCAGGGTGACGTAGTCGGCGCTGCCGCTGACGGCCAGGGGGCTGATGCTGGTGTAGAGAACGATCGAGATTGCCGCGGTGGGGCCGCAGATCAGGTGCCAGGATGAGCCCCACAGGCAGGCGATCAGCACCGGCACGATGGCGGCGTACAAGCCGTATTCAGCGGGCAGGCCGGCGATCAGGGCGTAGGCGATCGATTGCGGCAGAGCCAGGATCGCACCGCTGAGGCCGACCAGCAGGTCCTGGCGCAGGCTACGGCGCGATTGCCGGGGGAGCCAGGCGAGGAACGGCAGCAGGTGGGTCAGGCGGGGCATGGCGATCTATCCAAGGTTTGCAGTGTTTGAGCGGGCGCTATCGCGGGGCAAGCCCGCTGCCACGAATTACCCCTAGGTAAAGGGATGTTGCGTGGGAGCGGGCTTGCCCCGCGATGAAAGCGCCACTATAGCTTGGCTTTGACCGCCGTCAGCGCATCACCACCCTCTTTCGCCGTCACTCCAGCCAACCACCCCTGCAGCCGCTCGGGATGCACCTTCAGCCAGTCCTTGGCCGCCACATCGAAGCTCACTTTGTTATCCACAACCTGCGCCATGATGCTGTTCTCCATGTCCAGATCGAAGCTCAGGTTCGCCAGTAGCTTCGCTGCATTGGGGCAGGCTTGTGGATAACCCTTGCGCACCAAGGTGTACACCTCGCCTTTACTGCCAAACCACTGCTCGCCGCCGGTGAGGTAATGCATCTTCAACTTCACATTCATCGGATGCGGGGTCCAGCCGAGGAAGGTGATGAATTGGTGCTTCTTCACTGCCCGCTCAACCTGGGTGAGCATTGCCTGTTCACTGGACTCGACCAGTTTCCATTTGCCCAGGTCGAACTGGTTTTTTTCGATGATTTCTTTGAGCGATAGGTTAGCCGGCGCCCCAGAGCCGATCCCATACACCTTGTTGTCGAACTGTGCGGCATGTTTTTGCAGGTCGGCGAAGTCCTTGACCCCGGCATCCCACACGTAATCAGGTACCGCCAGGGTGAACTCGGTGCCTTGCAGGTTGCGGCTGAGTTTCTGCACATCGCCGTTGGCGATGAACTTGTCATGAAAGCCTTGGTGCGCGGGCATCCAGTTGCCGAGGAAGGCATCGACCTTGCCGTCCTTGAGGCCGCCATAGATGATTGGCACCGCCAGGCTGTCGATCTTCACCTGATAACCCAGGCTTTCCAGGAGCAAGCGGGCGACGGCGTTGGTCGAGGCGATATCGCTCCAGCCAGGGTCGGCCAGTTTGACCGTGCTGCACTGTGCGTCGCTGTCGGCGTTGGCGGTGACCGCGCCCAGGCTCAGGGCCAGGCTGATCATGGCGGTGGAGAATGTGTTCATGGCGGCCTCTTTACTCAATCGATAGGTGCGGGCTGTGGATAACGTGCCTTGCGCTCGAGGTCGTCGAGATCGATGTGATTGCGCATGTACTGTTGGCTGGCGTCGACCATCGGTTGATGGTCCCAGCTGTTCAGCTTGCCGATGGCCAACGCTTGCGCCACCAAGCGGCGGCGGCGCTGGCTGGCCAGCACCTGCTGGCGCAGGCTGGGGATATCCCAGCGTTGGCGGGCCTGATCGACAAATGCCTGCAGCAGCGCCTGGTGTTCCGGGCTGCTGGTGAGGTTCTCCCGCTCGTGCGGGTCGCGGCTCAGGTCATAGAGTAAACAGGGGTCGTCTTCGCTGTACACGAACTTGTATTGGCCGCGGCGAATCATCATCAGTGGACCGACCGTGCCTTCGGCCATGTACTCGCCGATCACTTCGTCATGGCCGCCCTGCCCTTGCAGATGGCCCAGCAGCGAGCGGCCGTCCAGGTGCAGATCGGCCTGCACCTGGCCACCGGCCAGTTCGACCAGGGTTGGCAACAGGTCACAGGTAGACACTGCCGCGCTGACTCGCCCGGCAGCGAACCGCTTGGGTGCATGTACCAGCAGGGGGACGCGCGCCGACATCTCGAACCAGTGCATCTTGTACCAAAGGCCACGCTCGCCAAGCATGTCGCCATGATCGCCGGAGAACACGATCAGGGTGTCATCGCTCAGCCCGCATTCTTCCAGGGTTTGCAGCAGCTTGCCGATGTTGTCGTCGATGTAGCTGCAAGCACCGAAGTAGGCACGGCGGGCGTCGCGGATCTTATCCACAGGCAGCGGTTTGTCCCACAGGTCGTAGACCTTGAGCAGACGTTGCGAATGCGGGTCTTGCTCGTGCTGCGCCAGCACCTCACCCGGCATAGGGATATCCACAGCCTGGTACAGATCCCAATAGTGCTGGGGAATGGTGTACGGATCGTGCGGGTGGGTCATCGACACGGTCAGGCAAAACGGCTTGTCGTCGCCTGCACGGACATGGTCATAGAGGTATTGGCGGGCCTTGAACACCACCTCTTCATCGAAATCCAACTGGTTGGTGCGCACGCACGGCCCGGCTTGCAGCACCGAGGACATGTTGTGATACCAGCTGAGGCGCTGCTCGGGTGCGTCCCAGTTCACTGCCCAGCCGTAGTCGGCCGGGTAGATGTCGCTGGTCAGGCGTTCTTCGTAGCCATGCAACTGGTCCGGCCCACAGAAGTGCATCTTGCCTGACAGCGCCGTGCGGTAGCCGAGGCGGCGCAGGTAGTGGGCGTAGGTAGGCACGTCGGCGGGGAAATCGGCCGCGTTGTCGTAGGCGCCAATGCGGCTGGGCAGCTGGCCGCTGACCAGGGTGAAGCGCGAGGGCGCACACAGTGGGCTGTTGCAGTAGGCGGCGTCGAACACCACCGCCTGCTCTGCCAGGCGGCTGAGGTTCGGCATCTTGATCGGCGAAGGGGCGTAGATCGGCAGCATGGGCGCGGCCATCTGGTCGGCCATGATGAACAGGATATTGGGTCGTTTCATGGTGGCTTCCATCGTCGAGAGTTATGCGAGCGGCTTGCGATCGAGGATGCGACTGTGGATAACATGGGTAAAGCCCATGGCGGGCAATGACTAGGATTAGCTGAGCTTATGTTTGAGCACCTTGCCGAGTTGTCGCTGGATACCTTGCGGGTGTTCGAGGCCGCTGCCCGTTTGCGCAGCTTCACTGCGGCGGCGCTGGAGTTGGGTACAACCCAGCCGGCGGTGAGCCAGCAGGTCAAGCGCCTGGAGGCGCAGCTAGGCGCGCGGCTGTTCGACCGGATCTACCGGGGCATTACCCTGACTGAAGCGGGGCAGCTTCTGTTCGAGCAGGTGCATCAAGGTTTGCAGGCGATGGATGAAGGTGTGGCCCAGGCCAGCGGCCACAGCCAGCGTGAAGTGCTGCAGGTGGCGACTGACTTTGCCTTCGCCGCGTTTTGGCTGATGCCACGTTTGCAACGTTTCCATGAGGCCTATCCACAGGTGGATGTGAGCCTGGTGACCGGCGAACGCAGCCAGGGCATGTTGCGCCCGGATATCGATGTGGCTGTGTTGTTTGGAGATGGGCGCTTTCATCAGGGCGAGAGTCGCTGGCTGTTCAATGAAGAGGTTTTTCCGGTTTGCAGCCCACGGCTGATTCATGGCAAACCCTTGTCAGCCGTGGCTTTGCAACGATTGCCATTGCTGCATTTGCGCGGTGAGCAGGCCAGCCGCTGGTTTGATTGGGCGGGGGTATTTCGCGGCTTGGGTTTGTCCAGCCCGCCGCCGGCTGGGCAGCTGCGGTTCGACAATTACACCTTGCTGATCCAGGCGGCGATTGCTGGGCAGGGGGTGGCGATTGGCTGGGCGCATCTGGTCGATGGGCTGGTGGAACAGGGCTTGCTGTGTCGGCCATTGCTGGGCAGTTTGCGCTCGGAGCGTGGCTATTACGTGGTGCTGCCACCGCGTAAGCGGCGTGGGGCGTTGATCGAGCGTTTTGTCGATTGGTTGGAACGTGAGCGGCGCATGTGAGGTTTTGGGGCTGCTGCGCAGCCCTTCGCGGGCAAGCCCGCTCCCACAGGTTTTTGGCGCCGAACCGCCATGAAGGGCTGCACAGCAGCCCCAGAAGCTATGACACGAAGTTCACATGCTCGCCCCGATGCAGATCCAGCTCCAGGCAATCGACCATCCCCGCCGCGACCCCGGCCAAACGCCGCAAAGGCCCAGCGAGCCCCGGCTCCAGCGTTCCATCGGCACTGCGAAAATGCTCGATACCCAGCCCTGGCGCGTCTTGCGGCGCGTTGATCAACGTCCAATGCAGCCCACTGCGTTGCAGCACATCGACGATCTGATTGGCCTCCTCGACCTGCTGCCCCGGCGTATCCAGCACAGCAAAATCGCCCACCAGCAACAGCCGGCGTATAGTCGTGCGCTCAAGCCCAGCCACCAGTGCCTGGCTCATCTGCCGCTGCGCCGGCCAATCGCCGGGTGCCAGCGCCGAGAGCAAGACGATCACCGCTGACCCTCCAGCCACGCTTTGTTGCGCCTGGTCAGCACTGCCCAGCCCGCCTATCTTGAAGTGCAGGCCCGGGCGCGGCGCCTGGCGGTTGAGGTCGTCGACCACTGCGGTAACCTCGTGCTGGCGCGACAGCAACTCGACCGCCAGTGCACTGCCAAGGCTGCTCTGGATCCCGAACAGGACCAGTTTGAAGACTGGGGTTTCGGCATTTTTCACCTGATCGCTCCCTGTGCCGGTGGGGGTGATCGTTGGACCGCATTCAGGAGTTATCGTGCAAAGGATCAAGGGCTATCACGCCCATATTTACTACGATGCGCAGACCATGGAGCAGGCCCGGGCGCTGTGCGAGGAGGCTGCGCGGCTGTTTGGGGTGAGCATGGGGCGTATGCACCAGAAGCCGGTCGGGCCGCATCCGGACTGGAGCTGCCAGCTGGCCTTCGAGCCGGAACTGGTGGGGGTGGTGCTGCCGTGGCTGGCGCTGTATCGCAAGGGACTGGTGGTGTTTATGCATCCACTGACGGGGGATGAGTTGGCCGATCATCGCGATCATGCGATCTGGATGGGAGCGATCAGGCCGCTGGACCTGGCCATCTTCGAAGATTAATCGTGGCCTTTCGCCGGCAAGCGCGCCGCCACAGCGATAGCGCTAATTATCACAGCTGCGCATTCCCTGTGGGAGCGGGCTTGCCCGCGAACGAGGGCGAAGCCCTCGCAAGACAGGCGACTCAGTTACGCGCCGAGCGCACCCCTTCAGCCAGCGCCGAGCACAGGCTCAACACATCGCTGACGGCCTGATCGGCATCTTTGGCCTGGGCAATCTTGTCGACCAGCGCCGACCCTACCACCACCCCTTCCGCCAGGCGGGCGATCGCAGCCGCTTGTTCTGGAGTACGGATACCAAAACCAACGCTGACCGGCAGATCGGTATGCCGACGCAGACGCGCGATAGCCTCGCTGACGTGCTCGGTAGTCGCCGAACCTGCGCCGGTCACACCCGCTACCGAGACGTAGTAGACGAACCCGGAGCTACGCTCCAGCACGCGCGGCAGGCGCGCATCGTCGGTAGTCGGCGTGGTCAGGCGGATGAAGTCGATGCCCGCCGCCTGGGCCGGGGTGGCCAGCTCGGCATCGTGCTCTGGCGGCAGGTCGACGATGATCAGGCCATCGACACCGGCTTCTTTCGCTTGGGCGACGAATTGCTCCACGCCGAAACGGTGGATGGGGTTGTAGTAGCCCATCAGCACGATTGGCGTGGTCTGGTTGCCGACGCGGAACTCACGGACCATCTGCAGGGTTTTTGCCAGGGTCTGACCGGCTTCCAGGGCGCGCAGGGTGGCGAGCTGGATGGCCACGCCATCGGCCATGGGATCGGTGAACGGCATGCCCAGCTCGATCACGTCGGCGCCAGCGCCAGGCAGGCCCTTGAGGATCGCCAGCGAGGCGTCGTAGCCGGGGTCGCCAGCGGTGATGAAGGTGACCAGCGCCGAGCGGCCTTCGGCCTTCAGGTCGGCGAAGCGTTGTTCAAGACGGCTCATGCCTGTTTCTCCTGGGCGGCCATGTGGTTCATCACGGTTTGCATGTCTTTGTCGCCACGGCCGGACAAGCACACGACCATCAGGTGGTCCTTGGGCAGGGTCGGCGCGCGCTTGATCGCTTCGGCCAGGGCGTGGGAGCTCTCCAGGGCCGGGATGATGCCTTCCAGGCGGCAAGTGGCGTGGAAGGCGTCGAGGGCTTCGTCGTCGGTGATGCTGACGTACTCGACTCGCTTCACTTCATGCAGGTAGGCGTGCTCCGGGCCGATGCCTGGGTAGTCCAGGCCCGCCGAGATCGAGTGGGCGTCGGTGATCTGGCCATCGGCGTCCTGCAGCAGGTAGGTGCGGTTGCCGTGCAGCACGCCGGGTACGCCGCCGTTGAGGCTGGCAGCGTGTTTGTCGGTGTCGACGCCGTGGCCACCGGCTTCAACGCCGATGATCTGTACGCTGGCGTCATCGAGGAAGTCGTGGAACAGGCCCATGGCATTGGAGCCGCCGCCTACGCAGGCAACCAGGCTGTCAGGCAGACGACCTTCTTTTTCTTGCAGCTGGGCGCGGGTTTCCTTGCCGATGATCGACTGGAAGTCACGGACCATCGCTGGGTACGGGTGCGGGCCGGCAACGGTGCCGATCAGGTAGAAGGTGTCGTCGACGTTGGTCACCCAGTCGCGTAGCGCTTCGTTCATGGCGTCCTTGAGGGTGCCGGTGCCGGCAGTGACCGGAACGATTTCGGCGCCGAGCAGCTTCATGCGGAACACGTTGGCTTGCTGGCGCTCGATGTCGGTGGCGCCCATGTAGATCACGCAAGGCAGGCCGAAGCGTGCGGCGACGGTGGCGGTGGCCACGCCGTGCATGCCAGCGCCGGTTTCAGCGATCAGGCGTTTCTTGCCCATGCGCTTGGCCAGCAGCACTTGGCCGATGCAGTTGTTCACCTTGTGCGCGCCGGTGTGGTTGAGCTCTTCACGCTTGAAGAAGATCTTCGCGCCGCCGCAGTGCTCGGTCAGGCGCTCGGCGAAGTACAGGGGATTGGGGCGGCCGATGTAGTCGCGCTGGAAGTAGGCCAGCTCTTCGAGAAATTTCGGGTCGGCCTTGGCCGCTTCGTACTCGCGGGCCAGGTCCAGCACCAGCGGCATCAGGGTTTCAGCCACGTAGCGGCCACCGAACGAGCCGAACAGGCCGTTGGCGTCGGGGCCGGCGCGGAATTGGGTCTGGGTCATGGGGCGCTCCAGGGCGTTATGAATGAGTGATGGGCTTTACTCTAACCACGACAGGCTCGGCTGAAAACCGATAAGATTGCTACAACATGTCAGGAAATCTCACACGTCCCATGCGCCAGGATCTGCCTCCTCTCAATGCCTTGCGGGCCTTTGAAGCAACCGCCCGGCTCAACAGCGTCAGTCAGGCCGCCGACGTGCTGCACGTGACTCATGGGGCCGTGAGTCGGCAGATCAAGGTGCTCGAGGAGCATCTAGGGGTGGCGCTTTTCGTCAAGGACGGGCGTGGCGTCAAACTCACAGATGCCGGCGTGCGCCTGCGCGATGCCAGCGTTGATGCGTTTGACCGGCTGCGTGGGGTTTGCGCCGAATTGAGCCGGGATGTCAGCGAGGCGCCGTTCGTCCTGGGTTGCTCGGGTAGCCTGCTGGCGCGTTGGTTCATCCCCCGCCTGGGGCGGCTCAAGGCAGATTTGCCGGAGTTGCGTTTGCACTTGTCGGCGGGTGAAGGCGACCTTGACCCGCGCCGTCCCGGGCTGGATGCCTTGCTGGTGTATGCCGAGCCGCCGTGGCCGGCAGATATGCAGGTGCATGTACTGGCCGAGGAGCGTATTGGACCGGTGCTCAGCCCGCACTTCGCAGGCTCCGAGCGTTTACGTAATGCGCCCGCGCAGGCGTTGCTCGGCGAGGCCTTGCTGCATACCACCTCGCGTCCGCAGGCGTGGCCGGCATGGGCGATGCAGCACGGTCTGGACGCTGGCGCGTTGCATTTCGGCCAGGCCTTCGAGCATTTGTATTACTTGTTGGAGGCGGCAGTTGCAGGCTTGGGCGTGGCCATCGCGCCGCAACCGCTGGTGGCGGACGACCTGCGCGCCGGGCGTTTGATCGCCCCGTGGGGCTTCTCGCCCACCCAGGCTGCCTTGGCGCTGTGGGTGCCGCGGCGCGCCGCAGATGGGCGCGCCGAGCAGTTGGCGCTGTGGCTGCGCCGTGAGTTGGACCAGCAGGCGGTTTAGTTGCGCTTGGTCAACAGATAGGCGGCCAGCAGGCCCAGGGCGCCGACGGCAACGCCAGCGGCGGTCCAAGGGTGTTCCTGGGCATAGTCGCGGGTGGCGATACCGGTCTGGCGTGTGCGGGTCTTGACCTCGTCATACGCATCGCTGAGCACGCTGCGCGAGTGCTTGAGCGCGTTTTCCGCATTGCCACGGATCGCCTTGATGGTCTTGTGCGACTCCTCGGATGCGTCGTGCTTGAGGGTCTCCAGGGTCTTGAGCAGGCTCTCGATCTCGGCTTCCATGTTTTCCAGTGAGGTTTTACGCAGGGCGTTGCGGGCCATGTTGACTCTCCTTCGCAGTGGATTGGCTGTTAGGGTTGCGACTGCGCGGTGTGGCGAAAGTGCGATCGAACTTTCACCGGTGGCGATGGCTCGCAGGTAAACCAGGCCTGCGCTGCTAGGCTCAATCCGACACTTCACTCAAGGAGAGCGCTCATGTCCGATCACCACACCTACAAGAAGATCGAACTGGTCGGGTCGTCGCCCACCAGCATCGAAGACGCGATCAACAATGCCATTGCCGAAGCCGGCAAGAGCATCAAGCATCTGGAATGGTTCGAGGTAGTGGATACCCGTGGGCACATTCGCGATGGCAAGGCCGCGCATTTTCAGGTGACCCTGAAAGTCGGTTTCCGCATCGCCAATAGCTGAAATAGTGCCGGGCTAGCGTGTCCCGGCGCGATGGGGTAATACAGATACAGGGCGCCCAGCCGGCGCCCTTTTCGACTTTGATCTGAACAAGGAAAGCGATCGATGAAGAAACTGCTATTAGCGATGGGTTTGCTGGCGGTGGCAGGTGGCGCGATGGCGGCGGGTAAGCCGTGCGAGGAGCTCAAGGCTGAGATTGCGGCGAAGCTGGATGCCAAAGGGGTTACTGGCTACACGCTGGAGATCGTCAACAAGGGTGAGCCGGCGGGCAAGGTGGTTGGGAGCTGTGAAGGTGGGACCAAGGAAATTGTCTACCGCCGGGGTTGAGGCCATCGCGGGGCAAGCCCGCTCCCACGGCAAATTGAGCTGCGCCCCAAATGTTGGACACCCATCCATCATCCGGGGCGCAGCTCAAATCACTGGCGTGGGAGCGGGCTTGCTCCGCGATGAGTCTCACTCAGTCTTCAAGGCCTGAGCCAGCAGCTCATAAGACCTGACTCGGTCGGCATGTTCATACAGATCACAGGTAAAGATCAGCTCATCCGCCCCGGTCTGCTCCAGCAGCACCTCGACTTGGGCCCGCACCTTCTGCGGGCTACCAATCATCGCCAGCCCCAGGAAGCTCATGACCGACTCGCGCTCATGCGGCAGCCACAACCCATTCATGCTCTCGACCGGTGGCCGCTGCATCAGGCTCTGGCCCCGCATCAGGGCAAGAATGCGCTGATACACCGAGGTGGCGAGGTATTGAGCGTGTTCGTCGGTCTCGGCCACCACCATCGGCACGCCGAGCATCACGTAGGGCTTGTCGAGCACCGTCGAGGGCTTGAAGTGATCGCGGTAAATCCGAATCGCCTCGTGCATCAGGCGTGGCGCGAAATGTGAGGCGAACGCGTAGGGTAAACCACGCATCCCCGCCAATTGTGCGCTGAACAGGCTGGAGCCCAAAAGCCAGATCGGCACTTCGGTGTCATGCCCTGGCACGGCGATTACACGCTGGTCCGGCGTGCGTGGACCCAAATAGCGCACCAGCTCCTCGACATCATCCGGGAAGTCATCAGCGCTGCCTGAGCGCTCACGGCGCAGCGCGCGGGCTGTCATCTGGTCGGAACCGGGGGCGCGGCCCAGGCCCAGATCGATGCGGCCCGGATACAGGCTGGCCAGGGTGCCGAACTGTTCAGCGATGACCAGCGGCGCATGGTTGGGCAGCATCACCCCGCCTGCGCCCAGACGAATGGTCGAAGTGCCGCCGGCCAAATAACCGATCAGCACCGACGTTGCAGAGCTGGCGATACCGTCCATGTTGTGGTGTTCGGCCACCCAGAAGCGGTTGTAGCCGAAACGCTCGACGTTGCGCGCCAGATCCAGCGAGTTGCGCAGCGACTGGGCGGGGCCGGCATCAGCGCGCACCGGTACCAGGTCGAGGGTGGATATCTTCAGGTCACGCAGGTGCGTCATTGGAGCCTCCGCAGAAGTGGTTGGCCAAGGGCCTTTTAGACTCTGTATGGGCAGATTCGACGGATTCAATCCAAGGCCTGCGATTGTTCTGAACTTGCCGTAGGCACAGTCCTCTCAACCTTAGGCACACGAACCCATGCCCAGGAGGCAACAATGAAAAAGACAGCATCGGCGGTTTGGCAAGGTGGTCTCAAGGATGGCAAGGGCCTGCTGTCTACCGAGAGCGGCGCCCTCAAGCAGAATCCGTATGGCTTCAATACCCGCTTCGAAGGGACCCCAGGCACTAATCCGGAAGAGCTGATTGGCGCGGCCCATGCCGGCTGCTTTTCGATGGCGCTGTCGATGATGCTCGGTGAGGCGGGGCTGACCCCGGAGCGGATCGATACCATCGCTGAGGTGACCTTGGACAAGCAGCCCGACGGCTTCGCCATCTCGGCGGTGCACCTGATTCTCAAGGCGAAGGTGCCCGGCGCCAACGACGCGCAATTCCAGGAAATTGCCAACAAGGCCAAGGCCGGTTGCCCGGTATCCAAGGTACTCAACGCGCAGATCAGCCTGGACGCCACCTTGGTGCCGTAGGCGGCGCAACGGCGGACGTTTGCTGTAGTCTAAAGGGCGTTGGCAGTTTGCCTGCCCTTTCAGGAGCCGTTCCATGATCCGCGTTGCAATCGCCGTGCTGGCTTCCCTGCTCGCAACGTCCGCGTTGGCGGCGGTCAAGCCGTGTGAGGAACTCAAGGCTGAGATCGAAGCGAAGATTCAAGCGCGAGGGGTAGCCTCATACACGCTGGAGATCGTCCCTAATAGCGAGGTCAAGGATCAGAACATGGTCGTTGGCAGCTGTGATGCTGGAACCAAGAAGATCATTTACCAGAAGAATGATCAGTAGTGTCTGAGCCAAGGGCCGCTTGGCGGCCCTTGGCGAGTAGGCTTGTCGCTCCAGCGGGCTGCCTGAACAGCGCTAGGGAATGCAGAAGATGTCGCTAGGCTCATCGACCAACACCTTGCGGCTGTTGTCGTACAGGTACACCTGCGGCTGCATCGCTGGCGCCCGGGCTTCCAGGCGATAACGCTGGCCAGCCTCGAAATTATCGAAGCGCACGGTCAGGTAGCAGGTGCGTTCGGTGGGGTCGGTGGTAAACAGCCCGCTGGTCACTTCGTAGTCAAAGCGCACGACCAACTCGTGTTTGCCAGGGGTGACCTGGAAGTAGCGCCCATCGTTGAGTCGCTTGCCATCCAGGCGATCGGCCATGATCACTCGACCTGGCGTGATGGTGTACAGGTCGATCCAAGCTTGCTTGGGGTCGGCGGGGGGCAAGGGGCTGGCGCAAGCCCCCAGTGCACTGAGGGCGATCAGCATCATGGGCTGGCGCATGGTGAAACTCCCACTTGCACGTTCACAAGGCACAAGCATAGCGCCAATCAGCACGTTCAGGTGCGTTGGCAGCCTGCCGGTTCGCCCTGCCCCACCAGTTTTTGCTGCTGGTCATACAGCTTGATCCACGGGCGGAAGCCAATGCTGCCCGCTTGCAGGCGATAGCGCTGGCCAGCGTTGAACTCCTTGAAGCTGACATTGAGCTGGCAATCGCGCCACAGCGGCTCGGCGACGGGGCCGATATTGCTCGGGGCGACAGGAAACTGGTAGCGCACGGTCAGCTCATGGTTGCCGGGGGCGACTTCGAAATAGCGGTTATCGGCCCAGTCGCGCTCATCCACCTGCACGGCGTGCAATGAGGTGTCATCGTGCGGGGCCAGGTCGATCCAGGCCTGGTTCGGGTCGGGATCTGGCAGGGTGGAGCAACCTGACAACAGCAGCAATGTGCCGATGGCTAACTGTGAACGCATGGCGATACTCCCCCTTGGCGAGATAATCTTTGACTGGCACCGGCCTTGAGCGAGATAGACAGCTGCAATGTTTCGAATTTTTCTTTTCCAGCGCTCAGGCCCTGGGGCACTCGACCGCGTTTTAACCGCTTTTGTTCCCGTACTTGCCGCGCTTCTGCTCAGCGGTTGCAGCAGTGTCAGCTATTACAGCCAGCTGGCCGAGGGCCAATGGCAGTTGTTGCGCGCCCGTCAACCGGTGGAGCGCTTGCTTGCGGATCCGGCGACTGAGCCGACGCTGCGCCAGCGCCTGTTGCACGCCGAGCAGGCGCGGGTATTTGCCAGTGAACAGTTGAAACTGCCCGATAACCGCAGTTACCGGGTCTACGCCGATCTGGGTCGGCCCTACGTGGTGTGGAACGTGTTCGCCGCGCCGGAGCTATCGCTGCAACCGGTCACTCATTGCTTCCCCATCGCCGGTTGCGTGGCTTATCGCGGCTACTACCGCCAAGGTGCCGCACGCGGCGCGGCGGCGCTGATGCGCCAGCAAGGCATGGATGTCTACGTGGGCGGGGTGGAGGCCTACTCGACGTTGGGCTGGTTCGACGACCCGTTGCTGTCGTCGATGGTCGGCTGGGGTGATGAGCGCCTGGCCTCGCTGATCTTCCATGAACTGGCACACCAGCGCTTCTATGTGCAGGACGACACTGAATTCAACGAGTCATTCGCCACCTTTGTCGAGCAGCAGGGAACGCGGCAATGGCGCGCCAGCCGTGGGCTTCCAGCGGTTGCAGAGGGCGCTGGGCGCCAGCGGGAGCAGTTCATCGGGCTGGTGCTCGCCAGCCGTGAGCGCTTGCAGGAGATTTATGCCGGGCCGTTGAACGATGCAGGCAAACGGGCGGCGAAGCAGGCTGAATTCGAGCGCCTGCGCCGCGAGTATCGGCAGTTGCGCGATGGCGCTTGGGCAGGGGATGGGCGTTATGACGCGTGGATGTATGCGCCGATGAACAATGCCAAGTTGCTGCCGTTTGGGCTGTATGACCAGTGGGTGCCAGCGTTTGCGGCGTTGTTTGCCGAGGTGGGTGGGGATTGGGCGCGGTTTTATCAGCGTGTTGAGCAGTTGGGGCGGATGCCGGTGGATCAGCGCAAGGCAGCGCTGGCGGCGCTCATCGCGGGGCAAGCCCGCTCCCACGCCATAGCTCCCATGCCATAGATGCGTTCGAAGGCCTGCGTGGGAGCGGGCTTGCCCCGCGATGAGGGCGGACGGTTCAGCCGTTGATGAAGGCCTGATGCAACTCAGCCAGCGTCTCAAAGTGGAACGCCGGCTGCTCAGCCACCAACTCTTCGCGACTACCAAACCCATACCCTACCGCCACCGCCTGCACGCCATTGCTGCGGGCGCCGATCAGGTCGTGCTTGCGATCGCCGATCATCAGTGTCTGCGCCGGGTCCAGACCTTCCTGCTCCAGCAGGTGGCCAATCAATTCGACCTTGTTGGTGCGGGTGCCATCCAGCTCGCTGCCGTAGATCACCTTGAAGTGATGGGCGAAGTCGAAATGCCGGGCGATCTCGCGGGCAAATTCCCATGGCTTGGAGGTCGCGACATACAAGGTCCGGCCCTGGCCGTTGAGCGTTTGGAGCAAATCCGGCACGCCGTCGAACACCAGGTTTTCGTACAGGCCGGTGACCTTGAAGCGTTCCCGGTAGAAATTCACCGCCTCCCAGGCCTTGGCTTCATCGAAGCAATAGAACTGCATGAACGCCTGCAACAGCGGCGGGCCGATGAAGTGTTCCAGGCGGGTCAGGTCGGGTTCGTCGATGCCCAGCTTGGCTAGCGCGTACTGGATCGAGCGGGTGATGCCCAGGCGTGGGTCGGTCAGGGTGCCGTCGAGGTCGAAGAGGATGTTCTGCTGGTGCATGCGGTGCGGTCCACTGGGGTTGTTCTTGAGGGCCTCAGCGCGGGGCAAGCCCGCTCCCACGATAGCCCATAAGGCTGCGGAGCTCTCGTGGGAGCGGGCTTGCCCCGCGATAGCGTCATTCGGGTTGGTCGTAGCCTTCGGCCAGATGCTGGTCCTTGAGCTTGACGTAATTGCTGGCACTGTACGGGAAAAACGCCCGCTCTTTGTCAGTCAGCGCCCGCGCCTGCTTCACCGGGCTACCCACGTACAAGTAACCACTCTCCAGGCGCTTGCCGGGCGGCACCAGGCTGCCGGCACCGATGATCACCTCATCCTCGACCACCGCGCCATCCATGATGGTGCTGCCCATGCCAACCAGAATCCGGCTACCCAGGGTACAGCCATGCAGCATGACCTTGTGACCGATGGTCACTTCGTCACCTATGATCAGTGGAAAGCCATCGGGGTTGAACGGCCCGGCATGGGTGATGTGCAGCACGCTGCCATCCTGCACGCTGGTGCGCGCGCCAATGCGGATGCGGTGCATGTCGCCGCGGATCACCGTCAGTGGCCAGACCGAGCTGTCTTCACCGATCTCCACATCCCCCAGCACCACCGCCGAACGGTCGACAAAAGCGCGTGGTCCAACTTTCGGAGTGTGTTGCTGGAAGTTTCGAATGGCCATGATAGCGCCTCTCTTGATTGCCAATAGGCGGGCTGCCTGCTGCGGACGGCGTCGATTGTAATTAAGATGGTCCCGTGTTTCTCCTGCCAAGGTATCTAAACCGTGAGTGCGAACAACCCACTTCTGCAGTCCTACGATCTGCCGCCCTTCTCGGCGATCCGTGCCGAACATGTGCTGCCGGCGATCGAACAGATCCTGGCCGACAACCGCAAAGCCATCGCCCAGATCCTCGCCGAGCAAGGCAAAGCCCCGACCTGGGCGGGCCTGGTGCTGGCGATGGACGAACTCAACGACCGCCTCGGCGCTGCCTGGAGCCCGGTCAGCCACCTCAATGCGGTGTGCAACAGCCAAGAGCTGCGCGAGGCTTATGAGTCGTGCCTGCCAGCGTTGAGCGCCTATTCCACCGAACTTGGCCAGAACCGCGCGCTGTTCGAAGCCTACCAGGCGTTGGCCAACAGCGCGGAAGCGGCAGGTTTCGACGTGGCGCAAAAAACCATTCTCGAACACGCCCTGCGCGACTTCCGCCTGTCGGGTATCGACCTGCCGGCAGACCAGCAGCAGCGCTATGCCCAAGTGCAGAGCAAGCTCAGCGAACTGGGTAGCCGTTTCTCCAACCAATTGCTCGATGCCACCCAGGCCTGGACCAAGCACGTTACCGATGAAACCGCCCTGGCCGGCCTGACGGATTCGGCCAAGGCACAGATGGCCGCCGCTGCCCAGGCCAAGGGCCTCGACGGCTGGCTGATTACCCTCGAATTCCCCAGCTACTACGCGGTAATGACCTACGCCAG
This sequence comes from Pseudomonas urmiensis, assembly GCF_014268815.2. NCBI lineage: Bacteria > Pseudomonadati > Pseudomonadota > Gammaproteobacteria > Pseudomonadales > Pseudomonadaceae > Pseudomonas > Pseudomonas urmiensis. The sequence continues at coordinate 5,094,323 of NZ_JABWRE020000001.1, forward strand.
CGACCGCGCCCTGCGCGAAGAGCTGTACGCCGCCTACTGCACCCGCGCTTCGGATCAAGGCCCGAACGCTGGCCAGTTCGACAACGGCCCGGTGATGGGCGAGATCCTCGACCTGCGCCAAGAGCTGGCCCAACTGCTGGGTTACGCCAATTACGCCGAGTTGAGCCTGGCGACCAAGATGGCCGAATCCAGCGACCAGGTACTGAGTTTCCTGCGTGACCTGGCCAAGCGCAGCAAGCCATTTGCCGCCCAGGACCTGGCCCAGCTCAAGGCCTACGCTGCCGAGCAGGGTTGCCCGGAGCTGGCCAGCTGGGATGCTGGCTACTTCGGCGAGAAGCTGCGTGAGCAGCGCTACAGCGTCTCGCAGGAAACCCTGCGCGCCTACTTCCCGATCGACAAGGTGCTGTCTGGCCTGTTCGCCATCGTCCAGCGCCTGTACGGCATCGAAATCGCTGAACTCAAGGGCTTCGATGCTTGGCACCCGGACGTGCGCCTGTTTGAGATCAAAGAAAACGGCCAGCATGTCGGACGCTTCTTCTTCGACCTGTATGCCCGCGCCAACAAGCGTGGCGGCGCCTGGATGGACGGCGCCCGCGACCGTCGTCGTACCGAGGCGGGCAGTCTGCAGAGCCCAGTGGCCAACCTGGTGTGCAACTTCACCCCGGCCGCCCCTGGCAAGCCTGCGCTGCTGACCCACGATGAAGTCACCACCCTGTTCCACGAGTTCGGCCACGGCCTGCACCACCTGCTGACCCGCATCGAGCACGCGGGAGTGTCGGGTATCAATGGTGTGGCCTGGGACGCGGTCGAGCTGCCGAGCCAGTTCATGGAAAACTGGTGCTGGGAGCCGCAAGGCCTGGCGCTGATTTCCGGCCATTACGAGAGCGGCGAGCCACTGCCTCAGGACCTGTTGGACAAAATGCTGGCGGCGAAGAACTTCCAGTCCGGCATGATGATGGTGCGCCAGCTGGAGTTCTCGCTGTTCGACTTCGAGCTGCACGCCAGCCATGGCGATGGCCGCAGCGTGCTGCAAGTGCTCGAAGGCGTGCGAGACGAGGTGTCGGTCATGCGTCCGCCGGCTTACAACCGCTTCCCCAACAGCTTCGCGCACATCTTTGCCGGTGGTTACGCGGCGGGCTACTACAGCTACAAGTGGGCCGAAGTGCTGTCGGCCGATGCCTTCTCGCGCTTCGAGGAAGAAGGCGTGCTTAACGCCGAGACCGGCCGCGCCTTCCGTGAGGCAATCCTGGCCCGTGGCGGTTCGCGTGAGCCCATGGTGCTGTTCGTCGACTTCCGCGGCCGTGAGCCTTCCATCGATGCCTTGCTGCGCCATTGTGGCCTGAGCGAGGACGCGGCGGCATGAGTGAGGTGTCTGTGATCAAGACCAAGAAGCGCTTCATCGCCGGGGCGGTCTGCCCGGCGTGCAGCGAGCCAGACCGGTTGATGATGTGGAACGAGGATGGCGTGCCGCACCGCGAGTGCGTCGCCTGTGGCTTTACCGACACCCTCAATGAGCAGGGTTTGTCGGTGCCCAAAGAACTGGGCACCCGGGTCAATCAGCAGGCGGTCAAAGCCGAGCCGGTCAAGGTGCAGACTGTGCAGTTCTTCCCCAATCCGAAGCTGAAGAAGCCTGCGGAGTAAATTCACCCACCGCTCAGGCCTCTGCCTGGGCGGTGCGGTGTTAGCTATTTAGCACCTGTATTGCCGGTGGGTGGCCCACATTCGGACCTTTCTCCAAAGGTCCGAGGATGCCCCATGCCTAACCCAAACCCCTTGCTGCGTGGCGATCGGTTGATCGCCTACGACCAGGTCACCCTGGAACACCTGAAGTCAGCAGTGGAGCATGCGCTGGCGAGTACCGAAGAAGCGGTGCTTGAGCAGATCATCGAGCGCCAGCAACAGCTGCCGACCTGGGATGACTTGGTGCTGGCTGTGGATCAATTGGAAGCGCGCCTGCAGGGCGCGGTTTATAGCGTTATGCCCCTGCACACCCGCGGCCCTGATTGGGCTGACCTGGTGCTAGAGCTATTGGGCAAAGTGGACAGTTGGTTCAAGCAAAAGGACAGAAGCCTGCGTTTGTACCGGCTGTATCAGCGCTTGGCTGAGAGCGAAATTGGCCGTGGTCTCTCTGCGGACAAGCAGCTGACCATGCAGAAGCGTTTGCGCGAATTTCGTCTGGCGGGCGTGCTGCTGGATGAGTCGGCGCGGCAACGATTGGGTGAGCTAGACACGACGATTGCCCGCCTACAGCGTGAATTTGGCGACAATCTGGATCGCTCGGTGAGCGATCGAAAAATACATGTCCAAGATCAGCAGCGTCTGCGCGGCCTGCCTGCGCGCAACCTTGCAGAGCTGGCCGCTCATGCCCACGCCGCAGGCCTTCAAGGCTGGTTGGTGCCCTGTGAAGAACAGCCCTGCAAGGCGGTACTCAAGTACGCCCAGGATCGCTTGCTGCGCGAGCAAGTGTATCGGGCCTTTCACACCCGCGGCTCGCACGATGATCCCACGCTCGATAACGGCCCGTTGCTACAGGCGTTGGCCGAGGTCAGGCAGGAAAGAGCGGAGTTGCTTGGCTTTCCAGATGCCGTGGCGCTCAGCCTGGAGGAGAAGAACCTGGGGTCCTGGAGTGAAGTCCAAGGTTTTCTGCAGGACCTGCAAGCAAGGGTCACCCCCGGGATGCTGGGGCGCTGGCGCACATTGCTGGAACAGGCCAAGGAGCAAGGCCTTGATCAGCTCAAACCTTGGGATGTCGCCTACCTGCAGCACTCGCTGCAAGGCCGGCTAACGGCACTTGATGAAGAACAGGTACGCGCATTTTTCCCCTACGACAAGGTTATCGCGGCGCTTGTAGAGCTGACTCGGGAGCTGTTCGGTATCGCCTTGGTACCGGTGACCTCGGTGCAGGCTTGGCATCCTGAGGTGCTGACTTTCGAGCTGGTTGAACATCACGCAATCATCGGTCACCTCTACGTGGATGGCGTTGCCCGGGAGGGCAAGGAGCCTGGAAGTGTCTACACCAGCTATTCCTTCAATCGCCGGGTCGATGCCGAGGGTGTCTATCACGGGCCTGTGGCAATGGTCTTTAGTGATGTGCCCGAGGGCGTCGACGGCGCACCGCCCCTGCTGGACCACTTGGCATTGCGCAAACTGTTCCATGAGTTCGGCCATGCCCTGCAGCATCTTTTGCTGCGAACCCACAATCATTTGCTGTCCGATACCCGCCGGTTGGGCAGGGTTGGTAATGAGGTGTGCAGCAAGTTGTTCGAGCGTTGGGTCTGGTCGGCAGAGTTTCTGGCCAGCATTTCAGCGGATTACCGAACTGGGGGCAGGCTGCCCGTTTCGACACTGCAACCTGTGCTCAAGCGCTTGCAACGGGATGCTTTAGGTGAAGTTGCCATGGGGTTGGCGCTTTCCCTGTTGGACCTGGATCTGCATCGCAATGTGAAGGACGGTCGAGCCCTACAGGTGCGTGTAGAGGACAGCTACCGCGAGGTATTCGGCAGGCCACTGGCTGATTTCGAGCGGCCAGCCCAGGCGTTCGAGCATCTGGTGGGTGGCTACGATGCGAGCTATTTTTCCTATCTTTGGTCGGATGCCCACGCCGTCGATCTATTTACCCGCTTCGAGCAAGTGGGCTTGCGCGACGGGGCAACGGGGCATGCTTTGCGCGAGAAATTCATTGCGCATGGAGCATCGCGAACCCTGGCTGATAGCGTCGCAGACTTCCTGGATCGCCCATTGAACCTTGATGCCTACTTGCGCTGGAATAGGTTGGAGGCCGCGCCGGAATAATGCCCAACGGTGCTGGAGCAAATGCATGTGCTCGTATACTGTATATAAAAACAGTATCAGGGCACAGCCATGCACACTCCAGCACCGGTTCGAGGTCGTGGTACGACCCACAACCCCGACAACCGCTTTGCCGCTAACCGTTCGGTGGCCGAGGACGATGGCTGGTACCAGGAAGTCCCGCCTACCCAAGGCACAGAGGTGCGGATCGAGACGGCCAAGACCATCATCACCCGCAACACCTCGCCCGACCTGCCCTTTGATCGCTCGATCAACCCCTATCGCGGCTGCGAGCATGGCTGCATCTACTGTTATGCCCGCCCCAGCCACGCCTATTGGGATCTGTCCCCAGGCCTGGACTTTGAAACCAAGTTGATCGCCAAGACCAACGCTGCCGATGTGCTCGAGCAACAACTGAGCAAACCTGGCTACATCTGCGCGCCGATCAATCTGGGCTCCAATACCGATCCCTACCAGCCCATCGAGCGTGAACAGCAGCTCACCCGACGCCTGCTGCAAGTGCTGTTGCGCTATCGCCATCCGGTGACCATCGTCACCAAGGGCTCGTTGATCCTGCGCGATCTTGACGTGCTTGCTGAGCTGGCGAGACAGCGCCTGGCGCGGGTGATGATCAGCCTGACCACGCTGGACGATGAGCTCAAGCGTGTACTCGAGCCTCGGGCGGCTGCGCCAAAGGCGCGCTTGCGAGCAATTAAGGTGTTGAGCGAGGCAGGTGTGCCCGTGGGCGTACTGTGCTCGCCGATGATTCCGATGATCAATGACAGCGAGTTGGAGCATCTGCTGGAGGCTGCCAAGCAAGCTGGCGCGCAAAGCGCGGCCTACATGATGCTGCGTCTGCCGTTGGAGGTGGCGCCATTGTTCGAGCAGTGGCTACAGGATCACTACCCACAGCGGGCGGCGCATGTGCTGAGCTTGATTCGCCAAAGCCGAGGCGGCGAGTTGTATGACAGCCGTTTTGGTTCGCGGATGCGCGGTGAAGGCGTGTTTGCCGAGTTGCTGGCGCAGCGGTTTGCCCGGGCGATGCGCAGGTTGCAGTTCGAGGGGCGAGAGGCGCAGGTGTTGGACTGCTCGGCGTTTTGTCCACCGGGTGGGCAGATGGCGTTGTTCTAGTCAGTGAGCAGGCTGCTCTAAGGTCGATACGGGCCGCGTGGGAGCGGGCTTGCCCCGCGATGCACACAGTGGCCGACCCTCTCGCGGGGCAAGCCCGCTCCCACGTGATGAGGCCATATCGCCTTTTACATAGAACTAGTCCAACTAATACTTCACACTATTTTTACTAATGGGTCTTGGCGTTTGATGTTTTTTTGCTATTATCAAAGTCCCGCCTCATGAAGCTGGAACGCCCGTTCTAGAGCCTTCAAATTCAGTTTCAATTAAGTTTTCTCCCGTAGCGTATGAAATCAGTCCACACCGACTGTGATTAATGGCCCCTGCGTGTCATCTAATTCCACGCATAGCCATAATCTTTAACCGGTAAAATGGAACTTACCTACACACCGTCAAGAGGATGAATCATGCCCATCAAGGACCCATCCAAGGCCACTCCGGCTGATGCTCCCGCCGAGAGCGCCGATGCCGCCCTCAAGCATATCGTCGACGGCTTCCTGCGCTTCCACCATGACGTGTTTCCGGAGCAGCAGGAGCTGTTCAAGAAGCTCGCCACCGCGCAGAAGCCGCGCGCCATGTTCATCACTTGCGCCGATTCGCGCATCGTCCCTGAGCTGATCACCCAGAGCTCGCCTGGCGATCTGTTCGTGACTCGTAACGTCGGTAACGTTGTGCCGCCGTACGGCCAGATGAACGGCGGCGTGTCCACCGCCATCGAATACGCCGTATTGGCCTTGGGCGTGCACCACATCATCGTATGTGGCCACTCTGACTGCGGCGCCATGCGTGCGGTACTCAACCCCAATTCGTTGGAGAAGATGCCAACGGTCAAAGCCTGGCTGCGCCATGCTGAGGTCGCGCGCACGGTGGTCGAGGACAACTGCTCGTGTGGCAGTGAGCACGAGACCATGCAAGTGGTCACCAAAGAAAACGTCATCGCCCAGCTGCATCACTTGCGCACTCACCCCTCTGTGGCCTCGCGCCTGGCTGCCGGCCAGCTGTATATCCATGGTTGGATCTACGACATCGAGACCAGCAAGATTGAAGCCTATGATGCCGCCAGCGACCGCTTCCTGCCGTTGACCGCAGGCGAGCCGATCCCCAGCGCCACCCCGAGAGGCCGCTACTAAGCGACCCTGACACCTTAAGACCTTGATAGCCGGCTACACCCCTAGGGGTGTGGTACGGCCTTCGGCTGCCTTGAATTTCCCTGACTGCCTTGCCGGCATAGCTGCTGGCGGCCCGCGCCTGGGCGCGAGTCAGGGGTCCCACGTGCCCACGGCCAGCGGAATGGCCGTGTGATAGAGAAAGGAGAAGTAGGGTGAACAAGACACAGATCAAAGCGGCCCTGCCGCGTGAGTTGCTGGCGTCGGTAGTGGTCTTTCTGGTGGCCCTGCCCTTGTGCATGGGCATCGCGATTGCCTCGGGCATGCCGCCGGCCAAGGGCCTGATCACCGGCATCATCGGTGGCATCGTCGTGGGCTTTATCGCAGGCTCGCCGCTGCAAGTCAGCGGCCCTGCCGCAGGCTTGGCGGTACTGGTGTTCGAGCTGGTGCGCCAGCATGGCATGGCCATGCTCGGGCCGATCCTGCTGTTGGCCGGTCTGCTGCAACTGCTGGCCGGACGCTTTCGCCTAGGTTGCTGGTTCCGGGTCACCGCGCCTGCCGTGGTGTACGGCATGCTCGCCGGTATTGGCGTGCTGATCGTGCTGTCTCAGGTGCATGTGATGTTCGACACCGCACCGCAGCCTTCCGGGATGCAAAACCTGCTGGAATTCCCAGCAACGTTAATGGCGGCGATGCCGCTGGAAAACGCGGGCAGTGGCTGGCAGGCGGGGGCATTAGGGCTGGGCACCATCGCCATGATGTGGGCCTGGGAGCGCTGGCGTCCGCAGCGTCTGCGTTTTGTTCCCGGTGCGCTGTTGGGCGTGGCGACGATGACGATGATCAGCATGTGGTTGGCGCTGCCAGTCAATCGCGTGGTGGTGCCGGCGGATTTGTCCGAGGCGATCGACTGGCTACGGCCTGATGACTTGCTGAAACTGGCCGATCCGACCTTGCTGGTAGCCGCTTTTGCCCTGGCCTTCATCGCCAGTGCCGAAACCCTGCTGTCGGCGGCAGCGGTAGACCGCATGCACAGTGGCCAACGTTCGGACTTCGACAAGGAACTGTCGGCCCAGGGTATCGGCAACATGCTCTGCGGCATCCTTGGCGCACTACCGATGACGGGGGTGATCGTGCGCAGCTCGGCCAACGTCCAGGCCGGTGCACAGACCCGCGCCTCGGCGATCCTGCATGGCCTCTGGCTGCTGGCATTCGTGGTGGTGCTGAGCAGCGTGCTGCAACAGATTCCGGTGGCGAGCCTGGCCGGTGTGTTGGTTTACACCGGAGTCAAACTGGTCGATTTCAAGGCCTTCCGCGGACTTGGTCGATATGGGCGGATGCCGATGTTCACCTACGCGGCGACCGCGCTGGCGATTATCTTCACTGACCTGCTGACCGGGGTGCTGTTGGGCTTTGCCCTGACCCTGTTGAAGCTGGCGTTCAAAGCTGCACGGCTGAAGATCAATCTGGTCACGCTCGACAAGCCTGGGCATATGGAGCTGCGTTTGAGCGGTGCGGCCACTTTCCTCAAGGTGCCGGCGTTGACCCAGGTACTCGAAGCGGTACCGGCCGGGACGACCTTGCATGTGCCGTTGGGTAATCTCAGCTATATCGACCACTCGTGCCTGGAATTGCTCGAGGACTGGGGACGCAGTAATGCCGCCAAGGGGTCGAGGTTGAAGATCGAGCAGCGGCGGTTGAAGCGCAGGATCGAGGGCAGGATTCGGACTACGGCTGGCGTGGGGGTTTAAAACCCGGAAAACGCCATCGCGGGGCAAGCCCGCTCCCACGCAGCCTGCGTAATGCCTGGCGTGGGAGCGGGCTTGCCCCGCGATGGCGTTAGATCAAAACACTTCAGGCCGGCTGGCCTAGCTCGACTCCGAGTTGGCGCGACAGGCACGGCCAACGCTTCCACGCAGCGCCCGTCTCAGGGCTGCTCAGCTTGGCCCGATAGGCTTCCACCGATTCCAGCGCAAAGCTCTCATCATTCAACATCTCATCCACCGAATGATGCACCACCTCATCCAGCTGATTGGCAAACGTCTCGCCGATCAGTTGATGGGCAATCAGGTTGGCCACGGTGGTATCCACCGGAATCAACGGCTGCTGGAAGTGGCGGATGTACAGGTCATTGACCTCCTCTACCAAACGATGAGCCAAGTACGCCTCATCCAGCAGGCAATCCAGGCCAACATGCCCGGCCATCACGCTCGGCGGCTGCAGGAAGTAGGCCTCGGCGATCTTCAACACCGGTTTGATCTGCGATTCGATTCCGGCCTCACGCGCCACCTCATGGGCAGCCTCCAGCAATTCCGGAACCTCGTCGATGTAGGCGCCGACGAAGCGCGCCATGGTGCCCTGGGCATCCTGCTCGGGGAGTTGGATCGAAGGATGCAGGTGAGGCAGCTGCGCCTCGAGTCGTTGTTTCAGTTGGCCGGTCAGGCTCTCATGTTGATGGGCTTGTTTGATCTGCTCGCGTACAGCAGCGATGTTCATGACAACTCCAGGGACAAGGGATGACAAACGGAAGACATATTTTACGGAAGACTCTAAGTTAGCTCGGTATACGGAATGCCTAAGACGCATTTGTTATAAAACAGGCAAACGTGTGCGCGCTGCGATATATCACGGTGCCACTATTGTGCCAGAGCCCAGCATTCATGCGGCTTTCAAGTGTTTTTGTGGATTCGTGACGATCATTTCATAGGCTGCATTGCGCGCCATTGGTCGCTGTCTATACTCGGGTTGAACGTGATTCGTTGATGAGGCCCGCCTGCAGTTTGCAGAGGAGCTCGGTCGTCGAAGTAGGCTGTCTTGACTGCCGCCCCCCCTTGCCCAAGGTCTACGCCTCCGGGACTACAAGAACGATAAGGGGAACCCGCAATGATGCGACATCCACATGTCTGGATGGGCCTTCTGTTGTGGTCGGTTTTCGGTCAGGCGCACGGCGCATGGACCGTCAACATGGCGCCGGGGGCTACGGAAGTCTCCCACGCTGTGTTCGACCTACACATGACCATCTTCTGGATCTGCGTGGTCATCGGCATCGTGGTATTCGGCGCGATGTTCTGGTCGATGGTCATCCACCGCCGCTCCACCGGCCAGCAGCCGGCGCATTTCCACGAACATACCTGGGTGGAAATTCTCTGGACCGTGGTCCCCTTCCTGATTCTGGTGGTGATGGCCATCCCGGCCACCAAGACCCTGATCGACATCTATGACGCCAGCGAGTCGGACATCGACATCCAGGTCACCGGCTACCAGTGGAAATGGCACTACAAGTACCTGGGCCAGGACGTCGAGTTCTTCAGCAACCTGGCCACCCCCGCCGAGCAAATCCAGAACAAGGCCCCCAAGGACGAGCATTACCTGCTCGAAGTCGATCAGCCGCTGGTACTGCCGGTGGGCGCCAAAGTGCGCTTCCTGGTCACTGCCGCCGATGTCATCCACTCCTGGTGGGTGCCGGCTTTCGCGGTCAAGCGTGACGCCATCCCTGGTTTCGTCAACGAGGCCTGGACCCGAATCGAGAAGCCCGGCATCTACCGCGGCCAGTGCACCGAGTTGTGCGGCAAAGACCACGGGTTCATGCCGGTGGTGGTCGAGGTCAAGTCCAAGGCCGACTACGACACCTGGCTTGGCGAGCGCAAGGCAGAAGCGGCCAAGCTCAAGGAGCTGACCAGCAAGGAATGGACCCTTGAAGAGCTGGTCGAGCGTGGCGACAAGGTCTACCACACCACTTGCGTGGCCTGTCACCAGGCCGAGGGCCAGGGCTTGCCGCCGATGTTCCCGGCGCTCAAGGGCTCGAAGATCGCCACCGGGCCGAAGGATGAGCACCTGGGGATTGTCTTCCACGGCAAACCGGGCACCGCCATGGCGGCTTTCGGCAAGCAGCTTTCGGAGGTCGATATCGCCGCCGTGGTGACCTACGAGCGCAACGCCTGGGGCAACAACAAGGGCGACATGGTCACGCCGAAGGATGTACTGGCGCTCAAGCAGGCAGAAGGCCAATGAACCGCTATCCCCGCCGCAGCCAGTGGATTGCAGGAGACAGGACATGAGTGCAGTGATCGACGACCACGCCCACGGCCATGAGCACGCCCACGGTCCGGCCAAGGGCCTGATGCGCTGGGTGCTGACCACCAACCACAAGGACATCGGCACGATGTACCTGTGGTTCAGCTTCATCATGTTCCTGCTGGGCGGCTCGTTCGCCATGGTGATCCGCGCCGAGCTGTTCCAGCCGGGCTTGCAGATCGTGGAGCCGGCGTTCTTCAACCAGATGACCACCATGCATGGCCTGATCATGGTGTTCGGTGCGGTGATGCCGGCCTTCGTCGGTTTGGCCAACTGGATGATCCCACTGATGATCGGCGCGCCCGACATGGCCCTGCCGCGGATGAACAACTTCAGCTTCTGGCTGTTGCCAGCGGCCTTCCTGCTGCTGGTCTCGACCCTGTTCAGCCCCGGCGGTGGGCCGAACTTCGGCTGGACGTTCTACGCGCCGTTGTCCACCACTTACGCGCCAGCCAGTGTGACCTTCTTCATCTTCGCCATTCACCTGATGGGGGTCAGTTCGATCATGGGCGCGATCAACGTGATCGCCACCATCCTCAACCTGCGCGCGCCCGGCATGACCTTGATGAAAATGCCGCTGTTCGTCTGGACCTGGCTGATCACCGCGTTCCTGCTGATCGCGGTAATGCCGGTGCTGGCGGGCGTGGTGACCATGATGCTGATGGACATCCACTTCGGCACCAGCTTCTTCAGCGCCGCCGGCGGTGGTGATCCGGTGTTGTTCCAGCATGTGTTCTGGTTCTTCGGCCATCCCGAGGTGTACATCATGATCCTGCCGGCATTCGGCGCGGTCAGCTCGATCATCCCGGCGTTCTCGCGCAAGCCGCTGTTCGGCTACACCTCGATGGTCTATGCCACTGGGGCGATCGCCTTCCTGTCGTTCATCGTCTGGGCCCACCACATGTTCGTGGTCGGCATCCCGGTAGTCGGTGAGCTGTTCTTCATGTACGCCACCATGCTCATCGCAGTGCCCACCGGGGTGAAGGTGTTCAACTGGGTCAGCACCATGTGGGAGGGCGCGCTGACCTTCGAGACGCCGATGCTGTTTGCCATCGCCTTCGTCATTCTGTTCACCATTGGTGGCTTCTCCGGGCTGATGCTGGCGATTGCCCCGGCGGACTTCCAGTACCACGACACCTACTTCGTGGTCGCGCATTTCCATTATGTGCTGGTGCCGGGGGCGATCTTTGGCATCTTCGCCTCGGCCTACTACTGGCTACCGAAATGGACCGGCCACATGTACGACGAAACCCTCGGCAAGCTGCATTTCTGGCTGTCGTTCGTCGGTATGAACCTGGCCTTCTTCCCCATGCACTTCGTTGGCCTGGCCGGCATGCCGCGGCGGATTCCCGACTACAACCTGCAATTTGCCGACTTCAACATGGTCTCGTCGGTTGGCGCATTCATGTTTGGCGCCACGCAGATCTTCTTCCTGTTCATCGTTATCAAGTGCATTCGTGGCGGCGCCCCGGCACCGGCCAAGCCCTGGGACGGTGCCGAGGGGCTGGAGTGGTCGGTGCCTTCGCCGGCGCCGTACCACACCTTCCAGACCCCACCGCAAGTGAAGTAGGAGCGCCTCGATGACCAGCCTGCCGCTCAAACGCCTGGTGCGACGCCTGCTGCTGCTGACGGTGGTGATGTTCGCCTTCGGCTTTGCCCTGGTGCCGATCTATGACGTGATGTGCAAGGCGTTCGGCATCAATGGCAAGACTGGCGGGCAGTACGCGGGCAGCCAGGTCAGCGATCCCTCGCGCACGGTACGCGTGCAGTTCATGTCGACCAACGCCAGCGACATGGTCTGGGATTTCTACTCCACCGCGGACCAGATCGAGGTCAACCCGGGGGCGGTGAACCAGATGGTCTTCGTTGCCCACAACCCGACCGACAAACCCATGAGCGCCCAGGCCATCCCCAGCATCACCCCGGCCGAGGCGGCAGCGTATTTCCACAAGACCGAGTGCTTCTGCTTTACCCAGCAGGTGCTGCAGCCCGGTGAACGCATCGAGATGCCGGTGCGCTTCATTGTTGACCGCGACCTGCCGGGCAACGTGAAGCACCTGACACTGGCCTACACCTTGTTCGACATCACCGCTCGTCACCCGCCGGTTGCGCATGTCGCCGCCGAGGACGTCCAGCGCGCCCGCTGAGGGAAGGAGAACAGCAATGGCAAGTCATGATCACTACTACGTCCCGGCGCAGAGCAAATGGCCGATCATCGCCACGGTCGGCATGTTCATCACCGTGTTCGGCCTGGGTACCTGGTTCAATGATATGAAGGCTGGCCACCCGGATTCCCTCGGGCCGCTGATCTTCTTCGTTGGTGCCTTGTGCCTGGCTTACATGCTGTTCGGTTGGTTTGGCGCGGTGATCAAGGAGAGCAAGGCGGGGTTGTACAGCCCGCAGATGGACCGTTCGTTCCGTTGGGGCATGAGCTGGTTCATCTTCAGCGAGGTGATGTTCTTCCTGGCCTTCTTTGGCGCGCTGTTCTACGTGCGGGTGCTGGCCGGGCCATGGCTGGGCGGCGAGGGTGACAAGGGCGTGGCGCACATGCTCTGGCCGAGCTTCGAGTTTGCCTGGCCGCTGCTACACACGCCGGACCCGAAACTATTCCCGCCGCCCAAGGACATCATCGACCCGTGGCACTTGCCGCTGATCAACACCATCTTGCTGGTCAGCTCCAGTGTGACCATCACCATCGCCCACCATGCGCTGCGCAAGGATCACCGTGGCCCGCTGAAACTGTGGCTGGGGCTGACCATTGTCTTGGGGCTGTCGTTTTTGGCGTTGCAGGCCTATGAGTATTACGAGGCCTATACCCATCTGGGCCTGACCCTGGGGTCGGGGATCTACGGGGCGACGTTCTTCATGCTTACCGGTTTCCACGGCGCGCATGTGACCTTGGGTACGTTGATCTTGATCGTGATGTTCTGTCGGGTGTTGCGTGGGCATTTCAATGCCGACAAGCATTTTGGTTTTGAGGCGGCCAGTTGGTATTGGCACTTCGTCGATGTGGTTTGGGTGGGGCTGTTTATCTTCGTGTACGTCCTGTAGCAGATGACGGCGACGTGGGAGCGGGCTTGCCCCGCGATTGCGCAGGTGAATTGAGCATGGCATCGCGGGGCAAGCCCGCTCCCACGATTGTGCAATCGCTATCTAAAAGGGCGCATGAGACACCAGCTGGCCGCTCATCAAGCCCCAGGTGACCAGCGCAAGCGTCAGGGCCGCCAGGGTGACCCGCACCGTCAGCGCCTTGAGCAAGCGGGTCGAGTTCTCATCGTCCTTGACCAGAAATACCAGGCCACTGAACAGGCTGGCGATGGTGGCCAACAGCAACAGGACAATCGCAGCCTTGAGCATGGCGGCACTCCGGGGGGATGCAGTGATGACTTTGAGTATAGCGCTCGACCTGACGAGGCCCCGGTGAAGCCGTTTCGCCCAGGCGTGGTACCCACCTTGGTAGTGCTAGCGCTGCTGCCGGGCTTGATCGCGCTCGGCTGCTGGCAATTGCGCCGGGCCGATGAAAAACGCGTGCTGCTCGATACCTATGCCGAACGCCGCGTCGAGGCGCCGCTGGCCATGGCGCAAATCGAGCAATTGCCCGATCCGGCGTTTTACCGGGTACAGCTGCATGGCCGTTTCGACAGCGAGCACAGCCTGCTGCTGGATAACCGCCTGCGTGATGGCCGCGTTGGCGTCGAGTTGCTGCAACCGTTCCACGATCAGGCCAGCGGCCTGTGGTTGCTGGTCAATCGAGGCTGGTTGCCGTGGCCGGATCGGCGCGTGCCAGTGGCCTTCGACACCCCCGCAAAAGCGCTCACCCTGCACGCCTCGGTCTACGTAACGCCGGGCAGCGCCTTCCAATTACACGCCGACCCAGTCAGCGAGCAATGGCCGCAGCTGTTGACCGCCATCGACGCCGGCCAGCTGTGGCAGCAGCTAGGCCGCGACGGCTTTGCCCATGAACTGCGCCTGGAGCCTGGCCCTGCCAGCTATCGGCTGGACTGGCCGGTAGTCGCCATGGGTTCGGAAAAGCACTTGGGCTATGCCGTGCAGTGGTTCGCCCTGTCGGCGGCGCTGGTATTGCTCTACCTGTACTTCGGCTGGCACCACAAAAAGGAGAACGACCATGAGCACCGCCACGAGTCCACTGGACGTGCCTGAAGGCGGCAAACCTAGAGCCCGCGGGCGTTTGCAGCTGCTGCTGATTCTTTTGGTGGCGGTCGGCCCGATGATCCTGGCCACCAGCATGTACAAGTTCAAGTTCTGGGTGCCTGAGGGGCGCAGCTATCACGGTGCAATGATCGGCAACGGCCAGACTCGGGCCGATATCGGTATCGATGCGCAGGGTGAGCGCTGGCAGCTGTTGGTCAGCGCACCTGCGGCCTGCGCGGAGGATTGCCAGCAACTGGTGTACCTGGCCCGGCAGATCCAGGTCGGCCTGGGTCGCGACGCCAGCCGTGCCAGCCATGCGTTGGCCAGTGCCCAGCCATTGGCCGCTGACTACCAGGCGTTGCTCGGCCGCGAGTACCCGCAACTACAGCGTTATCCCCTCGACCTGCAACGCTACGGCCACAAGGTCAGCGAGCCTGGCCCGCAGCTGTGGATCGTCGATCCGCACGGCAACCTGGTGCTGCGCTACGACGCCAAGGTCAAGGGCAAGCACGTGCTCGACGATCTGCGTCACCTGCTCAAGCTGTCCAACATCGGATAGGAGCCAAACCATGGCCAGACCCGGATACCGCCTCGCCGTGTTCGCCACCCTGCTGGCACTTGTGGTCGTTCTGCTCGGTGCCTATACCCGCCTCACCCATGCAGGCCTGGGCTGCCCGGACTGGCCGGGCTGCTACGGTTTTATCAGCGTGCCCAAGTCCGACGCGCAGCTGGCCCACGCCGAGCTGCACTTCCCGGAACACCCGGTGGAAGCGGCCAAAGGCTGGGCGGAGATGGTCCACCGCTACTTTGCCGGGGCCCTGGCACTGGTGATTGCCCTGCTCGCTTTCCAGGCCGTGCGCCGCCATGCGCGTGACGGTCAGCCCTATCGCTTGCCGGTGTTGTTGCTAGGGGTGGTGTTGGCGCAAGCGGCGTTCGGAATGTGGACGGTAACCCTGAAACTCTGGCCGCAGGTGGTCACCGCGCACTTGCTTGGTGGCTTTACCACCTTGAGCCTGCTGTTCCTGCTATCCCTGCGTCTATCCCGGGCCTTTGTGCCCCTGCCAAAACTGCCGCTGAGCGTGCGCCGGGTAGCGGCGTTGGCGCTGTTGGTGGTGATCGGCCAGATCGCCTTGGGCGGCTGGGTCAGCGCCAACTACGCCGCTGTTGCTTGTATCGATCTGCCGACCTGCCATGGCCAATGGTGGCCGCCGGCGGACTTCAGCAACGGCTTCCATCTGACCCAGCACGTCGGCCCAAACTACCTTGGTGGGCAGCTGGACAGTGACGCCCGCACGGCCATTCATATCAGCCACCGGTTGGGCGCCCTGCTGGTCACGGCGGTGTTGCTGCTGCTCAGCTGGAAGCTCTATCGCAACGGCCTGGCCGGCCTGGCGCGCTTGGTGTTGCTGGCCTTGGCGCTGCAGATCGGCCTGGGTATCAGCAATGTGCTGTTGCACCTGCCGCTGGCGGTGGCCGTGGCGCACAACGCTGGCGGCGCCGCGTTGCTGTTGATGATGATGCTGGTGAACTACCGCATTCGGGTCGTCGACAAGGTTCGCCTGGGCCATGGCTGGCGCTTTACCCGCGTGGCGGGTGCGCATGTACCGATGAGGAATGACACGTGGCGACGGTTCTGAGTGAACGCCGGCAGCAGGCCGGCTGGCGCGATTACCTGGAGCTGACCAAGCCCAAGGTGGTGGTACTGATGCTGATCACCTCGCTGGCGGGGATGTTCCTCGCCACCCGCGCGGGTGTGCCGTGGGCTGTGCTGGTGTTCGGCAACCTGGGAATTGGCTTGTGCGCGGGCGCTGCGGCAGTGGTCAATCATGTGGTCGACCGGCGTATCGATGCCTTGATGGCGCGTACACATAAGCGGCCGTTGGCTGAGGGGCGAATCGCGCCGGTGCTGGCGCTGAGCTTTGCCCTGGTCTTGGCGCTGCTGGGCATGGCCCTGCTACTGACCTTTACCAATCCCCTCACTGCCTGGCTAACGCTGGCCTCGCTGCTCGGTTACGCCGTGATCTACACCGGCTTTCTCAAGCGCGCCACGCCGCAGAACATTGTCATCGGTGGGTTGGCCGGAGCTGCCCCGCCGTTACTCGGCTGGGTCGCGGTGACTGGGCATATCAGCGCTGAACCCTTGTTGCTGGTACTGATCATCTTCGCCTGGACCCCTCCGCATTTCTGGGCCCTGGCTATTCACCGCCGCGAGGAGTACGCCAAGGCCGAAATCCCCATGCTGCCGGTGACCCACGGCGAGCGTTACACCAAGCTACATATCCTGCTGTATACCTGGGTGCTGCTGGCGGTCAGTCTGCTGCCTTACGCCATTCACATGAGCGGGCCGCTCTACCTGGGCTGTGCGCTGCTGCTGGGCCTGCGCTTTGTCCAGTGGGCCTGGGTGTTGTACCGTGGCACCCGGCCGCACGCGGCGATCAAGACCTTCAAGTACTCTATCGGGTACCTGTTTGCCTTGTTCATCGCGCTGCTCGTTGATCACTACTTGTTGCTGAATCTATGACCCGAACCCAGAAAACCGTCTTCATCCTCGTCGCCGTGGTCGCGTTGATCCTCGGCCTGACCGTCAACAAGGTGCTCAATGGTCGCGGCGAGGCCAACCCCACCGAACTGATCGATGCCGGCATCATCCTGCTGCCGCAAAGCCGCACTGTGCCGGATGTGACCATGCATGATCAGAACGGCCAGCCGGTGGCGCTCGATGAGCTCAAGGGCAAGTGGTCTTTGCTGTTCTTTGGCTACACCTACTGCCCGGACATCTGCCCAACTACCCTGGCCCAGCTGCGCCAGGTCAAGAGCGAGCTGCCCAAGCAAGCGCTGGAGCGTTTTCAGGTGGTGTTGGTCAGCGTCGATCCAAACCGCGATACGGCCAATCAACTCAAGCAGTACCTGGGCTACTTCGACAAGGATTTCGTAGGTTTGGCGGGGTCGATCGAGGATACCCAGAAACTGGCCAATGCCTTGAGCATTCCGTTCATCCCGGCCGACACCAGCAAGCCTGGGTATACCGTGGATCATAGCGGCAACCTGGCGATTGTCGGGCCGGATGGGCGTCAGCGCGGGTTCATCCGGGCGCCGTTCAATAACCAGAAGCTGGTGGCGCAGTTGCCTGGGCTGGTTAAGCGCGACTGAATCGACCTAAAAGCATCGCGGGGCAAGCCCGCTCCCACGCCATTGCTCTAGGCAGGACATTGGCGAGGGAGCGGGCTTGCCCCGCGATTAGCGTTCCAGGCGGCTTAGAACGCCGGAATCACTGCACCTTTGTACTTCTCGGTAATGAAGGCTTTCACCTCAGGCGAATGCAGGGCTGCGGCCAGCTTCTTCATGTCGTCTGATTCCTTGTTATCTGGACGCGCCACCAGGATGTTCACGTAAGGCGAGTCGCTGCCTTCGATCACCAGGGCATCCTTCTCAGGATTGAGCTTGGCTTCCAGCGCATAGTTGGTGTTGATCAGCGCCAGGTCGACTTGGGTCAGCACACGCGGGATGGTCGCAGCTTCCAGTTCACGGAATTTCAGGTTCTTGCTGTTGCCGGTGATGTCTTTCACGGTGGACAGGATATTGGTCTTGTCCTTGAGGCTGATCACCCCTGCCTTGTCCAGCAGCAACAGGGCACGGCCGCCGTTGGTGGCGTCGTTAGGGATGACCACGGTAGCGCCGGAGGACAGCTCGTCGAGCTTCTTCAGCTTGCTCGAGTAAGCGCCCAGCGGCTCCAGGTGCACGCCAGCCACGCTGACCAGGTTGGTGCCCTTGGCCTTGTTGAACTCATCCAGGTACGGCTGGTGCTGGAAGAAGTTGGCGTCCAGGCGCTTCTCGGCGACCTGCACGTTTGGCTGGATGTAGTCAGTGAACACCTTGACCTTAAGATCGACACCTTCTTTGGCCAATTGCGGCTTCACGAACTCGAGGATCTCGGCGTGCGGCACCGGGGTGGCGGCAACGGTCAGGGTGTCGGCATTGGCCGAGAAGGCCGCAGCGGCGGCGACGACAGCAAGCAGTTTTTTCATCAATCACTCCTTGTGAGGGCCGCGACGGCCCCCGAACGGGTCGGCTGGGCCGACCCCATTGGGGTTACTTACGGGAAAAGTGCACGACCAGTTTGTCGCCGACGCTTTGCAGAACTTGAACCAGGATCAGCAGCAGCACCACGGTCACGATCATGACGTCAGTCTGGAACCGCTGGTAGCCGAAGCGGATCGCCAGGTCACCCAGCCCGCCGGCACCGACCACGCCGGCCATCGCGGTGTACGACACCAGGGTAATGGCCGTCACGGTGATCGCGGCAAAGATACCCGGACGGGCCTCTGGCAGCAGTGCGTTGGTGATGATCTGGCGGGTAGTGGCGCCCATCGACTGGGTCGCTTCGATGATGCCGCGGTCCACTTCACGCAGGGCGGTTTCCACCAGACGAGCGAAGAACGGCGTGGCCCCGACCACCAGTGGCGGGATAGCCCCGGCGACGCCCAGCGAGGTGCCGGTGATCAGCACGGTGATCGGGATCATCACGATCAGCAGGATGATGAACGGCAGCGAGCGCAGGATGTTGACCACCAGCGACAGCAGCGCGTACACACCCTTCTGCTCGAACATCTGCCGCGGTCCGCACAGGAACAGCAGCACGCCCAGCGGCAGGCC
This sequence comes from Pseudomonas urmiensis, assembly GCF_014268815.2. Classification (NCBI taxonomy): domain Bacteria; kingdom Pseudomonadati; phylum Pseudomonadota; class Gammaproteobacteria; order Pseudomonadales; family Pseudomonadaceae; genus Pseudomonas; species Pseudomonas urmiensis. The sequence continues at coordinate 5,113,222 of NZ_JABWRE020000001.1, forward strand.
CAGCAGCACGGTGAAGAACAGCGAGCCGAACAGCATGATCATGGTGTCGATGGTGGCGAGCCAGATTTCGGCCCAGTCGACGTTAGCAAAGAAATTCAGGGCGTCCATCAACGCAGTACCTCCATATGTACATCAGCTGCCTTGAAGCGGTCGAACGCCGCCTCCATGTCGCCGCCAGTCACGGCCAGGGTCAGCTGCCCATAGGGGACATCCTTGATGCGGTCGATACGCCCGGCCAGGATGCTGTAGTCGACACCGGTTTCGCGGGCCACAGTGCCCAGCAGCGGCGCGTAGGTGGCTTCACCCTGGAAGGTCAGGCGCACGATGCGCCCTGGCACGTGGGCGAAGTCGTCGCGTTGCTCGCCCTCATCGACTTGCTCGTCTTCCTGGACGAAGCGCTTGGTGGTCGGGTGCTGTGGGTGCAGGAACACCTCGGCCACCGGCCCTTGTTCGACGATCTGGCCGGCGTCCATCACCGCCACGCGGTCGCAGACCCGGCGGATCACGTCCATTTCATGGGTGATCAGGACGATGGTCAGCTTCAGTTCGCGGTTGATCTCCGCCAGCAGCTGCAGCACCGAGGCGGTGGTTTGCGGGTCGAGGGCACTGGTGGCCTCGTCGCACAGCAGGATCTTCGGCCGGGTCGACAGGGCGCGGGCGATACCGACGCGCTGCTTCTGCCCGCCAGACAACTGGGCCGGGTACTTCTTGGCGTGGTCTTGCAGGCCAACGCGGGCGAGCAATTCAGTCACGCGCTTGTCGATCTCGGCACGCGACAGCTCGCCGGCGAGCAGCAGCGGCAAGGCGACGTTGTCGGCAACGGTCTTGGAGGCCAGCAGGTTGAAGTGCTGGAAGATCATCCCGACCTGCTGGCGGAAGCCGCGCAGCTGGTTGGCGTCGAACGCGGTGACGTCTTCGCCATCGACGATGATCTTGCCGCCGCTTGGCGCTTCAAGGCGGTTGATCAGGCGCAGCAAGGTGCTCTTGCCGGCGCCGGAGTGGCCGATCAGGCCGAACACTTGGCCATTTTCAATGGTCAGGCTGGTCGGATTGAGGGCGGGGATGTCCCTACCGGCGACGCGGTAGGTCTTGTGCACATGTTGAAACTCGATCACGTAGCGAACCTTGTGGGGCGCATGGAAGTTGGGTCAGCGGTAAGCCGGGCGCGCATTTTAGCCTTTTCCCATAGCTGTTCTTAGCATTTATTTCGTAACCGACCAATCGCGCGGATATAACGCGACAGCCGGTAAACCTGATTGAACGCCTGTCGCCACCCTCCAGTCACTACTAGAACAAGCCCGTTAGGGCAGCCTGAAGACTGATGAGGAGAGCCGAAGATGCCCAGCAAGAACCCCGACGCCCCCCGTGAAAGCCAGCTCGCCGGCACCCAGACCCCCGACCGCGCCAACACCAATGCCAAGCTGCAGAGCCTGGAAAACTTCCGTGGCGATGCTACCGGCGAAGCGTTGCGCACCAATCAGGGGGTGAAGATAGCCGACAACCAGAACTCTCTCAAAGCCGGCGCGCGCGGGCCTTCGCTGCTCGAAGACTTCATCATGCGCGAGAAGATCACCCACTTCGACCATGAGCGCATTCCCGAGCGTATCGTTCACGCCCGTGGCACCGGTGCGCATGGTTACTTTCAGAGCTATGGCGACCATGCCGAGCTGACCAAGGCTGGGTTCCTGCGCGATCCAGAGAAAATCACCCCGGTGTTCGTGCGCTTTTCCACAGTGCAGGGGCCGCGTGGCTCTGGCGACACGGTGCGCGACGTGCGCGGTTTTGCCGTGAAGTTCTACACCGATGAGGGCAATTTCGACCTGGTTGGCAACAACATGCCGGTGTTCTTTATCCAGGATGCGATCAAGTTTCCCGACTTTGTCCATGCGGTGAAGCCCGAACCGCACAACGAGATCCCCACTGGAGGCTCGGCCCACGACACCTTCTGGGACTTCGTCTCGCTGGTGCCGGAGTCGGCGCACATGGTCATCTGGGCCATGTCTGACCGCGCCATTCCGCGCAGCCTGCGGATGATGGAAGGCTTTGGCGTGCATACCTTCCGCCTGATCAACGCCGAGGGTGTGGCCAGCTTCGTCAAATTCCACTGGAAGCCCCGTCAGGGTGTGCACTCGGTATTGTGGGACGAAGCGCAAAAACTGGCAGGCAAAGACACCGACTACCATCGCCGTGACCTGTGGGAAGCGATCGAAACGGGTGACTATCCGGAGTGGGAGCTGGGCGTACAGATCGTGCCGGAGGCGGATGAGCACAAGTTCGACTTCGACCTGCTCGACCCGACCAAGATCATCCCCGAAGAGCTGGTGCCGGTGACCCCGCTGGGCAAGATGGTGCTCAACCGCAACCCGGACAACTTCTTTGCCGAGGTCGAGCAGATCGCCTTCTGCCCCGGACACATCGTGCCGGGTATCGACTTCACCAACGACCCGCTCTTGCAGGGCCGGCTGTTCTCCTACACCGATACCCAGATCAGCCGCCTGGGTGGGCCGAACTTCCATGAAATCCCGATCAACCGCCCGGTTGCGCCCAATCACAACGGTCAGCGCGATGCCTTGCACCGCATGACCATCGACAAGGGGCGCGCCTCCTACGAGCCCAACAGTATCGACGGCGGCTGGCCTAAGGAAACCCCACCAGCCCCGCAAGATGGCGGATTCGAGAGCTATCAGGAGCGTATCGACGCCAACAAGATCCGCCAACGCAGTGACTCGTTCAGCGACCACTTCTCGCAGGCGCGGTTGTTCTTCCAGAGCATGAGCGCGCATGAGCAACAGCACATCATCAAGGCCTACAGCTTTGAGTTGGGCAAAGTTGAGCGCGAGCATATTCGAGCGCGCGAGGTGAACGAGATTCTCGCCAACATCGATCTGAAGTTGGCGGCGGCAGTGGCGGCCAACCTGGGTTTGCCGGTGCCGAAGAAGGGCACGGTGCAGGTCAAGGGTTCGAAACTGGCCAAATCGCCGGCGTTGAGCCAGATGAATCACCCCGGCAGTGTGGGGATCAAGGGGCGCAAGATCGCCCTGCTGGTGGCCGATGGGGTCGATGGCGCGGATGTCGACAGGTTGGTCAAGGCGCTGGAAGCGCAAAGTGCCCGGCCGTTGCTGTTGGGGCCGAGTTCGGCGCCAGTGAAGACTGCCGATGGCCAGGCGCTGGCGGTGGATGCGTCGATGGAGGGAATGCCGTCGGTGCTGGTCGACGGGGTTTTGGTTCCGGCTGGCAAGGCTTCGCTGCAGGCGCTGGGTGAAAGTGGCCTGGCCAAGCATTACTTGCTTGAGGCCTATAAGCACCTCAAGGCGATAGGCGTGGCTAAGGACGCCAAGGCATTGCTGGACAAGCTGGGGCTCAAGGAAGACAAGGGGTTGCTGGTCGGAGATGATCAGAAAGCAGTCGATGCCTTCGTCAAGGCAGTGGAAGGGCATCGAGTCTGGGAGCGCGAGGCGGCCGCTGAATCTGTTCCGGCGTGAGATTTTTGGGGCTGCACAGCAGCCCCAAAATTTTCAACCCTGATGCGGTACCAGCACCACCTGCGCTGGCAGCGAGCGCTGAATTTCATGCTTCTGCTTCAGCTCAAAGCCACTGTCGAGCTTGCGCACGCGCTTTTCCAGCAAGGTTTTCAACCAGGGCGCATCGTCAGTGCGCGGCACCTGGAAGACCACGTCGCACTGATAATTCACCACATCCGCGGCAATGTCATCGAGCTGGCGGCGCATGGCGCGGCTGTCGGTGGTCTTCAGCGCCACCACAGTGCTCGGCGCAGACGGATCGATCACTCGCGCCTTGGGCTTGGCCTCAGCCGCCTTGAGCGCAGCTTCCGCGCGCTCAAGCTCAGCCTTGCGTGCCTGGGCCACGGCATCACCGCCGGTGATGGCAGGTGCACGCGGCATCAGTGCCCGTGCACGCGCCAGGGCAGTGGCGGCAGCATTGACATCGCCCTTTTGCAGCACGATCTGGCTACGGCGCAGATAGGCTTCGGCCAATTGCCGCTGATACTGTTCAACACGGGCATCGTCAGGCGATTGCGCCTGCAAGGCGGTCAACTGATCTTCGGCTGTGGCCAGCTCGTTGCTGGCAATGCTCTGCTCCAGTTGCCCCCAGGCATCAGGCTGGGCAGGCGCGGTCGATTGTTCGACCGGGGCGCTGGAACACGCGGCCAGGAACAACGAAAACACGGCAACAAGCAGATAACGGGAGGCGAACGGCTTCATTCCTGCGACTCTCTATTTGCGCAAAAAGCGAGCAAGTCTACACCCAGGTGCGCACGCTCGAAAACAAGTCTTACAGACCCTTTACCCGCGAAAAGGTTGCAGGATGCGCCTGCGCGCACCCAGATTTTCAGCGCTTCGGCACCGCCAGGCTCAGCAAGAATAGCACCGCCGCGCAGACCACGATCGATGGGCCGGCCGGGGTGTCCTTGAACCAGGACATCGCCAGGCCGCCGCATACCGCCGTGATCCCCAGCAGGCTGGCGCCCAGCGCCATCTGCTCGGGCGAGCGGGCGTGACGCTGCGCCGCAGCCGCTGGAATGATCAGCAACGAGGTGATCAGCAACACGCCGACGATCTTCATCGCCACGGCAATCACGACCGCGATCAACAGCATCAGCGCCATGCGCAGGGCCGCCACCGGCAGGCCTTCGACCATCGCCAGCTCTTCGTGCACGGTGATCGCCAGCAGTGGCCGCCACAGTGCACCGAGCAGCAGCAGGACCAGCGCACTGCCGCCGAGGATCCAGCCCAGGTCAGTCGGGCTGATCGCCAGCAGGTCGCCGAACAGATAGGCCATCAGGTCGATGCGCACATCGTGCATGAAGCTCAGCACCACCAGGCCCAGCGACAAGGTGCTGGGTGCGAGGATGCCGAGCAAGGTGTCGGAGGCCAGCGGCTGACGTTGTTGCAGGGTCACCAGCAGGATCGCCAGCAACAGGCAGCCAACCGTCACCGCCAACGCTGGGCTCACGTCCAGCACGAAACCCAGTGCTACCCCGAGTAAAGCGGCGTGGGACAGGGTATCGCCGAAGTAGGCCATCCGCCGCCAGACCACGAAAGACCCCAGGGGGCCGGCCACCACAGCCAAGGACAGTCCCGCGAGCAGGGCGTAGAGAAGAAAATCAGCCATGCTTGCAGTGCTCTCCGTGAACATGGGTGCCGGGGGCGACCACCGAGCCATGCAGGTCGTGGCTGTGATCGTGATGGTGGTGGTAGATCGCCAGGCTAGGTGCGTTCTGGCCGAACAGCTCGACGAAGGCTGGGTCGCCACTGACCTGCTCCGGATGGCCCGAGCAGCACACATGGCGGTTCAGACAGACCACCTGGTCGGTGGTGCTCATCACTAGGTGCAGGTCGTGCGAGACCATCAGCACGCCGCAGCCGTGGCGGTCGCGCAGGCGGGTGATCAGGTTGTACAGCTCGGTCTGGCCGACCACGTCGACGCCCTGCACCGGCTCGTCGAGCACCAGCAGTTGCGGCTCGCGCAGCAGCGCCCGGGCCAGCAGCACACGCTGCATCTCACCACCGGAGATGTTCTGGATCGGGTTGTCGATGACCTGTTCGGCGCCCACTTCCTGCAACGCTGAAACGGCTGCCGCGCGGTCTACACCGGGCACCAGGCGCAAGAAGCGCAGTACCGACAGCGGCAGCGTCGGGTCGACCTGGATCTTCTGCGGCATGTAGCCGATGCGCAGCTTGGGCTTGCGCCAGACCTTGCCCCGATGGGGCTTGAGCAGGCCCAGCACGGCACGCACCAGGGTGGTCTTGCCGGCGCCATTGGGGCCGATCAGGGTGACGATCTGGCCAGGCGCCACTGCCAGGTCAATGTTGTCCAGAACCGCTTCGCCTGCGAACGTGACCCCGACCTGTTCGAGGCGGATCAGTGCATCGCTCATGCCGCGCCTCGGCAGTTGCCGCACAGGCCCACCACTTCCACGGTCTGGGTTTCGACGCTGAAACCGACGGCCTTGGCGCTGGCGACGATGGCGCCGCTGATGCTGTCTTGCTCAAGCTCGATGGCCACGTGGCATGCGCGGCAGATCAAGAACTGACCCTGGTGCGCGTGCTCAGGATGGCTGCAGCCGATAAACGCGTTGAGCGAGGCGATGCGGTGCACCAGGCCGTTTTCCAGGAGGAAATCCAGCGCCCGGTACACGGTTGGCGGCGCTGCGCGGCGGCCGTCCTGCTCACTGAGCACTGCGAGGATGTCGTAGGCGCCCAGCGGCTTGTGGCTCTGCCAGACCAGCTCCAGCACCCGGCGGCGCAAGGCAGTCAGGCGCAGGCCTTGGCGGATGCAGATGGCATCGGCTTCGGCCAGGGCGCTGTGCACGCAATGGGAATGGTCGTGGGGACGGTGAGCCAGCGGCGTGATGGACATGAGCGGCGACGGTTCTGAATGGAGACGTTATTATGTTACCTGTTTCTGACAAGTCGAGTATTCACCGTGCCCCGTTTCCTTGTCCTTTTTGTCGCTTTTTTCGCCTGTTCTGCCCAGGCTGACGTCCGCGTGCTGACCAGCATCAAGCCCTTGCAGCAGATTGCCGCGGCGGTGCAAGACGGCGTTGGCAGCCCTGACGTGCTGCTGCCGCCTGGTGCCTCGCCGCACCACTACGCCTTGCGCCCTTCCGACGTACGGCGCGTGGGCGATGCGGACCTGTTGTACTGGATCGGCCCGGACATGGAAAACTTCCTGCCGCGCGTCCTCAACGCCCGCAGCAAGCCAAGCGTTGCCGTGCAGTCGCTGCCCGGCATGCAACTGCGCCACTTTGGCGAGGACAGCCATTCGCACGATGAAGGTGGGCACGACGACCATGACGATCACGACCATGATCACCGCCCAGGCAGCCTGGATGCGCATTTGTGGTTGTCGTCGGTCAATGCGCGGGTGATTGCCGCGAAGATGGCCGCAGACCTGGCCAAGGTCGATCCAGCCAATGCGGCGCGTTACCAGGGCAATCTCAAAGCCTTCGACGAGCGGCTGGACGCGTTGGACCAGCGTATCAAGGCACGCGTGGCTGGGGTGGCCAACAAGCCGTACTTCGTGTTCCACGAGGCCTTCGACTACTTCGAGGCCAACTATGGCCTCAAGCACACTGGGGTATTTAGCGTTGCCTCGGAAGTGCAGCCAGGGGCGCAGCACGTGGCGGCGATGCGCAAGCGCCTGCAGGAAGTGGGCAAGACGTGTGTATTCAGCGAGCCGCCGCTGCGCCCGCGTTTGGCTGAGACGCTGACTGCCGGGTTACCGGTGCGCCTGGCCGAGCTGGATGCCTTGGGTGGCACGGACCCTGTGGATGGCAAGGGCTATGAGCGCTTGCTGGAGAAGCTGGGCAGCGATCTGGCGGGGTGCCTGGAGCAATTGTGATGCACTGCTGACGCTACGCGGGGCAAGCCTGCTCCCACGCCTGGGAGCGGGCTTGCACCGCGATAGGCCACTGGCTTTACAGCGCGAACGGCAATTTCAACGCCACCTGCTGACGCTGCGCCAGTCGCACCTCAAACTCGCTCGGGTCGTGGATCATCACATCCATCCCGGCAAACGACTCGGCTGCGATCAGGCGCGACAGCCAGAAGCGCACGCAGGCCACCCGCAGCATCACCGGCCAAAGCTCGGCTTCCGCCGCAGTGAACGGCCGCAGCCCGGCGTAGGCCCCCAGCAGCGCCTGCGCGCGTGGCAGGTCGATGCCGGACTTATCATCCAGGCACCAGTCATTCACGGTAATGGCGATGTCATACAGCATCGGCCCCGAGCAGGCGTTGTAGAAGTCGATCAGCCCCGTCAGGTGGGTGCCTTCGAACATCACGTTGTCGCGGAACAGGTCAGCGTGCAGGTTGGCCCGTGGTAGCGCGAGAAGCTGCGCCTTGTGTGCGGCGATCTCATCCAGTGCAGGCTGCAACAGGCGCTGTTGCGCCTCGCTCAGGTGCGAAATCAACTCGGCGCCAGACTCCAGCATCCAGTCCAGACCTCGGTCGGTCTTGCGCTCCAGGGTGTTGTCGCGCGTGGCCAGGTGAATGTGCGCCAACAATTCGCCAACTTGAGCACAGTGCTGATTGTTCGGCACCTTGATGTGCTTACCCGACAGTCGTGGCTGCAACAGTGCCGGCTTGCCGTTGAGCTCGCGCAGGCCATTACCCTCGCGATCACGCACGGCGTAAGGCACTGGCATGTCGGCTTGGTGCAGCACATCGAGCAGGTCGATGAAGAACGGCATGTCTTCGGCAGGGCCGCGTTCGATCAGCGTCAGCACGAACTCACCCTGTTCGAGGCTGACGAAGAAGTTGCTGTTCTCGGTACCGGCGGCAATGCCCTGGAAGTCGAGCAGACGGCCCAGCTCATACGGCGCCAGAAAGGTTTCCAGCTCGGGCCGGGACACAGGGGTGAAAACTGACATGATGAAAAGTTGCCCATGCGGGCACTTCCGCCGGGAAGTGCCAGGTTGATGTGAACGGTACGCGTCAGATTACCACTCGAAGATCTTCCACGACGGAATCAGCATGTCCGGCTGGTCGGATCGAATGAAATTGCCGTCGGAGCCGTCGGCGCGTACCAGGAAATAAGGTTTGCCGTTTTTCGGCGTGATTTTGATCGCATACAGGAAGCCGTTTTGACGGTACTCCTGAATGGTTCGATCGCCTTCCGTGCGAATGGTCACATCGGGATCTGCCGATGGGGCGTCGTCCGCCGCCTGGGTGACGATAGGCGTGGTTGCCAGAAGGCCGAGCAGTAACAGGCGATTGAGTGTCCGCATGATAACCTTGTCCCTTTGTCGTCAATGACTCCGGCTATTCTAGCGCCGGACCCGCCGAAAAGGTTGATTCTCCTCATGAGCCAAGCGCCTCTCGTCCTGGTGGACGGTTCTTCATACCTCTACCGCGCCTTTCACGCGCTGCCGCCGCTGACCACGTCCAAAGGTCTGCCGACCGGCGCGGTCAAGGGCGTGCTGAACATGCTCAAGAGCCTGCGCAAGCAATACCCTGACAGCTTGTTCGCGGTGGTCTTCGACGCCAAGGGCGGGACCTTCCGCGACGCCATGTTCGCCGAATACAAGGCCAACCGCCCAAGCATGCCGGATGACCTGCGCGTGCAGGTCGAGCCCCTGCACGCCAGCGTCAAGGCGCTGGGCTATCCACTGCTGTGCGTAGAAGGCGTCGAGGCCGATGACGTGATCGGCACCCTGGCCCGCAGCAGTGCGGCAGCCGGCCGTCCGGTGATCATTTCGACCGGCGACAAGGACATGGCCCAATTGGTGGACGGGCACATTACCCTGGTCAACACCATGACCGGTAGCGTGCTGGATATTGCTGGCGTGCACGAGAAATTCGGCGTCGGCCCGGAACATATCATCGACTTCCTGGCGCTGATGGGCGACAAGGTCGACAACATTCCTGGCGTGCCAGGCGTCGGCGAGAAGACCGCCGTGGGCCTGCTGACCGGGATCGGCGGTGGCCTGCGCGAGGTCTACGACAACCTCGACAAGGTCCCTGCCCTGCCGATTCGCGGCGCCAAGGGCCTGCCGGCCAAGCTGGAGGAGCATCGCGACGCGGCGTTCCTGTCGTACGAACTGGCGACCATCAAGGTCGACGTGCCGCTGGATATCGAAGTCGATGCGCTGGTGTGTGGCGAACCGGACCGCGAAGCCTTGCTGGCGCTATACACCGAGATGGAGTTCAAAAGCTGGATCGCCGAAGTTCAGCGCGATGCAGTCAAGGTTGGCGAAGTGATTACGCCAGTTGAAGAACCGCAGGCCAAGGTCGAGCCGCAATACGAAACCATCCTCGACCAGGCGCGTTTCGACCTGTGGTTGGAGAAACTGCGCCAGGCATCGCTGTTTGCCTTCGACACGGAAACCACCAGCCTCGATGCCCAGCAGGCCAAGTTGGTCGGCCTGTCGTTCGCGGTGGAACCGCACGTGGCCGCGTATGTGCCGCTGGCCCATGACTACGAAGGCGCCCCGGTCCAACTGGATCGCGACGCTGTACTGCTGGCGCTCAAGCCGCTGCTGGAAGACCCGACCAAGGGCAAGATCGGCCAGAACGCCAAGTACGACATCAATATCCTGGCCAACTGCGCGATTGGTGGCGACCAGGCGCACGGCATCGACATGCGCGGTGTGGCTTACGACACCATGCTCGAATCCTACGTGCTCAACTCCACCGCTACCCGGCACGACATGGATAGCCTGGCGCAGAAGTATCTGGACCACACCACCATTGCCTTCGAAGACATCGCCGGCAAAGGCGCCAAGCAGCTGACCTTCAACCAGATTCACCTGGACAAGGCCGGGCCTTACGCCGCCGAAGATGCCGACATCACCTTGCGCCTGCACCAAGCGTTGCAGGCACGCCTGGCCAAGACGCCCAGCGTGCAGCCGGTATTGATGGACCTCGAAATGCCGCTGGTGCCGGTCTTGGCCAAGATCGAGCGCCAAGGCGCGCTGGTCGATGCCAACTTGCTGGCGATCCAGAGTGGCGAGCTGGGCGTGAAGATGGCTGAGCTGGAGCGCGAAGCCTTTGCCTTGGCCGGTGAAGAGTTCAACCTGGGCTCGCCCAAGCAGCTTGGCGTGATCCTGTATGACAAGCTGGGCATGCCGGTGCTGAGCAAGACCACCAAGGGCCAGGCTTCGACCGCCGAAGCGGTGCTGGCCGAGCTGGCCGAGCAGGATTACCCGCTGCCCAAGGTGCTGATGCAGTACCGCAGCCTGAGCAAGCTGAAGAACACCTACACCGACAAGCTGCCGCACCAGATCAACCCGCGCACTGGGCGCATCCACACCTCCTATCAGCAGGCGGTGGCGGCCACGGGGCGTTTGTCGTCGAACGACCCGAACTTGCAGAACATCCCGATTCGGACTGCCGAAGGACGGCGTATTCGCCAGGCGTTCGTGGCCAGCCCCGGCTACAAGCTGTTGGCTGCCGACTATTCGCAGATCGAGCTGCGCATTATGGCCCACCTGGCCAAGGACGAAGGCCTGTTGCATGCCTTCCGCAATGACCTCGATGTGCACCGGGCGACGGCTGCAGAAGTGTTTGGCGTGGATCTGGCGGCTGTTACCACCGACCAGCGTCGCAGCGCCAAGGCGATCAACTTCGGCCTGATCTATGGCATGAGCGCCTTCGGCCTGGCCAAGCAGATTGGCGTCGATCGCAAACAGTCGCAGGACTACATCGACCGTTACTTCGCCCGCTACCCTGGGGTGCTGGCCTACATGGAGCGCACTCGCGCCCAGGCCGCCGAACAGGGCTTCGTCGAAACCCTGTTCGGCCGTCGCTTGTACCTGCCGGACATCAACGCGAAAAACCCGGCGCTGCGCAAAGGTGCCGAGCGCACGGCGATCAACGCGCCGATGCAGGGCACGGCAGCAGACATCATCAAGCGCGCCATGGTCGCGGTGGATGGCTGGTTGAGTGGCAGCGGCCTGGATGCTCGAGTGATCCTGCAGGTGCACGATGAATTGGTGCTGGAAGTGCGCGAAGACCTGGTCGAGCAGGTGAAGGAGCAAATTCGCCCGTACATGAGCAATGCCGCGCAGCTCGACGTGCCGTTGCTGGTCGAAGTAGGTGTTGGCTCGAATTGGGACGAAGCTCACTAAACGGCGTAGGAAAGATGTGTAGGATCTGCGCTGTAGTGTCGCGGATCCGACGCTGGCCTGGTGCCATTAGAACGGGAGTTTCATGAAACTATCGCAAATAGTTTCCAGAGCTTCGGAACTAAACCGGTGAAGCGGAACTCAGAGTAACTGAATGGCTGGTGAAGCCTTTCGATGCTCCTATGTTGTGTTAAGTGTTGGCAGATACCTGGACCCCGCCCTAGCGGTCCAGACTTGAACCCCAGACTTCCCCCTCCCCATATGAAGTCCGGGGTTTTTTTTGCCTGCGATTCAGGATTTCACAGCGTGGGGGCCGCTTCGCAGCCCCAAAAATCTAAATCACTCCGCCGGCTTGTCTTCCAGCTCCATCCACCCCGCCAATACAGCATAGGCCTCTTCCAGCCCCTGGCGCTTGGGTGCCGAGAACAACTGGATGGTCGCCGCGTCGCCCCAGCCCTTGCGAATCTCTGCTTGCACCTTGAGCAGCGTGTTCTTCGCCGCACCAAAGGTCAGCTTGTCGGCCTTGGTCAGCAGAATGTGCATGGGCATGCCGCTGGCCTTGGCCCAGTCGAGCATCATCTTGTCGAAGTCGGTCATTGGATGGCGCACGTCCATCATCAGGATGATCCCTTTCAGACACTCACGTCCGCCCAGGTAGGCTTCAAGGTGACGCTGCCAGTGCTGCTTGAGCGGAATCGGTACTTTTGCATAACCGTAGCCCGGCAAGTCGACCAATCGCCGTTCATCGTCCAGACTGAAGAAATTCAACAGCTGGGTGCGCCCTGGGGTTTTCGAGGTACGCGCCAGGCTGGCATGGGTCAGGGTGTTGAGGGCGCTGGATTTACCGGCGTTGGAACGGCCGGCGAAAGCCACCTCGTAACCCTGGTCTTCCGGGCATTGTTCGACCTTGGCAGCGCTAAGGGCGAATGTGGCTTTCTGGCAGAGGCCGAGGATGGGGTTCTTGACTTGCATGGGATATCCGATGTGGGTGTTGCCTAATCCAGGCAGTGTCGTTTCCGTTTGGAGGACGGAAGTATATAATGCCCCAGTTTTTGTGTGTGCATTCTCCCAGCGAAGGAGAGCGCACATGGGGTGTCGAACATTAGCTCGCGCAATAGAACGCAGCGCGGCCCCCAACCCTGAAAGGTCGTTCCGCAAGGCGAAATGGCTATTGGCTGTCGGTATGTTCCTACCGTTTTTCAGCGCACAGGCTACACAGGATCCCGAGGCGTTGTACAACCGCAGCTGCGCTGCCTGTCACGCCGGACAACTGCCTCAGGCACCCAAGAAGGGTGACTCGGCAGCTTGGGAGCCAAGGCTGGCGCAGGGTATGGAGGTATTGGTAGCGAATGTTACTCGGGGTTTCAAGGCTATGCCGCCGCGTGGATTGTGCATGGACTGCAGTGCCGAGGACTACCGTTTGGTCATCCTCTGGATGACCGGTAGTCCCGATACATAACATTTCACCCTTAGCCGTGTTGGATTAGCTGATGAACAAACTATTCGTGAGTCTGCTGTTGACCATGGGGGTTGCAGGTGCGGCCAATGCTGCGGACCCTATCAAAGGCGATGCCGCCGCCGGTCAGGCGAAAACTGCCGTCTGTGGTGCCTGCCACAACCCTGACGGCAACAGCCTGGCGCCGAACTTCCCCAAACTCGCCGGCCAAGGCCAGCGATACCTTGAGAAGCAACTGCACGACATCAAGTCTGGCAAGCGTACGGTGCTGGAGATGACCGGCATGCTCGAGCCCTTCAACGAGCAGGATCTTGCCGACATCGCCGCTTATTTCGCCAGCCAGAAGGGCAGTGTCGGCGCTGCCGATCCGAAACTGGTCGAACGCGGTCGTGCGCTGTTCAATGGCGGCGATCTGGAAAAAGGCATGCCTGCCTGCACTGGCTGCCACTCGCCGAACGGCGCCGGCATCGCCTTGGCCGGCTTCCCCCACCTGAGCGGCCAGCATGCCCAGTACGTGACCAAGCAGCTCACAGATTTCCGTGAGGGCAACCGCACCAACGATGGCGACGCGATGACCATGCGTTCTATCGCCGGCAAGCTGAGCAACAAGGACATCGACGCCCTGGCCAGCTATATCCAGGGGCTGCACTGAGGCAATGTCCTTAGGGCTGCTTTGCAGTCCGTCGTGCAGCGCGGACCCTGTGGGAGCGGGTTCACCCGCGAAGGGCCGCAACGCGGCCCCGGCAACCTAAGTGTTTAACACTCAGTTAATGGTCGATGGCTAAAGATGAAAGGGCGGCCCACACCGCCCTTTTTTTTGTCCGTAGCCGTTACACTACAGAACTCGAGCCCTTCCCGACCTGTCACAGCACCGGTCGCGTCGAGGCGACCAATGACTGCTCAGGAGTAAAGCATGCGTAAACTGATTCTCAGCGCTGCGCTGGTCGCCGCCAGCGTATTCGGTATGACCGCCGTCCAGGCCGCCGAGCCTGCAACAGCGGGCAAGGAATATATCGAGCTGAGCAACCCTGTTCCGGTTTCCCAGCCAGGCAAGATCGAAGTCGTCGAGCTGTTCTGGTACGGCTGCCCACACTGCTATCACTTCGAACCGACCGTCAATCCGTGGGCTGAAAAACTGCCGGCGGACGTCAACTTCAAGCGCGTTCCAGCCATGTTCGGCGGCCCTTGGGACGCCCACGGCCAGATGTTCCTGACCCTTGAAGCCATGGGCGTCGAGCACAAGGTGCACGCCGCTGTCTTCAAAGCAATTCAGGAGCAGGGTAAAAAGTTGGTCAAGCCAGACGAAATGGCCGAGTTCCTCGCTACCCAGGGCGTAGACAAGGACAAGTTCCTCGCTACCTTCAACTCGTTCGCCATCAAAGGACAAGTGAACCAGGCTCGTGAACTGGCGAAGAAGTACGAAATCACCGGCGTACCGAGCATGGTGGTCAACGGTAAATACCGCTTCGATTTGGGTACTGCCGGCGGTCCGGAAGGCGTGCTGAACGTCGCCGACCAGCTGATCGCCAAGGAGCGCGCCGCTAAGTAAGCGGCGAACTCATGGCTCGCTTGCGCTCCACCCGGGGTGTTGGCCTGCACCAGCCGCAGGTCAACGAGCATCACCTGCAGGCCCCTGGCTTGCCTGAGGATGGTCGACTGCGGCTGCTCAGTTTCAATATCCAGGTGGGCATCAGCACCGAACGCTACCGGCACTACCTGACCCGCAGCTGGCAGCATCTGCTGCCGCACAACGGGCGTGCCGGCAACTTGCAGAAGATCGGTGCGCTGCTCAGCGACTTCGACCTGGTCGCCCTTCAGGAAGCCGATGGCGGCAGCCTGCGCTCGGGCTACGTCAACCAGGTCGAGCACCTGGCCCAGTTGGGGGCGTTCCCCTACTGGTATCAGCAGCTCAATCGCAACCTCGGGCGTTTCGCCCAACACAGCAACGGCGTACTCAGCCGCCTCAAGCCCCAGCACCTTGAAGACCATCCCCTGCCCGGCCCAGCCGGTCGGGGTGCGATCCTGGTGCAGTTCGGCGAGGGCAAGGACGCGCTGATCGTGGTGATGATGCACCTGGCGCTGGGTGCCAAGACCCGCGCCCTGCAATTGAGCTACATCCGCGAGCTGATTGGCGGCTACCGTCATCAGGTGCTGATGGGGGACATGAACACCCATGCCAACGACTTGCTCGAACACTCGCCGCTGCGCGATCTGGGCCTGATTGCACCGCAAGTCGAGGCCACCTTCCCAAGTTGGCGCCCGCAGCGCTGCCTGGACCACATCCTGCTCAGCCCAAGCCTGACCTTGGAGCGGGTCGAGGTGCTGGCGCAGCCGATTTCCGATCACCTTCCCGTTGCCGTCGAGATTCGATTGCCTGACGCATTGACTGTGGATACGCTGCCGGTCTTGAGCTAATTGCCATCACCCCGCAGTGGACCCAGGCATGACCGAAGACGCCGAGCGCTGGAAAGAAAAATACTTAAAAAGCATCGAACAGCAGGAAAAACTCGAGCGCCGTTGGGATGCCCGTCTCGACTTGCTGCGTCGTGGCCTGGTGCGCAGTACCTTGGCCGCCGAGGGCAGCGACAAGGCGGTGGACCAGTGCATGAAGGAAATGCGCGAGGTCATCCGCAGCGACAACATGGACGCGGGGCTTGCCAACCTGATTCCGCGTCTGGAAAAGGCGGTACTCGACTCCGAGCAGCGTCGCGAAACCCGCATGAACCAGGTGAGCGATGCGCTGACCGCGCTAGTCACTCAGCTCCAGGCCCTGCCGCTGTCCGGTGATGTCGCTCGGCCACTGAAAAAACTGGCGAAGAAACTCGATGGTGGTGTCAGCCAATCGCGCGAGTTGCCGCCCCTGCTTGGTGAGCTCAGTGGTTTGCAGGGCAGAGCCCTGACCCTGCTGCAGAGCCCGGAAGAAGAGGCCCGCCCCGGCTTTTTGCAGCGGCTTTTCGGTAAAGCTGAACAAGAGTCTCGGCCGGAACACGCAGAATCGCCGCAGCCTGCACCGGTTCCAACGCCAGCTTTGGCAGAGCCTGCTGTCGAGAGCGAATCTGCTCTGCAGCCCGTCAAAGACGAAGTGCTTCAGCCCTCGGCACCTGCAATCATGGCCGCTGCGCCAGAGCCAGTGGAACCGATTGCAGCCAAACCACTGATCACTGAGGAGCAAACAGAGGCGCCTGCGGCAGAAGTGGCGCAGGCGTTGCTGCTGGAGCCCTCGCAGCCGGCGCTGATTGATGCGCCTGAGGCTGAGCCCGCTCCAGTCATTGCCAGTCAGGAGCCAAACGAGCCAGAGCAAGCGATACTTGCTCAAGCAGAGCCTGACGAACTTAGCGCGATAGAGCCAGAGCCAGAGGCGGCGCCGGAGCAGGTCGAACTGCTCGACGGTGAGGATGGCCCTTATGCCCTGCCTAACGCCGTCGAGCCACCCTACAGCCAAGTCGCTGCGCATATCGAGCAAACCTTGATCGGCTTGCTCGATGACCTGAGCCTGCCCGAGCGGCACAAGGCCCAGGCGCTGGAAATGCGCGAGCGCGTGGCGCGAGGGCTGAACTGGTACGAACTGATCCCGGTGCTGGATGATCTGGCGGTACTCATGCTGGCCATCACCGACAGCGGCCAGCATGAGTTCGAGGCCTACTTGCAGCAGCTCAACGAGCGCCTCGAAACCTTCCAGAGCCATCTGCACGAAGCCAGCGCCGGGCATGCCGACAACAGTACTGCGGCGCGTGAGCTGGACAGCCAATTGCGCGAACAGGTCGATGGTCTGCAAAGCAGCGTCCAGGGCGCCGCTGACCTCGATAGCCTCAAGCACATTCTGGACAATCGCCTCGAAGGCCTGCTGGTGACCATCGACGATCACCAGCACGAGCGTGACCGCCGCGAGCAGGAACTGGCCGGACGCCTGCATGGCTTGGCCGAGCGGGTGGCGAACATGGAACAGGAAGCCCTGGGGTATCGCGAGCACCTTGAGGAGCAACGCCAGAAAGCCCTGATCGATCCCCTAACCGGGCTGCCCAACCGCGCCGCGTGGTCAGAACAGGTCGAGCGCGAAGTGCAGGATTGGCAGGAAAACGGCGGCCACTTGCTGATGGCGATCCTTGACCTTGACCACTTCAAACGCATCAACGACGGCTATGGCCACCTGGCCGGCGACAAGGTGTTGAAGATCGTCGCCGACCAGTTACGCAAGCGCCTGCGTGGCCGCGACTTCATCGCACGCTTTGGCGGTGAAGAGTTTGTCCTGCTATTGCCGCAAACGTCACCGGCTGCTGGCGCCCAAGTGGCTGAATCCCTGCGCGCCGCCATCGAAGCATGCCCTTTCCATTTCAAGGGCGAGCGGGTGGTGATTACCGCCTCCATTGGCATCAGCGCATTCCGCACCGGCGAGCGTGGCGATCAGGTGCTCAAGCGTGCCGACGAAGCCTTGTATAGAGCCAAGGATCTGGGACGCAATCGGGTGGAACTGGCCTAACTATCTACCGCATTCCTGATGCCACGGTTGCTCATGATGATTTCGCCGAAATGCAGAGACCTTCGGCATTTCGAGGCTTGAGTAACTCTAATCAGGAGCGACGCGATGAAGATGATGAAATGGGTACTACTGCTGGTCATGAGTATCGCCTATCAGACGAGTGCCATGGCCAAGGACACCTACTGGACTGCGCATGTTGGCAAAGATGGGACGGTCTTGCGGCAGTGGCCGAAATGGATCGAAAATGTAGAGCTGTCAGCGAACGCTAACTATTTCAGTCAGTACAAGCTGATATTCAACAACCGCATCGTGCATCAAGACCCAGGCTTTTGCACGGTTTCGCCCATTGATGGCAGCACCGAGGATCGTCTGTTGCATGGGCAGGCCAAAGTCATTGGTAAGCCGAAAGCTGAAGGCGTCACGGTGCTGACCCAGTTGGTCGATGTTAAAGGCGCAAGTGGTGACAATTCGTTGGAATTCCTGGTGATGTGTATGCGCTAAGGCGTTGTTTCCTACAAGCGCCTGAGAGAGAGCACGTTATACTGTAGCGACTTGTCACTTCTTCATGATGTGCTCTCTTTCGATGAAAACTGTAATTTCAGCATTTCTCCTTGTAATGCTTGCTGGCTGTGCCAGCGGCCTGCGCATCGACCGCAGCCATGTCTCGGCGAACCAGGACGAGCGCATCCAGTTCGTCGTCCTGCATTACACCAATGCCTCACTCGAACGCTCGTTGGCCTTGTTGACCCACGGCGAGGTCAGCAGCCACTACCTGATCGGCGATGGTCCGGCCACGGTTTATCAGTTGGTTGACGAGAGCAAACGTGCCTGGCATGCCGGCGATAGCCAATGGGACGGTCGCACCTGGCTCAATTCCAGCTCCATCGGCATCGAGATCGTCAACCCGGGGTTCACCGACACACCCAATGGTCGGGTCTGGCACCCCTACAGCGAAGCGCAGATCCAGGCGCTCATCGCGTTGCTCCAGGATATCGTCAAGCGTAACCACATCCAGCCGCGCTACATCATCGGGCACAGCGACATCGCGCCCTTGCGCAAGCTCGATCCTGGGCCGCTGTTCCCATGGAAACGCTTGGCAGATGCAGGCTTGGGCATTTGGCCTGAAGCCAATGCAGTCGCGCGGCAGCGGGCGTACTTCGAGGTCAATCCGCCATCGATTACCTGGTATCAGCAACAGTTGCTGCGCTTTGGTTACTCCATCGAACAGACCGGCGAACTGGATGTAGCGACTCGGCATGTGCTGGCGGCCTTCCAGATGCGCTTCCGCCCGCAGCGGTTCGATGGCATGCCGGATGCGCAAACTGCGGCGATGTTGCAGGTGCTCAACCAAAAGCGTTGAACCGCGCGCGCCCAACGGCCGTGCCGACTGACCATTCCGTTGCTATACCTCTTGGTAATCAACTGGATATATCCGATGTCAGCCTTCCTCGTTGGGTTGCGCCAAATTCTCCACCGCCCCTGGCTGCTGGCATCGCTCGCTGCCCTGGCTAGCGCCGTGCTGTTGCTGGCCGGCAGCGTGGGTGTGGCGCTGCAGCAGATGAAGGAAAGCGAGAGCGCGCAGATGAACGCCCAGGGCGAGCGTTTTCTGGAGCGTCTAGAGCAAGTCTTCGGTCAGTTGCGTCAAGGTGTCGATCAATTGCACTCCCTGCCTTTGCGTGGGTGCGATTCGACAACCTTGGCGGCACTACAGCAAGTCGGCCTGAGTTCGCGGTTCATTTACGAAGCGGCCTACGTGCAGGGTAATGTCGCCTGCTCTAGCCGTGGAGGGGTGAGTAACATCGAGCCTTTTCGACCGCCTGATATTCGCGGTCCGACCTACAGCTACTGGCTCAATACCACTGCCGAGCCCGACGAGAACCTCGCTGCGCTCATGCTTGGGCGCGGTAATTTTTTGGTTTCTACTTCGCGTGGTCACCTCACCGATGTGGTTGACCTGCCGCCCGGCGGTAGCCTGCTGGTGGTATTGGATCATGGACGCCGCGCTATTCCGGTGCTGGGCCCGGCGCAACCCTGGCCGCCAGTCGCCGATTGGCCGCCGCCCTCGGACAAGGCTTTGTCTGAGTTCAGTGACCGGCTGATCTACCGCATGCCGACCAAGTCACCCGATTACCAGTTAGTGCTGATTGCCCCTCGCGCCAGTTTGCCTCTGAAGATGAACGGCGTGCTCTGGCTATTGTTCCCTGGCAGCGTACTGGTGGCGTGCTGTATTGGCTGGCTGGTGCTGCAGTTGATCCTGCAACGCCGCTCGATGAGCTCCGAGCTGCAGAATGCGCTGCGCAAAGGCGAGCTGCAGGTGCTCTACCAGCCAATCTTCGAGCTGGACAGTCGGCGCTGTGTCGGCGCTGAGGCCCTGGTGCGCTGGCGCAGGCCCGATGGCACCCTGACCAGCCCGGATCTGTTCATCCCGCTGGCGGAGAATACCGGGCAGATCCGCCAGATCACCGACTTCGTCCTGCAGCGGGTATTGGAGCAACTGGGGCAGTTACTGCGGGCCAACCGCAACTTATATATCTCGGTGAACCTGGCTGCCTGCGATGTGATGGTGCCGCGTATTGGTGGGGTGGCAGCCCGGCTGTTGGCTCATCACCGAGTACCCGCCAGTCAGATCGCTTTCGAGGTGACCGAGCGGGGCCTGATCGATGTGGTGGTGGCGCGGGACAATTTGCAGGCCTTGCGCGCCGTTGGGCATCAGGTACTGATTGACGATTTTGGCACTGGCTACTGCAGCCTTGCCTACCTGCAGACCTTGCCGGTGGATTGTTTGAAGATCGACAAGGCCTTTATCGATGCGCTGGGCCATGATGCGGCGAGCAGCGGCGTGGCGCCGCATATCATCCGCATGGCCCATGACCTGCATTTGCGGGTGATCGCCGAAGGTATCGAATGTGAGGACCAGGCGGTACTGCTCAACAGTGAAGGGGTCAATTATGGGCAGGGGTGGTTGTTTGCCCATCCGCTCAATGCCCGGCAGTTTGCCGAGTTGATAACTCGCGGGCGGCGGGTCAGTGCTCGGCGGATAGATGATGAGCCCTGATCTGTAGGTAGCCTTGTAGCGATTCGCAGACTGCACCGGCCTCTTCGCGGGCAAGCCCGCTCCCACGCTTTCTTCGGTGTCCGGAGTAACGTGGGAGCGGGCTTGCCCCGCGAAGACAGCGCTCATTGATAACTGCGACTTTCAAACCGGTAACGCCATATAGAACTGCGTTCCCTGCCCTGGCCGCGAAAACACTCCCATGCGGCCACCATGCAGCTGGACGATCTCTTTGCACAGCGCCAGGCCCAGCCCCGCGCCACCTTTCTTGCGTCCCACCTGAACGAATGGCTCGAAGATCCGACCTTGCTGGCCATAGGCAATACCCTCGCCATTATCCTCGACACTGACAATCACCCGCTCGCCATGTCGCCGCGCATGCAAGCGGATGCGCCCCCCGCTGGGCGTATGGCGCACGGCGTTGTGCAACAGATTATCGAGCACCCGATCGAGCTGGGCGGCATCGGCCTGGATACGTGGCAGTGGCTGCTCGAGCTCGATCAGCAAGTCGATCTGCTTATCCGCTGCTTGCGGTGCGATACGCCCTTGGGCACGTTTGAGCAGATCGTCGACCGCACAGTGAGCCAGCTCCAGTTTTTGCAGCCCGCTCTGGTAGCGAGAGAAATTCAGCAGGTCGTTGATCAACTGGGTCAGACGCTGCATTTCTTCGCCGATGGTGTCGAGCAGGTCGTTCTCGCGGGCTTCAGGCGGGAACTTGACCCGTTCGCGCAGCAGGCCAAAGGCCATATGCATACCGGTGACCGGGGTGCGCAGCTCGTGCGAGGCACGCAAGACGAATTCACTGCGCACCCGCTCAAAAGCACGCTGTTCGGTGACATCGTGCAGCACCATCACTGCACCGAGGATTGGCCCCTGAGGGTGGCTGACCGGGGTCAGGCTGTAAGTCAGCAGGCGGGTTTCTTCCTCGATATCGATGCTCAAGTCATCGGGCGGGCGATCCAGGCTGCCGCCACGCAGGACCTGGCGCAGTTGCTGCTCCAGTTCTGGACGTTGCAACGCCTCGGCCAGACCCGTGCCGAGCCGGCTGCTGTCCCAGCCCAGCTGCCGTTGGGCAACTGGGTTGAGGTGTTCCAGGCGGCCTTGGCGATCGATGATCAGCAGGCCGTCATCGATACTGTCGAGTACCGCCTGCAAGCGTTGCTGGCCAGCCAGCACCTCATCGATGTTGGTGGCCTGATGCTTGCGCAAGGCATCGGCCATCATCCCGAAACGGCGGGTCAGCTGGTTGAGTTCAGTGGCCTGGGTAACCGGCAGGGTGACATCGAAATTCCCTTGGCCGACCTCATCGGCAGCCTTGGCCAAGGCTTCGATCGGCTGGCCGAAGCGGCGGGCGATATTGTGCGCGGTGACGAAGCCCAGGACCAGCACCGCCAAGCCCATCAGGCCCAGCAGGCCGCTGACCAGCAGAGCGCGGTCGCGGGTATGCTCCTCGCTGCGGGTGATGTGCTCCAAGGCCTGTTTGTGAGAGTCGATCAGGTCGACGCGCACCTGGCTGAAAGCTGCGCCCAATGGCTGATCGGTACCCATGCTGCGCGAGGGGGCCGGGCTATCGCGGTAGGCCTGCAAGAAGGTCTGGTAGTTACTGCTGGCCTTACTGAAACCGGTGCGCTCGCCACCCTGCTCCAACCCTTGGTTGAGCAGGCTCTGGAACTGCTCCTGCAAGGTCACCAGGCTATTGGGCGCGGTGTCCTCATCGAGGATCAGGGTCAGTTGCTCACCCAGGTTTTGCCTGAGCTTGAGCCCGACCTCGAGGGTGTGGGTGGTGTCGCGCACCAAGCGCTGCTGCACCGTGGCCATCTGCAATACACTGACCAACCCCAGCAACAGCCCAAGCAAAGCCACCGTGACCAATGCCGATATGCTAAGGAAAAGCCGCGTGCGCAGCTTCATCGGCCACTTCATAGGTTGAATTGCTTGCGCTTGCGGTACAGCGTAGAGGCGTCGATGCCGAGTGTCTTCGCTGCTTGATCGAGGGTGTCACTGGAAGCCAGCACTGCACCGATGTGCGCCCGCTCCAGCTCATCCAGGCTCAACGCGGCGCCGATACGCGGGGCATTGTTGGTGGTGGGCTCGGCCATGCCCAGGTGGCTGATCTCGACTCGCTCCTGCGGGCAGATGATGCTGGCCCGCTCGACCACGTTGCGCAGCTCGCGGATGTTGCCCGGCCAGCGGTAGTTGAGCAGCGCCGCACGTGCTTCGTCACTGAACACCCGGGCCGGTCGCGAGTACTCCTTGACGAAACGGGCGAGAAAACGCTCGGCCAACGTCAGGATGTCATCGCTGCGTTCACGCAGTGGCGGCAGGTGCAGGGTGATGACGTTGAGGCGGTACAGCAGGTCTTCACGGAAGCGCCCATCACGGACCATGTCATCAAGGTTGAGGTTGGTCGCGGCGAGGATGCGTACATCTGCGCGGCGGGTGACCGGATCGCCGACCCGCTCGTATTCCTTGTCTTGAATGAAGCGCAGCAGTTTTGGCTGCAAAGTCAGCGGAAAATCGCCGATCTCATCGAGGAAAAGTGTGCCGCCGTCGGCTTGGCTGACTCGGCCCAAGGTGCTCTCGCTGGCACCGGTGAAGGCACCGCGGGTGTGACCGAACAGCTCGCTCTCCATCAATTCGGCGTTCAGCGACGGGCAGTTGATGGTCACGCAAGCCTTGCGTGCACGCTTGCTCCAGCCGTGAATGGCGCGGGCCAGCTCGCCTTTACCGGTGCCGGATTCGCCGAGGATGAGAATGTTGGCATCGGTGGTCGCCACCTGCCGCGCGGTTTCCAGCACCGCCATCATGGCTGGGCTGTGCGAGTCGAGGCCGTCTTTGGGTTTGCGCACTTCGCCTTCGAGCGCTTCGAGGCGAGCAGACAACTGGCGCACTTCGAGCTGCTTGGCGGTGGCCAGGCGCAGTTGGTCCGGGCTGCAAGGTTTGACCAGGTAATCGGCGGCGCCGGCCTGGATAGCATCGACCGCGGTGTCCACAGCCGAATGGGCGGTGACAATGACCACCCGCATCCACGGCGCCTGGATACGCATCTGGGCCAGTACATCGAGACCGTTGTCCTCGCCCAAGCGCAAATCGAGGAAGCACAAGTCGAACACCTGCCGCTGCAACAGCGCCTCAGCCTGCACGGCGCTGTTGGCCGTGGCTACGCTGTAGCCTTCATCTTCAAGGCAATAACGGAAGGTTCGCAGGATGGCGGACTCGTCGTCCACCAGCAGGATGCGGCCTTGGTTGTCCTGGGCAGATTCCATTTTCCTACGCTCCTTTAGGATTGATCTCAATTAGTGTCGGAAAGATCGGGCAAGTTGCATGGTCAATTCTGAAGGATTCTGTCCTTTGCATGCTAGCTACTGGCCGCTTCTTTATCTAACTAACTGAAAATATTGAGTTTTTAGGCGATAAATCAGCTGGCACGCGGGTTGCGAAGATCTTTAGCTTTGTCACAAAAGGAGGTGCAGTCATGCGCTTTTCCCCTCGTATGGCCGTTTTCGCGGCCAGTCTGCTGTCGGTTATCACGCCGGCCTTGGCCGATCCGATCCAGGACGCGCGTCTGCAAGGAGGGCTGCAAACCGCCCTGTCACTGAACCGCTTGCTCAATCCCTTTCGTATTGAAGTCGATGTAGAAGGCGCGCGCGCCCGCTTGACGGGCGAGGTCGAGAGCGAGGTGGAGCGCCAATTGGCTGAACACCTGGCGCTGGCCACCCGCGGTATCGAGCAGGTCGATAACCAATTGCAGGTCAATGCCGAGCTGGTCGAGCGCCCCTTGGAGCTGCGTGCCTACGCGCAGCGGCTTGAGGATGCCACGCTTGCGGCTGTTGTGCGCTCGCGCCTGGCATGGAGCCGGGTCACGCAAAAGGCCCCGATCGAGGTGGAAAGTCGCGAGGGTGTAGTGACTTTGCGCGGACGGGTCGACAGCGTCGAAGCCAAGGAGCTTGCCGGTGTCCTGGCGCGGACCACTGATGGTATTCATTTGGTCAACAACCTGGTGAGCCTGGATACCGCCGCCATGGCCAAGGCTCGTGAGACGCCTGTGGGCGCGCCAACGGGGCCGCAGCCCAGCGATAGCTGGATCCTCGACAAGATCCAAAGCAGCTACCGCTTCAGCCGCAATCTGGATGGGCTGAACATCAAGGTTGCCAGCGAGCAAGGAATGGTCCGGCTATCGGGCGAGGTGGTCAGCAGCGAGCAGAAAACCATCGCCGTGGAGATCGCCCGGCAGATCATCGGTGTACGTGGCGTAGATGCTGACCTGTTGAAGATCGCGACCAAGGTGGAGGGCTGAAGTCGTGCAAATCGCACGACGGCAAAAGGGTCATCGTGCAGGATACGTCCTTGCAGACCCCCTCTCATCTTACTAAGTAATTGATTTATAAGGATATTTATTAATTTGTAAGGCTGGCATGCAGGCTGCAATTACCTGTTCAGAGTTTGAATAAGAACACAGCAGGAGGAGCCGGCATGAACCGCCAATCCGTCAACCGCTTACAGTCCACCGCTTTGCCGCTGCGCCAGTTCCTGTTCCTCGGTCTGGCACTGCTGGTGACCCTGGCCGCCGGCCAGTTCTATTACAGCTGGCAGACCGCCCGGCTCGCCGAGCAAGTAGCGGCGCACACGGCATTGTTGACGCAGATTCAGGCGACCCGTGCCAACACCTTGGTGAGGGCAGCTGACCCGCTGCCGACCGCCAAGGCGAGCTCTCCGGCCACTCTGGAAAACGTAGTACCGCAGGACCGCTGGGTGTTCTAAGCGACCTGCTGGATCGATTTCAAAAAAGAAAGGAGAACCACCATGCTTAGTTGGGCTATCACTTTCCTGATTATCGCCATTGTCGCTGCCGTGCTGGGCTTCGGTGGTATCGCCGGTGCTGCCACGGGGATTGCGAAGATCCTGTTCATCGTCTTCCTGGTGCTGTTCGTGGCTTCCTTCTTCTTCGGACGTGGCAGGGGCTAGACCATGAGCCGGATGCTTTGCAAAGCCCTGGCTACCGCCCTGCTTCTGGGCGGTAGCGCGGCGGCGATGGCGGCCAATGACGGCCAGGTTCGTGTCAGCCAGTTGCTTGGCACGGACCCCGAATACCGTGAGACCTGGCAGGACACCCTCAAAGACGAGGAGCGTTTACCCGAGTGGGTCATCAACCTCAGCGGCAGTTCGCAAGAACAGATGTCGGCAGTGACTGAGGATGGCGACAAGTACTTGGTCGGGCCTCTGTGTGAATCGGACGACAACTGCACCTATAAACGCCTGATCGTGGCGTTCAGCTGGGACAAGGACGATGCCTACGGGATGCTGGTAGAGGTGCCAGAAGGATTGCCGACCGACAAGTCGCCCACCCGCCATGCGCAGTACCGTTGGCTGGGCAAGCCGGATGACGGCATGAAGGCGATGCTGCAAGAGCAGCTCAAGCGTGATCCGAAGTGGTACTAGGGTCTGTATGAAAAGTCTTGAGACGCCGGTCAGGCAAGGCGAAAACAGCCGAGGAACGGTCGGAGTCGCGCTCGACTTTACTGGAGTAAATGAGCATTCCGAGGCTGTTTTCAACGCAGCATGACCAAGTATCAAGGTTTTTCGTACAGAGCCTAGGCGTCAGCGTACGCATAAGGTTCACGTCAATGTAACGCTATAGAAGCTGAACCTTTCTAAGGTTCTGGCTTCTATGATGCGCAGCCCCGAGGAGGGGCGGCACATGACCAAGGGGCCGGGCTGTTCTGATTGTTCCAGGATCGGAGTGGCCTAGGGGTACAGGGAGTACCTCCGAGCACGGGCCGGGTCAGGCAAGGTGGCATCGGAAGTATCAGGTTGCTCGGGGCTGCCAAGCACCGAAGCCGACCTGACTTCCGAAGCACCTATATATAGAAGGCTTTGTGTAGCTTGTAGGAATTTGCCTTCAAGACACATTTTGTCTCGACCGTACATCGAATTATTTTAGGGTCTGGCACTACCCGCCCGATGTACCATTTAGACCATTCGGATTGTCGAACAAGGCATCCGATCCCTCCTTTTAGTGCCGCCAAATCGGCCGAAAAATGGCGCTTTGGTCTTGTTCGGAAATCCGAACGGCGTATATCCAGCCCCTTCGGGTGCGACTTTTTGTCCCTTGATCTCATGCCGAATCGGTATAGGGTAGTCGTTTCCGGCATTAGACTGCCTCCCTCTCCATCGCAATAGTTGCGGCCTTTTTCGCTAGCCAGAGCGCCGACACGCTCGCTTGCGCTGACCTTCGATGGAGCCGTCGTACGGATTAAATTCGCTGCCCAGCATGCTTCTAAAGGCTCTGGAACGCGCGTTTCCGCTCGACGACCATGACCACTAGAAGAAAAGGTAACGACATGAAGAAGGCAAAACTAAGCCTCGCCTGGCAGATCCTCATCGGACTCGTCCTGGGCGTTGCAATCGGCGCGCTGCTGAACCATTTCAGTGCAGAAAAGGCATGGTGGATCAGTAATGTTCTGCAGCCAGCCGGTGACATCTTCATTCGCCTGATCAAGATGATCGTCGTCCCGATCGTGATTTCGTCGCTGATCGTGGGCATCGCCGGGGTTGGCGACGCGAAGAAACTGGGCAGCATTGGCCTGAAGACCATCATCTACTTCGAGGTGGTGACCACCATCGCCATCGTCGTCGGCCTGGGCCTGGCCAACCTGTTCCACCCAGGTGTCGGTATCGACATGAGCACCCTGGGTACTGTGGACATCTCCAAGTACCAGGCCACTGCGGCCGAGGTGCAGCATGAGCACGCGTTCATCGAGACCCTGCTCAACCTGATCCCATCGAACATCTTCGCAGCCGTGGCGCGTGGCGAGATGCTGCCGATCATCTTCTTCTCGGTACTGTTCGGCCTGGGCCTGTCGAGCCTGCAGGCAGACCTGCGCGAGCCGCTGGTACGCACCTTCCAGGGCGTATCGGAAACCATGTTCAAGGTCACCCACATGATCATGAACTACGCGCCGATCGGTGTATTCGCCCTGATCGCGGTGACTGTCGCCAACTTCGGCTTCTCGTCCCTGCTGCCGCTGGCCAAGCTGGTGGTGCTGGTGTACTTCGCTATCGCCTTCTTCGCCTTCATGGTGCTGGGCCTGGTGGCGCGGATGTTCGGCTTCTCGATCATCAAGATCATGCGCATCATGAAAGACGAGATGATCCTCGCCTACTCCACCTCCAGCTCCGAGACCGTGCTGCCACGGGTGATCGAGAAGATGGAGAAGTACGGTGCGCCGAAGTCGATCTGCAGCTTCGTGGTGCCTACCGGTTACTCGTTCAACCTCGACGGTTCGACCCTGTACCAGAGCATCGCGGCGATCTTCATTGCCCAGCTGTACGGCATCGACTTGTCCTGGAGCCAACAGCTGTTGCTGGTCCTGACCCTGATGGTCACCTCCAAGGGTATCGCGGGTGTGCCGGGCGTTTCCTTCGTGGTGCTGCTGGCGACCCTGGGCAGTGTTGGTATCCCGCTGGAAGGCCTGGCGTTCATCGCCGGTGTCGACCGCATCATGGACATGGCGCGGACTGCCCTGAACGTGATCGGCAACGCCTTGGCTGCCCTGGTTATCGCACGTTGGGAAGGCATGTACGACGCGGTCAAAGGCGAGCAGTACTACAACTCGCTGCCGCACATGGCCGGTACCAAAGCCGCCGCTTCCGTTGCGGGCGAGACTGCCAAGCAGTAAGCCTTCAGCGTTGAACAAAAAGCCCCGACTTGTCGGGGCTTTTTGTTGTCTTGAGATCGGCAGGTGGTGTCGTGTGGGAGAAAGGCGTCGGTAGCGTGGGAGCGGGCTTGCCCCGCGATAGCGTCAGCGCGGCTAAGCAATTTGGCCAAGTAGACGCTATCGCGGGGCAAGCCCGCTCCCACGCCAGCCCCACGCCAGCCCCACGCCAGCCCCACGCCAGCCCCACGCCAGCCCCACGCCAGCCCCACGCCAGCCCCACGCCAGCCCCACGCCAGCCCCACGCCAGCCGCTCCCAGACAGCCGCTTACAGCTCGCGGGCTTGAGGCTTAGGAATTTTCTCGCGCTAGCTTGCAACTGTGGAAGCAGCGTTCGGGTCGATCAGTACGCTATCATTCGAGGCATTTTTCGGGGGAACACACGGATGCTCAACGGCCTTTGGCTCAGCTTTTTCCTGGTGGCGGCCATTTCCGCCCTGGCCCAATGGCTGGTCGGCGGCAACGCGGGGATCTTCGCCGCGATGGTCGAGAGCATCTTCGCCATGGCCAAGCTGTCGGTGGAAGTCATGGTGCTGCTGTTCGGCACCCTAACCCTGTGGCTGGGTTTCCTGAAGATTGCCGAGCAGGCCGGTATCGTCGAGTGGCTGGCCAAGGTGCTCGGCCCGCTGTTCGCTCGGCTGATGCCTGAAGTGCCGCCTGGGCACCCTGCCCTGGGTTTGATCACCATGAACTTCGCCGCCAATGGCCTGGGCCTGGACAACGCCGCTACGCCGATCGGCCTGAAGGCCATGCGCGCCTTGCAGGAGCTCAACCCCAGCAGCACGACGGCGAGCAACGCGCAGATCCTGTTCCTGGTGCTCAACGCCTCGTCGCTGACCCTGCTGCCGGTCACCATCTTCATGTACCGCGCGCAGCAAGGCGCACCTGATCCGACCATGGTGTTCCTGCCAATTCTGCTCGCTACCAGCGTCTCGACACTGGTCGGCCTGCTCTCGGTGGCGGTCATGCAGCGCCTGCGCCTGTGGGACCCGGTGGTGCTCGCCTACCTGATCCCCGGTGCGCTGCTGCTGGGCTGCTTCATGGCCTTCCTCGGCACGCTGTCGGCGGCGGCGCTGGCCAGCCTGTCGTCGATCCTTGGCAACCTGACCCTGTTCGGCATCATCATCTTGTTCCTGGTGATCGGCGCGCTGCGACGGGTCAAGGTGTATGAAACCTTCGTCGAAGGCGCCAAGGAAGGCTTCGACGTCGCCAAGAACCTGCTGCCCTACTTGGTGGCGATGCTTTGTGCAGTGGGTGTGCTGCGGGCCTCGGGCGCCCTTGAGCTGGCTTTGGATGGCATCCGCCACGCCGTGGAGTGGATGGGCATGGACACTCGCTTCGTCGAGGGCCTGCCGACCGCGCTGGTCAAACCATTCTCTGGCAGCGCGGCGCGGGCGATGCTGATCGAGACCATGCAGACCCATGGCGTCGATAGCTTCCCAGCCTTGGTGGCGGCGACCATCCAGGGCAGTACCGAAACCACCTTCTACGTGTTGGCAGTGTATTTCGGCGCGGTGGGTATCCAGCGCGTGCGTCACGCGGTGGGTTGCGCCCTGCTGGCCGAACTGTCCGGGGTGATCGCGGCGATCTTCGTCTGCTACTGGTTCTTCGCCTGAGCCTGAGTTGCCTGGGCGACGGTCCAGTCCAGCAGTTGCGCCATCAGTTGGTCGCTGGCCGCTCCGAAGCCGGCGATCACTGCTGATACTTGGGTGGTGGTCAGCGGCTGACGCACCTCGAAGCGCCGGCTAGCAAGAATACGCTGGCTGCGCCCTTGCACCAGGCGCGCGTCATAACGTATCAGCACCTCCACGCCCCCCGGCCGGTATTCGCTCTGGAACGCCTGCAGCTCGCCTGCCAGCTCATAGTCCGCCTGCAGGTTGCTGTCGTCGGCGCTCAGGCGCTGCACTCGGCCATCGCGTTGGAAGCCATCGAGCAGGCGGTTACGCACCAGCAAAGGCACCGGGTCGCTCCAGCGGGCGCCCTTGTAGCCGCTGATGATGTCGCCTTGCGGGATAACCGCAATGCGGGCGCCGGCCAGGGCTTCGCTGGCCAGCGGCTTGTTCAGGCGTAGCGACCAGTCCAGCGGGGTGGCTGTACGGCTGGCCTGGTTCACTGGCAGGCGATAGATGTCCACCGGCTCACTCTTGGGCAGGATCGAGCAGGCCGTGGCCAGGCTCAGCGCTGCGGCCAGGGTGACAAGACGCAGCGAAGTGTTCATGGCTGGAACTCCTTGTTGTTGTCGCGACCCAGCAGGTAGCCGCTTGGGTCCGCCTCCAGTTGGCGCGAGATGCCTTTGAGGGCGTTGAGGGTTTCGCGCAATTCGCGGATGGCCGGGGTCAGCTGGTTCAGGCCTTGGGCGCCGTCGTCGATCGCTTCGCGGTTGTCCTTGAGCAGGCTGTTGATGGTCGCGGTGCTCTCGGCCAGCGCTTGCATGGCCTGCTCGGCGCTGCCAAAGGCCTGCTTGCCTTGCGTGCCCAGCAGGCCGTTGGCGTTGCGCATCAACGTCTGGGTTTCGGCGAGGGTGGCGCTGGCTTGTTTGCCGACTTCGCCCAACTGCTCGATGGCTTGGGTGATTCCGCCCTTCTGGCTGGCGAAGGCGCCGGTGGTTTGCTCCAGATTGGCCAGGGTGTTGCTCAGGCGGCCGATGTTGTCTTCGGAGAACATCTGGTTGGCGTTGTGCAGCAGCAGGTTGATGTTGGTCACCAGGTCGCTGCTGTCGTTGAGCAGGCGCGAAATTGGCGAAGGCGAAGCGACGATCACCGGCAGTTTGCCGTCCTTGCCCTTGAGCTCGGGGCTTTGCGGGGTGCCACCGGTGAGCTGGATGAACGAGTTGCCGGTGACCCCGGCCAGGGTCAGCTTGGCTTGGGTGTCTTGCTTGACCGGGGTGTCGGCGCTCAGGCGAATGCGCGCCAGGACCCGGCGCGGATCTTCCGGGTCCAGGCGCAGGGTGGTGACGTCCCCGACCTTGATCCCGTTGTACTGCACCGCGCTACCGCGCGACAGGCCCGAGACGGCCTCGTTGAACACCACTTGGTAGTCCTTGAAGGTGTCGTCGACGCTGGACTTGGTCAGCCACAGGCCGAACAGCAGCGCGCCGGCCACCACCAGTACGGTGACCAGGCCGATGAAGACATGATGAGCTCGGGTTTCCATGGTTCAGCGCTCCTGCCGGGCACTGGCGGCGGCCTGTTCGGCCGCCCGCCCGCGCGGGCCGTGAAAATAGTCGTGGATCCAGGGATCGTTGGTTTGCTCGACCTCGGCCAAAGGGCCGGCGACCAGGACTTTCTTCTGCGAAAGCACGGCGATTCGGTCGGTAATGGTGTAGAGCGTGTCAAGATCGTGGGTGATCAGAAACACGCTCAGGCCCAGCGCGTCACGCAGGGTCAGGATCAATTGGTCGAACGCCGCTGCGCCAATCGGGTCGAGGCCGGCGGTGGGTTCGTCGAGAAACAGGATATCCGGATCCAACGCCAAGGCGCGGGCCAGCGCTGCACGCTTGATCATGCCGCCTGACAGCGACGACGGGTATTTGTCCGCAGCCGAGATCGGCAGGCCCGCCAGGGCCAGTTTGACCCCGGCCAAGTGCTCGGCGTCGGCCCGCGACAGGCCGGCGTGCTCGATCAGCGGCAGGGCGACGTTTTCGGTGACGGTCAGCGAGGAGAACAGCGCGCCCTTCTGGAACAACACGCCAAAGCGCCGTTCCACTAACGAGCGTTGCTCATTGTTGAGTTGTGCCAGGTCCTGGCCGAACACCTTGACCAACCCCTCGTTGGGCCGGCGCAGGCCGATGATGCTGCGCAGCAGCACCGACTTGCCGCTGCCCGAGCCACCGACCACGGCGAGGATCTCGCCCTTGAACAGGTCAAGATCCAGGTTCTCGTGCACGCTCTGGCGGCCAAAGCGGTTGCACAGGCCGCGCGCCTCGATCACAGCTTCTCGTACGCCAGTCACCAGCCCATCTCCATGAAGAACAGCGCGGCCACGGCGTCCAGAACGATCACCACGAAAATCGACTGGACCACGCTTGAGGTCGTGTGGGCGCCCACCGACTCAGCGCTGCCACTGACCTTGAAGCCCTCCAGGCAGCCAATGGCAGCGATCAGGAAGGCGAAGAAGGGGGCCTTGGCCAAGCCGACCAGGAAGTGCTGTACGCCGATGTCGCTTTGCAGCAACGAGAGGAACATGGCCGGCGGGATATCCAGCGACAGCGCGCAGACCACCCCGCCGCCGACGATGCCGCAGACCATCGCCAGGAAGGTCAGCAGCGGCAGCGAGATCAACAGCGCCAGTACCCGCGGTACCACCAGCAGCTCAATCGGGTTCAGGCCCAAGGTGCGGATGGCGTCGATCTCTTCGTTGGCTTTCATCGAGCCGATCTGTGCGGTGAAGGCGCTGGCGGTTCGCCCGGCCATGAGGATGGCGGTGAGCAGTACGCCGAATTCGCGCAGGAATGAAAACGCCACCAGGTCGACGGTAAAGATGGTCGCGCCAAAGGCCGCCAACACCGTGGCGCCGAGGAAGGCGACCACCGCGCCCACCAGGAAGGTCAACAGGGCGACGATGGGCGCAGCGTCCAGGCCGGTCTGTTCGATATGGGCAACCACTGGGGTGATCCGCCAGCGGTGCGGTTGCAGCACGCGGCGCAGCAAGGTTTCGATGATCAGGCCGATGAAACCGAGCAACTGCCGGGTGTCTTGCCACAGGGTGTCGACGGCGCGGCCGATCCGATCGAGCAGCAGAATCAGGATCGGCCGCTCGGCTTCCTTGACCGGGATGCAGTAGTCCTGCACCGAGCAGTAGACCGTCTTGAGCAGCGCGCGGTTGGCTTCGGGCAGGTCGTTGGTGCAGTGCGACAGCCGTTCTGAACCGAGCAACTCGGCCAGTAGCGAGGCACCGGCGGTGTCCAGGCGGCCGAGTTGGCTCAGGTCGGCGATGGCGTCGGCGGCGAACTGGCTACGCAGTTGCTCGCTGGTACGCTTGAGCTCGGCGTAGTGGGCCAGGGTCCAGTCACCGGTAATGCGCAGGCAGGCCGGCTGGCTGCTGGTGTCCAGGGTAGCGCTGGGTGTGGTCATGGGCTCCATGCTTCTGACGGGCGCGGGGGCG
Organism: Pseudomonas urmiensis; assembly: GCF_014268815.2. Taxonomy (NCBI): domain Bacteria; kingdom Pseudomonadati; phylum Pseudomonadota; class Gammaproteobacteria; order Pseudomonadales; family Pseudomonadaceae; genus Pseudomonas; species Pseudomonas urmiensis. Next base: position 5,146,611 of record NZ_JABWRE020000001.1, read on the forward strand.
ACGGGTCAGATCATAGCGCATCGCCCATGAGTGTATTGCACCTTGGTGCTGTGCTCACTGGCCCTATCGCGCAGTCAAGGCCAACCCCTCGCCGCTGCGATAAGGTTTGTAGTCAGCCCGACGCCGCGTCGTTCACTACCTTGAAGCGCATTACACCGATCACCTGGCCATCCTCGGTCAGCACCCGCACCTGCCACTTGCCGATCGGATTGGGCGGGAAGTTCTGCTTGTGGGTCCAGGCACGATAGCCCTCTTTGCGTCCGCCATGGATATCCAGGGCGATCCGGTCGACCTCTTTACCGTCCAGCTGCCACACGTGATAGATACGCTCGTTAAGCCCGCGCGGTGCGTTGATCGCGGTGTAGGCGTACAGCCCGCTGCCTTTGATGCGGCTGGCCGGGATCTCTTCCAGCGACGCGCCTGGCTGACGATTGAGCACTTCGGTGCTGACCGCCACCTCGGTCAACCACAAGGTCGCGGGTGGCACCCACGAGCGCAACAGCCAGCCGCCAGCACCGACCGACAGGGTAACCAGCACCAATGCCACGGCGCGCCGCCAGTTATTGATCGGGAAGCTGCTGGCAAGGCTTGGGAACGACAGCGCCATGGCCGCGATCAGGGCCAGTTTGAAGCTCTGCGCGGTGGTCAGGTGCAAGATGATCGGCAGTGCCGTCAGCAGTGCGGCGAACAGAGTCAGGGTGTGCAGCGCCATGAACAACCAGCGCCGCGGTGCCAGCCATTTGTAATACAGCGGATCGATGATCGAGATCAGCCCGGCAGCGCCGAGCAGGCCGGTGAAGATCAGCTGGCCGCTGTTCCAGGTGGTGGTGATGAAGAAGAACGGCAAGACGAAGAACAGGCTTTCCTGGTGGATCATCTGCGTCGCATAGCGCAGCAGTGGCTGCGGGATTTCGCGCTTGAAGGCGCGGGTGAACAGCCCGGTGAGGGTGTTCTCCAGCATCAGCCAAAGCCAGCTGACCAGCATCAGGATAGCCACCCAACTGGCCAGGCCGGCCTGGCGGTCGACCAGAATGAAGCTGCCGATCCCCGAAAGGAAACCGCCAAGCGCGATGATGCCGGGGTAGCGCTTGAGCAGTTCGATCACGCGCTGGATGAATTGGGGGATGGGGGGCATGGGTAGCTACTGATATGGGCGGATGAAGCCAAGATCTCTGGCGGCCGCACCGGCCTCTTCGCGGTCAAGCACTGCCACAGGTATCAGCGCGCATGTTCAGAGTGGCGCTGTCCCTGTGGGAGCGGGCTTGCCCGCGAAGGGCCGCGCAGCGGACCCAGGATCTTCGGCCGCTACAGGATACCGCCGAATCAGCCGTCCCGTGTAGCGCCACTGGGCCGCGTGGGCGGATGGCGGCGCCGGCGTAGCAAGCCGACAGCAAGGATCAGCCCCAACAACAACGCCACCAGCCCATAGAGCTCGTCATAGCCAAGCAGCGGCTTCTCGATGCGCAGGTAGCCCGGATCCTTGAGCAGCTCACGCAGCGCCGCGTCAGCCTGTTTGAGGCTGACCTTGCGCAGTTGCCGGATCGGATCGGTAAAGCGCCCGTCGGTGTAATTGTTCAGTGCGCCCCAGTAGTAGTCGGCCAGCGCGCTGTTGCCCTGGCTCGACCAGCTTTCCCGGGCGATGGCGAGCTCTTTGATTCGGGAGAAAGTATCGGGGTCGAGGCCGTTCTTGCGCAGGTGGTCGAACAACTCCTGCAGCACTTTCACCGCCTTATCGACATCCTGGCGTTCCAGGTCGGCGTTGAGGCTGAGCATGCCGCTGTCGCCAAAGCTCTCGCGCTGCACCGACGGTCCGTAGGACAAACCATGGCGCAGCCGTAGCTGGTCGTACAAGGCCCAGTCCAGGTAGCGCGAAAGCAGGTCGAGGGTCTGGTCGTGGTCGTTGTCCAGCGTCGGCTCGATGAACAGCCAGTGCAGTTTCACGCTGTCGCCCAGCCAGCCACGGGTGAGGTCGCGGCGTTGCTCGGCCTGTTGGCTGATGCTGTCCAGATTGCGCCGCTCGCCAGGCTCGATCGCTGGCAGCTCGCCATAGGTGCGCTCCAGGTAGGCCGGAAGCAGGCGGTCAAGACCGCCAACGATGATCAGGCTCATGTTGTTGGCCGCATACCAATGCTCGCGCAGGGCCTGGACCTGCTCCAGGGTCATGTCGTCAAGGTCAGAGCGTGCCGGGCATTTCAGCCCTAGTTCAACCGCCAGCTGGTCGCTGGCACGGTGGCCGATGTCCTGGCGGTCGAGCCAGCGTTGCAGGTGGCCATAGTGGCCGCCATCTTCTCGCTCGATGATCTTCTTTGCCGTGGCCAGGGCTTTGGCGTCGATCTGGGTATCGCGGATCGCTGCCAGTAGCAGGTCGAGCACTTTGCGCTGGTTGCGCGCCGGCGCCTCGATGACGAAGGTGGTGTCGGCGCTGCTGGTATAGGCGTTCCATTCTCCGCCCAGGGCCTGCATGCGCTCCTCCAGGCCGCCCTCGCCGGTTTCGTCGATACCGCTGAACAGGAGGTGTTCGAGCAGGTGCGGCAGTTCGCGCTGGTCACACTCGAAGTCGTCCAGGCCCACCCCCACCACCAGGCGAATCGCCACATGGTCGCGCTCATAGCCGGATTTGAGGATCACCTGCAAGCCATTGGGCAGCAGGTAGCCCTCCACCTTCGAGCGGTCGAGGGCCAGCGACGGCAGGCTGCAGATCAGTAGGCAAACGAACATCAGGCTACGCATGGGCGAGCTTGGGTCTCCGGTAGTGCGGGTTCAAGGCTGGCGGGCTTCGTCCGGTACGCTGTCGAGCAACAAGCCGCCGGTGTCCGAGCCGCCTAGTACCACATAGGCACTGCTGCAGAACAAAGAGTTCAAACGCTTCATATCGGCGATCAGCTCCAAGTGTAGCGAACTGGTCTCGATACTTTGCACTACCTTGCGTTGCAATCGGCTGACATGAGCGTGGGCCAAACGCCGTTCCTGGGCGCGAAAACGGCGTTTTTCGCGCAGCAGCAGGTGGGCGCTCTCTGGGTCGGCACTGAGAAACACCGACAGGCCCAGGCGCAGGTTGGCCAGCAGCTGTTCTTGCAGGCCGGTCAGCTCTTCCAGGCCGACCTGGGAAAACTCGCGGCGCTGCGAGGTCTTCTGCTGCTGCACTTTGCGCAGCATGCGCTCGATCAGGTCGCTGGCCAGCTTGAGGTTGATGGCCAGTTCGATGATCTCGGCCCAGCGGCGGTTGTCTTGTTCGCTCAAGTCTTCGCGCGACATTTGCGCCAGGTACAGTTTGATTGCGCTGTAGAGCGCCTCGGCATCCTCAGCGAGCGCACGGACCTGTTGCGGGAGTGCGGTCTGGGTGCCGCGCAGGGCGCCGAGCATGGCTTCCAGCAGGCTGTCGACGATATCGCCCAGGCGCAGGGTCTCGCGCGCGGCGTTGGCCAGGGCCAGGCTGGGGGTCTGCAGGGCCGAGGCATCCAAGTGGCGTGGGCGGATCTGGCCATTGCCATTTTCGCGCTCGGGCAGCAGCGCATTGCACAACCGGCCCATGGGCTTGGTGGTCGGCAGCATGATCAGGCAGCGCAGCGTGTTGTAGAGCAGATGGAAGCCGATTACCAATTCCTGGGGGCTGAAGTTGAGGCTGTCCATCCACTCCACCAGTGGATGCAGGACGGGGATGATCAGCAGTAAGCCGATCAGCTTGTACAGCAGACTGCCCAGTGCGACTCGCCGGCCAGCAGCGTTCTGCATGCTGGTGGTGAGAAACGCCAGCAGGCCGCTGCCGATGTTGGCCCCGACCACCAGGCCAATCGCCACCGGCAGGCTGATCAGTTCGGCGCCGGCCAAGGTGGCGGTCAGCAGCACAGCGGCGAGGCTTGAGTAGGAAATCATCGCGAACAGCGCGCCGACCAGGGCATCGAGCAGAATGTCGCCGGTCAACGAGGCAAACAGGACCTTCACCCCTTGCGCCTGGGTGATCGGCGTCGCGGCCTGGACGATCAGTTGCAGGGCCAGGATGATCAGGCCCAGGCCGATCGCCACGCGGCCCATCTGGCCGAGGCGGGTCTGTTTGCGCGAGAGAAAGAAAATCACCCCGACAAACAGCAGCAGCGGCGACAGCCACGACAGGTCGAAGGTCAACACCCGGGCCATCAGCGCGGTACCTACGTCGGCGCCGAGCATGATGGCTAACGCCGGGGTCATCGCCATCAGGCCCTGGCCGACGAAGGAGGTCACCAGCATGGCGGTGGCGTTGCTGCTCTGCACCATGGCGGTCACCACGATACCGGCGAGAAATGCCAGCGGGCGCTTGCTCATGTTCTGGCTGAGCACCCGGCGCAGGTTGGAGCCGTAGACCCGCAGGATGCCGGTACGCACGATATGCGTGCCCCACACTAGCAATGCCACGGCGGAAAGCAGATTGAGCAAGGTCAGCATGTACGAGGCCCCCCTGTTGCTGTTGCCCCAACGCGGGGCCAATGGGTGAAGCCGTGAGCCTGGCCCGGGGGTGGGCGGTTTTTTCCAGTGCTCACTCAAGCTTTAGTTGTTTTACCCAGCTGACGCCAGCTTGGCATGGCTGAAACATATTTGAAACACGCGAGCGCCCTGCGCTTGCCCAGGGGCAGGAACGAAAAAAGGCCCCGGAGGGCCTTTCTTGATTGCGCGCCTGAGCTTATTGACCAGGGATGTCCTTGCGCAGTTTCACCGCATCGTGCTCTTCGCCGCGTTTGCGTGCCCGCGCCGTGCGCATGCGAATGTTGATCGCTTCCACCGCCAGCGAGAAGGCCATGGCGAAGTACACGTAGCCTTTTGGCACATGCACGTCGAAGGATTCGGCGATCAGCACCGTACCGACGACGATCAGGAACGAAAGTGCGAGCATCTTCAGCGAAGGGTGCTTGTCGATGAAATTACTGATGGCACCGGCGCAGAGCATCATCACCAGCACTGCCACGACGATCGCGGCGATCATCACCGGTACGTGCGAGACCATGCCTACGGCAGTGATCACCGAGTCCAGCGAGAACACGATGTCGATGATGGCGATCTGGATGATGGTGTAGATGAACTTGCCACCCGCGCCCTTTGGCTCTTCGGGGTTTTCGTCTTCACCTTCCAGGCCGTGGTAGATCTCCTGGGAGCTTTTCCACAGCAGGAACAGGCCACCGAAGAACAGGATCAGGTCGCGACCGGAGATGCCTTGGCCGAACACTTCGAACAGATCGGCAGTCAGGCGCATGACCCAGGTAATCGAGAGCAGCAGCAGGATGCGCGTGACCATGGCCAGGGCCAGGCCGAAGATCCGGGTACGTGGCTGCATGTGCTTGGGCATGCGGCTGACCAGGATCGAGATCATGATGATGTTGTCGATACCGAGAACGATCTCAAGTGCCGTCAGGGTGAAAAAGGCAACCCAGATTTCCGGGCTGGTCAGCCATTCCATGTGTATTCCTTCGAACGTTAAAAGGCGATGCGCCCGGTAGGGCGCATCGCTGTAGGGCGTATGTATTTACAGACTGCTGAACAGTGGGAAAGTCCCCAGGAGCAATGCGCCGAGCATTATGCACATGCACACCAGCACTGCCCACTTGAGCGTGAAGCGCTGATGATCACCGAACTCGATCCCGGCCAGTGCGACCAGCAGGTAGGTTGAGGGTACCAGCGGGCTGAGCAGGTGTACCGGTTGTCCGACGATCGACGCACGGGCCATTTCCACCGGGGTGATGCCGTAGTGGCTGGCGGCTTCGGCCAGCACCGGCAACACACCGTAGTAGAAGGCATCGTTGGACATGAAGAAGGTGAACGGCATGCTGACGATCGCCGTGATTACCGCCAGGTACGGGCCGAGCGCATCCGGAATCACCGCCAGCAGGCTCTTGGACATGGCATCGACCATGCCGGTGCCGGACAGGATGCCGGTGAAGATGCCCGCGGCGAAGATCAACCCGGTCACGGCCAGGACGCTACCGGAGTGGGCGGCGATGCGGTCCTTCTGCTGTTGCAGGCATGGGTAGTTGACGATCATGGCAATACTGAAGGCCACCATGAACAGTACCGGCAGCGGCAGCAGACCTGCGATGAGGGCAATCATCAGGACCAGGGTCAGGGCGCCGTTGAACCAGATCAGTTTTGGCCGGCGTGCTTCTGGGAACTGCGAAACGCTGATGCCGCTGTGGTCGATGTCATCGGTCGGCAGGTGCAGCTCACCCAGGCGAGCCCGCTCACGTTTGCCGTACATGTAGGCGATGGCCAGGATGGCGATCACGCCGAAGGCCATGGCCGGGATCATCGGCACGAAGATGTCCGACGGATCGACATGCAGGGCGCTTGCGGCGCGGGCAGTCGGGCCACCCCAAGGGGTCATGTTCATCACCCCGCCGGCCAGGATGATCAAGCCGGCCATGATCCGTGGGCTCATGCCTAAGCGGCTGTACAGCGGCAACATCGCTGCGCAGCAGATCATGTAGGTGGTGGCGCCGTCACCGTCGAGCGATACCACCAACGCCAGCACGGCGGTGCCGACCGAGACTTTCAGTGGGTCGCCTTTGACCGCCTTGAGGATCAGGCGCACGGCCGGATCGAACAGGCCGGAGTCGATCATCAGCGCAAAGTAGAGAATGGCGAACATCAGCATCACGCCGGTAGGCGCAAGCTTGCTGATGCCTTGCAGCATCATCGGGCCGATATCGGAGGAGAAACCACCGAACAGGGCGAACAGGATCGGAACCAGGATCAGGGCGATCAAGGCCGACAGGCGCTTGGTCATGATCAGGTACATGAAGGTGATGACCATGGCAAAGCCGAGGAAGGTCAGCATGGCGATACTCCAGGCGTGGCGCGGCGAAAGAGAAAAGACGCTTCGGGCGAATCAGCGCGTGGGGCGCTGTGCGTGGAATAGCCGGAGAGGGACTGCGAGAAGGCGGGCACAGGAATACATCAGAATCACCATTGTTGTTGTCGATTGGGCCGGGCGCGGAACAATCCGGGGGCCCTGGCTTACCGGTCTTGTGCCGGTAGTGGGGCTATCCTATGAGCGCAAGCTTTCAGCCAGCTTTCGCTACGGCAAAGGTGACGAGAGGTAATCATGTCCGATTTTTACGAGGGCGGCTGCCATTGCGGCGCCCTGCGCTATCGCTTGGAAGGGGATCTGACCGACATCGCTCATTGCCACTGCTCGATCTGTCGGCGGGTCAGCGGCGGGTTGGTGGTGACCTGGTTGACCCTGCCGCGCAGTGGTTTTCGATGGCTCAAGGGCAGGCCGCGGATGTATGTGGCACCGACCACGTGCAGCCGGTTTTTTTGCGGCGACTGTGGCGCGCATCTGGCGCTGAGTACTGTGCACAGCCCGCAGACCATCGATGTGACCGTGGCGACCCTGGATCATCCAGAGAACGTACGGGCCACCCGGCACATCTGGACCAGTAGCCGGTTGCCTTGGCTGCATCTGGATGAGCAGTTGCCGGGTGAGGCTGAGGAGCGTCTCTAATTTGGCTCTGTGGCCTTAACGCGGGGCGAGCTTGGGAGCGGGCTTGCCCCGCGATAAGGCCTGAACTGACCACAAAAGGCTCAGGCCTTCAGGGCAACTGCAAGCCACCGGCAGCCTTGTGCAGCTCCCGCAGGTGTTGGCCAATCTGCTTCACGTTCGCCTCGACCGCCGCAATCGCCTTGGCCCGGGTCGGATCGAGCAGCGCCCTCACCTCTTTATCCAGGTCGGTGCTCAGGCGTAGCAGCTGCGCCTGGCGCTCACTGCTGACCTTTTCCAGTTGCTTACGCTCTTCTGGCTGCGGCAAACCATAGCCGTCGGTGCCCAGCAATTCTGCCGGTCGGCTGAGGAAGCCGCTGTTGGCCAGCATCTGCTGCAGGGTCTGATTGGCTTTATCGATGCTGCCGTCCTTGAGCGCGGTGGCATTCAGGTAACGCTGCTTCACTTCATCCTGAGCCAACAGCAATTGCTGGCGCAGCGCAGCCTGCTCTAGCAGCAACAATGCGGCACTGGTACGCAGGTCGGCGCGCGCGAACCATGGCCGGCGCTGGTCGGCATCCAGGGCGAGCCAGTCCTCGACCTTCTCTTGCTTGACCGGTAACTGCTTTCTAAGCACATCGAACATGGCCTGGTAGCGATCACGATAGGAGTCGAAGCGATACCCCAGGCGCAGGGCCTCACGGGGATCGTCGAGCACGCTGGTATCGGCCAGGCCGCGGCCCTTGAGCACCGCGAGCAGGCCGTTGGGCATGATGCTGTCGAGGTCGTTCAGGGTCGGATTGGCCGTCCCGCTGCGCAGCAGCTTGAGGCCTTCAACTGCGCAGTTGTTGGACAGGAACCAGTAATTGCCGTCGTAGCTCCAGTGCATCTCCGCCGCTTGGCGAACCAGGTTCTCGACCTCGTCGCGGTTGAGCCGCAGCGGCACCGAGGCCAGGCTGCGCAGCTCGGTCTTGGTGTATTCGTCGATCACCTGACCCAGCGGCAGTACGAACAGCCGTGACGGATAAGCGCCAACCAGGCCGTCCCAGCTGGACAGCTGCACGTCATTGACGAACGCCCGGTAGGACAGCACCAGGTGCTGGTCCAGGTCCAACCGGCAATCCGGACCCCGCGGTCGACCGGGTGCGCAGATGACCAGGCGCAGCATGCTGTGGCCCCAGCGGCTGACCAGGTTCTGGTTGGCTTCGGCGAGCAGGTAGTCAACTTCATAAACCCGCTCCGGGTCGATCTCGCCCAGAGGTTGGCGGGCGAAGTCGTTGCCGGCATTGATGAATGGCAAGCCTTTGGCGCACGGGGTTTGCTGTGGAGTCCAGGCAAAGTGCTGCTGCAGGTACTGGTTCAGTGCCGGGCGGCGGCAACCATAGCTGGGGTCAAGCAGGAAGTACTCCATGTTGACCGCAATGTATTCCTTGGGGCTGCTCAGCTCATAACTGTCGGGGCTGCGCACCACCTGGGCGTTGTGCTGTTCGCGCTCTCCGCGTCGGCCAACGTACTGCTGCCAGCCAGCCAGGTCGAGTAGGCGTGGATCATCGCTCAAGGTGAAGCGGCGCTCGGCTTGTCCACGGCAGTCTTGCGGCAGGCCGATCTTGCCGAGGGTGTCCTGCTGGCGCTTGCAGCGGGCGATCATCAACCGCTCCTGGGTCGGCCAGAGACGGGCGCGGTCGTAGATATGGGTCAGTTCGTGGAGGACTGTGGCCAGTAGTTCTTGCCGCACAGTGCCATGCGGACGGTTGGTACGCTCGTGGGCAGCGCTGCCATCGACCAGGCCGGGCAATAGCCGGCGGTTCAGCTCGAGGGTGGACACCAGCGAAGCCTGACCATAGGCATCAGCGGGCATGCGCTCGCTCCAACTGACTTGGATACGGCGGTCGAGCTGTTGCTTGAAGCGGGGGGGGAGTTTGGCCAAGGCCTCATCGAGCAAGGCCTGGGTGGCTTGCTGTTGTTGCTGATCAAGCCCGGACGCCTGCAGATCGAGCTGCAGGTCGGCTAGCGCAGGCATGCCCAGCAGCGTCAGGACGCAGCCGAGCAACCAGGCACGCATGTGCTTCACAGGGCCAGGATGGCTTCGGCCAGTACCTGATCGCTGGCATCACGCGCCTCAGGCACGCGATGGCGAATGGTGGTGAAGGCGGCTTCTAGCTGCGCGCCGCGGATATCGCCTTTGCTGGCGACGAAGCTGGCGGCGTCGTCATGGGCATCCTGGACGATTTTCGAGTCGCGAATCGAAGTGGTGGTGTCCGAGGTGAAATCGATCGAACGGCCAAAGGCCCGCACGATGATGTTGCTGGTGGCCACCAGGGTCTGTGCCTGTGCCAGGTCGGCCATTACCAACATGCCGAGGGTGGCGGCGATCAGCGTCTTGCGCATGGAGCATCTCCGAAGGAATACAGGGAGTCGAATATGGTTATTGGACGAGAATTGCTTCTGCCAGTTCAAGGTCGCCGACAGAGTGATAGCTGCTGTCATGGCGCAGTGTATCCAGCGCTGCTTGCAGGCGAGCACCGCGGATCGAGCCGTCAGTTGCGACAAACGTTGCGGCATCGTCGCGAGCCTGCACGACCAGTTTGCGGTCGAAGGGCGCACTGGTCACTTTACTGGTGACGTAGCCGCTGGCAACCAGGGTCTGGGTAGAGACGTCCATGGCATGGGCGCTTCCCATACCGGCGAGGGCAAACAGCAAGGGCAACAGATAACGCATCGGACTTCTAAAGGCTTAGGCTTGGAGGGCGAAGGCTACCGCGGATACACCGGCTAGAGCCAGTGTATCCGGGCATGAAACCTGCGGGTTAGAGCGCGAGGATGGCTTGCGCCAATTGTGCGTCGCTGGCTTGCAGGGCGGGCGCCTGCTGGCGAATGTGAATGAACGCACTTTCAAGCTTGGCACCGCGGATGGCGCCTTGGCTGCCGACAAAGCTGGCAGCGTCGTCGCGGGCGGCCTGGACGATTTTGTCGTCACGGAACGACGAGGAGACATCGGAGGTGGCATCAGTAGAGGCGGCAACTGCACCTACGACCGCATCGGTGGTAACGATGAAGCTAGTGGCGTTGGCAGTGCCGGCCAAGGCCAACAACAGGGCGGCGCCAAACAGGTGGTTACGGGACATGGTCGGAGACTCCTGCATAGGGTCAAGATGGTTCTGGTTATCGGACGCTCGCTAGGCTCATCACGGTACTTTATTTAATGAGCCGTTCAAGTAAGCGTAACACGCGTTGCTGTTTCTGGATGTGACGCGGGCGGTCAGCAATACAATTGTACTGGTATTTTTTTATTTCTATGAAACTGTATTGGTCATGCTGCAAGGCGCTCTAATTCGCACCTTTGAAACAAAAAACCCGTCGCAGTTCCCTGCAACGGGTTTTTGGAATTCTCGGTGCCGGCCGAAACCGGCTAGCCGGTGCTTAGCGCCAGAAAGGCTTGCTCAGCTCTTCGTAACGCTGCGACTCGCTGATGCCGGCGTCAGCCAGAAGGCGACCATCCAGGCGGGCCAGCTGACGGCGGCTGGCGATGCGGCGTTGCCACAGCAGAAGCGTGGAGAAAGCGCGCAGTGGCAGCGAAGCGTTGGATTGAGCGTTGTTTTCAAAAACCAGACCGGAACTGAGGGTGCGTTCCATGATGTTTCATCCTTCCGCTTGTGGCGGCATTAGGTAGTGATTTAACTGATGCCAATGATCCTCCTCTCTTGTCCATAACAGTAGGTACAGTTCATCTGTATTGCGAGGGTTCAGTTAACTGATTAAGCGCACTGTTGCACCCGAAATTGGCGTAACTGTACTGGTCTGCACAGATATGGTGCGTTTATGAGAGTTGGGGGGAGATTTGTCAGGGGGGGACTGAGATTTTACCAGTACAGTTGTACAGTTTTTTGCTTTTACTGTGATTAGCTGTTCCGGTCGATGGACATTGCGCACCATCGACCGGATAGCTGTGCTGGATCAGCTGGCGAGCATGCGCCCGCTTTCTTCCAGGTTTTCGTGCCAGCTCAGCGCTTCACGCAGGATGTGCGGGGTATGGCCGCCACGCTGGCAAGCGCGTTCGAAGTAGTCGTTCAACGCCGCACGATAGTCCGGGTGGACACAGTTGTCGATGATCGCCCGGGCGCGCTCGCGAGGCGCCAGGCCACGCAGGTCAGCCAGGCCTTGCTCGGTGACCAGGATGTCCACGTCATGCTCGGTGTGGTCAACGTGGCTGACCATCGGCACCACGCTGGAAATCGCGCCGCCTTTGGCAATCGACTTGGTGACGAACACCGCCAGGTGCGCGTTGCGGGCGAAGTCACCCGAGCCGCCAATACCGTTCATCATCCGCGTGCCGCAGACGTGGGTGGAGTTGACGTTGCCGTAGATGTCGAACTCCAGCGCGGTGTTGATGCCGATGATGCCCAGGCGACGCACCACTTCTGGGTGGTTGGAGATTTCCTGCGGACGCAGTACCAGCTTGTCCTTGTAACGCTCCAGGTTGCCGAACACGTCGGCGTTGCGCCGGCTCGACAGGGTGATCGAGCTGCCCGAGGCGAAGCTCAGCTTGCCGGCGTCGATCAGGTCGAAGGTCGAGTCCTGAAGTACTTCGGAGTACATGGTCAGGTCTTCGAACGGCGAATCGATCAGGCCGCACATGACTGCGTTGGCGATGCTGCCGATGCCAGCTTGCAGCGGGCCGAGCTTGTTGGTCATGCGGCCAGCGTCGACTTCACTCTTGAGGAAGTTGATCAGGTGGTTGGCAATACCTTGGGTCTCATGGTCCGGCGGCAGTACCGTGGACGGCGAGTCGGACTGGTCGCTGATGACGATGCCGACGATCTTGGCTGGGTCGATCGGGATCGCGGTGCTGCCAATGCGGTCGTCGACCTTGACCAGCGGGATTGGCGTGCGGGTCGGGCGATAGGTCGGGATATAGATGTCGTGCAGGCCTTCGAGGTTGGCGTTGTGCGACAGGTTGATCTCGACGATCACTTGCTTGGCGAAGATCGCGAAGCTGGCCGAGTTGCCCACTGAAGTGGTCGGCACGATGTGGCCTTGCTCGGTGATGGCCACCGCTTCAATGACGGCGATGTCCGGCAGGGTCAGTTGCTTGTTGCGCAGCTGCTCGACGGTTTCCGACAGATGCTGGTCGATGAACATCACCTGGCCATCGTTGATGGCTTTGCGCAGGGTGCTGTCGACTTGGAACGGCATACGGCGGGCGAGCACGCCGGCCTCGGTCAGTTGCTTGTCCAGGTCGTTGCCAAGGCTGGCGCCGGTCATCAGGCTGATTTTCAGCGGCGACACTTTGGCACGTTCAGCAAGGGCATGGGGTACGGCTTTGGCTTCGCCGGCGCGGGTAAAACCGCTCATGCCGACGGTCATGCCGTCCTGGATCAGGCCAGCGGCGTCGGCCGCACTCATTACCTTGCTGTGCAGGGAGGACAAGCGGATACGATCACGGTACATGGATTGTTATCTCGGGCTACTGAGGCTACTGCAGCGCAGTCTAGAGATTTCGCCCGTCGCCGTCCCACGACCATGGTCGTATGAGAAGCCCTGCAATAGAGCCGTTGATCTGGATCAACCAAAGTAAAAACCCCCGGGAATAGATCACCGGGGGTTTATGCCTATCTATAAAGAAGGGCTTTATTCCACTGCCTTGACCATGTCTTCGATGACCTTCTTGGCGTCGCCGAACACCATCATGGTCTTGTCCAGGTAGAACAGCTCGTTATCCAGCCCGGCATAGCCACTGGCCATGGAGCGCTTGTTGACGATGATGGTCTTGGCCTTGAACGCCTCGAGGATCGGCATGCCAGCGATCGGCGACTTCGGATCGTTCTTCGCCGCCGGATTGACCACGTCGTTGGCGCCAAGCACCAGCACCACGTCAGCCTGGCCGAACTCGGCGTTGATGTCCTCCATCTCGAACACCTGGTCGTAGGGCACCTCGGCTTCGGCCAAGAGCACGTTCATGTGCCCAGGCATACGCCCGGCTACCGGGTGAATGGCGTACTTCACGGTCACGCCGTTGTGGATCAGCTTTTCGGTCAGCTCCTTGAGGGCATGCTGCGCGCGCGCCACCGCCAGGCCGTAGCCAGGGACGATGATCACGGTGTCAGCGTTGCTCAGCAGGAATGTTGCGTCGTCCGCCGAACCGGATTTGACCGGGCGCTGCTCTTTGGAGCCGGCCGCCGCGCCGGTGTCCGCCTCGCCGCCGAAGCCGCCGAGGATGACGTTGAAGAACGAACGGTTCATCGCCTTGCACATGATGTACGAGAGGATCGCACCGCTCGAACCGACCAGGGAGCCTGCGATGATCAACATCGAGTTGTTCAGTGAGAAACCGATACCAGCTGCTGCCCAGCCCGAATAGCTATTGAGCATCGATACCACCACCGGCATGTCGGCGCCGCCGATTGGGATGATGATCAGCACGCCCATGATGAAGGCCAGGACCAGCATCAAGGTGAAGGCGCTGTAGTGGCCGGTAAAGGTGAACAGCAAACCCAGGGCGATGGTGGTCAGGCCGAGGATCAGGTTCAGCTTGTGCTGGCCCGCGAACTGTACCGGTGCGCCCTGGAAGAGGCGGAACTTGTACTTGCCCGACAGCTTGCCGAAGGCGATCACCGAACCCGAGAAGGTAATGGCACCAATCGCAGCACCGAGGAACAGCTCCAGTCGGTTGCCGGTCGGGATCGGATCGCTGATCAATGCGACGATGCCCATCGATTGCGGCTCGAGCACTGCGGCGATGGCGATGAACACTGCTGCCAGGCCGATCATGCTGTGCATGAAGGCGACCAGTTCCGGCATCTTGGTCATCTCGACGCGCTTGGCCATGATCGAACCGGCAGTGCCGCCGATCAGCAGGCCGAGCAGGACGTAGCCGATACCAGCGGTGGCCAGCTCGGCGCCGAGCTTATAGATCAGGCCCACGGTGGTGAGCATCGCAATGCCCATGCCGATCATGCCGAACAGGTTGCCGCGGCGTGAGGTGGTCGGATGCGACAGGCCCTTCAGCGCCTGGATGAAGCAGACCGAAGCGACCAGGTAGAGAAGCGTTACCAGATTCATGCTCATGCTTACTTCTGCGCCTCGTTCTTGGTTTTCTTCTTGAACATTTCCAGCATGCGCCGGGTAACCAGGAAGCCACCGAACACGTTGACTGCCGCCAAGGCCACGGCCAGGGTGCCCATGACTTTGCCGGCCGGAGTCACGGTCAGCGCAGCAGCAAGCATGGCGCCGACGATGACGATCGCCGAAATGGCGTTGGTCACGGCCATCAGCGGGGTGTGCAGAGCCGGGGTGACGTTCCATACCACGTGATAGCCCACGTAGATGGCCAGCACGAAGATGATCAGGTTGTAGATGCCGTGGGAAATCAGCATGTCTTCCATAGCCGTGCTCCTTAACCGTTCTTACGGATGACTTGGCCGTCGCGGCACATCAGGCACGCAGCGACAATGTCATCTTCGAGGTTGATCACCAGCGCACCGTCCTTGTCGAACAGCAGCTTCATGAAGTCCAGCAGGTTGCGGGCGTACAGCGCCGAAGCGTCTGCCCCGACCTGGGCTGGCAAATTGGTTGGGCCGACGATGGTCACGCCATTTTCCACCACCACTTGGTCAGCCACGGTCAGCGGGCAGTTGCCGCCTTGTGCTGCGGCCAGGTCGATCACCACGGAGCCGGGCTTCATCTGCGCCACGGTCTCGGCGCTGAGCAGGGTCGGTGCCTTGCGGCCCGGGATCAGTGCGGTGGTGATGACAATGTCAGCCTGCTTGGCGCGCTCGTGCACGGCTTGTGCCTGGCGCTGCATCCAGCTGGCGGGCATGGGCCGGGCATAGCCGCCGACACCTTGCGCACATTCACGTTCTTCATCGGTCTCGTAGGGCACGTCGAGGAACTTGGCGCCAAGCGACTCGATCTGCTCCTTCACCGCCGGGCGCACATCCGAGGCCTCGATCACTGCGCCCAGGCGCTTGGCCGTGGCGATGGCCTGCAGGCCGGCAACACCGGCGCCAAGAATCAGCACGCGGGCGGCTTTCACCGTACCGGCGGCAGTCATCAGCATCGGCATGAAGCGCGGGTAGTAATGCGCGGCCAGCAACACCGCCTTGTAACCGGCGATGTTGGCCTGCGACGACAGCACGTCGAGGCTCTGCGCGCGCGAGGTACGTGGCGCCGCTTCGAGGGCGAAAGCGGTGACGCCGCGTTCAGCCATCTTGGCGATCAGTTCGTTGTTGAACGGGTTGAGCATGCCGATCAGCAGGCTGCCACTGTTGATCAGGGCAAGCTCCTGTTCGCTGGGGGCAACGACCTTGAGTACCAGTTGCGCGCCGAAGGCATCGGCGGCGGTACCGAGGGAGGCGCCAACGGCTTCATAGGCACTGTCCGGAATGCTGGCGTTGAGCCCTGCCCCCCGTTGGACGGTGACCTGATGGCCTTGGCCAACCAGCTTCTTGAGGGTTTCGGGGGTCGCAGCGACCCGCGTTTCGCCCGTCTGCGTCTCGAGAGGAACACCAATGTGCACGACTTTTCTCCTGCGGTGACCTTCTTATCTTTATTGAGCTGGCATGCGCGGGGTTGAATCCGCGGCACTTCGCCAGCGTAGCCGTAAGGCTCGAACCCGCCGGATCCCGGGCGGGCGAAGCATTTTGCAGATGAATACGTAGGCCTTCAACCGGTTCTGGAGCGATACGAAGTTAAAACTACAAGTCACCCTGTGACCGTATGTCGCAAGGGTATGGCTGCAGCCCGTCAAACATGGGCTATTGGGAGATTAGGGGAGAAATTAGATTATTTTTAACAAATTTCGCTGACAGCTGGGCGAATGTCGCAAATAGGCCTGAAACCCGCGCAGTATGCAGGGTTAAGCAAGAATTCAGGGTGTACGCAACAGTTTATTGAAATGCGACAATTCAATACATCTGTAGGTGTTTAAAATAATTGACTACCGAGTCAAGTTGTCGCATCTACTGGGTGGGTGGAGGCGTACAAGCGTGCCTGTGCTATCAGCCAGTCGCGGAAGGCGCGCAGCGACGCAGATTCCACCTTCCGCTCAGGAATCATTAGATAGTAGGCCTTGTTACTCGATAGCGCATGCCTGTTGGCGACCACCAACCTACCCTGCTCCAGCTCGCGCTGGATCAAGAACGGTGGAATCAGCGCGATGCCCATCTCGTGCATGGCGGCTTGGGCGAGCATCGAGAACAGTTCATAGCGAGGGCCGGTCATGTCGCCCTCCACGCTCATCCCCAAGCCATCGAACCACTGTCGCCAGGCATAGGGTCGGGTGGTCTGCTGCAGCAGCGGCAGTTCGGCGATGCGCTTGGCATCGAGTTCGCCCTGGCCGCTGAGCAAGGCCGGGCTGCACACTGGCATGGGATTCTCACCCATCAGGCGGTGGGACTGGGTGCCCGACCAGTCGGCATCGCCGAAGTAGATCGCTGCATCGAACGCGGTATCGGCGAACAGGAATGGCCGCGTGCGGTTGGTCAGGTTGACGGTGACCTCAGGGTGGCAGTGCTGGAAGTCCTTCAGGCGCGGCAGCAGCCACTGGGTGCCGAAGGTCGGCACCACCGCCAATTCGATCACATTGGCGCCCTGCTGGCGCATTACCGACAAGGTATCGCGCTCGACCGCGTCCAGCTGTGCTGCCACCTGTCGGCTGTAGGATAGGCCGGCTTCGGTGAGTTTTACCCCGCGACGCGAGCGGCGAAACAGCTCGACATTCAGGAACTCCTCCAGCCCACCAATTTGTCGACAGACGGCGCCTTGGGTCAAGGCCAGCTCTTGGGCGGCCTTGGTGAAGCTCTCGTGACGCGCTGCGGCCTCGAAGCAGACCAATGCCGTAGTGCTGGGAATCTTGCGCCGCATGTACGTCGACCTCACTTGTCAGGCTTTGAGTATGCTGATTTGCAGATTTTCGAAGTGAGAAAATATCACTAAACCGTGCGTAATCCTCGTTTGTCCCGACGGCCGAACAGGCCTAGGATCAATGCACAAGAACATTGCCCACGCACCCTGCTCCCCTATTTCGAGGATTTCGCTCATGGCCGGCAAAGCAAGCTTCAACTGGATCGACCCACTGCTGCTCGATCAGCAATTGACTGAAGAAGAGCGCATGGTGCGTGACAGCGCTTATCAGTTTGCCCAGGACAAGCTGGCGCCGCGCGTGATCGAGGCGTTTCGCCATGAGCAGACCGATCCGAAGATCTTCCGCGAGATGGGCGAAGTCGGCCTGCTCGGCGCGACCATCCCAGAGCAATACGGCGGCAGTGGGCTGAACTATGTCTGCTACGGCCTGATCGCCCGTGAAGTGGAGCGCATCGACTCCGGCTACCGTTCGATGATGAGCGTGCAGTCTTCGCTGGTGATGGTGCCGATCAACGAATTTGGCAGCGAAGAGCAGAAGCAAAAGTACCTGCCCAAGCTTGCCAGCGGCGAGTGGATTGGTTGCTTCGGCCTGACCGAGCCTAACCACGGCTCCGATCCAGGCGCGATGATCACCCGGGCGCGCAAGGTTGATGGCGGCTACAGCCTGACTGGCAGCAAGATGTGGATCACCAACAGCCCGATTGCCGATGTGTTTGTCGTGTGGGCCAAGGACGATGCGGGTGACATTCGCGGCTTCATTCTGGAGAAAGGCTGGAAAGGTTTGAGCGCCCCGGCGATTCACGGCAAGGTCGGCCTGCGTGCTTCGATCACCGGCGAGATCGTCATGGATGGCGTGTTCGTTCCTGAAGAAAACATCTTCCCTGAGGTGCGTGGTCTCAAAGGCCCGTTCACCTGCTTGAACTCGGCCCGCTATGGCATCTCCTGGGGTGCCCTGGGTGCGGCAGAAGCCTGCTGGCACACCGCGCGCCAATACACCCTGGATCGCAAGCAGTTCGGCCGTCCTCTGGCCGCCAATCAACTGATCCAGAAGAAGCTGGCGGACATGCAGACTGAGATCACGCTGGGGCTGCAGGGCTGCCTGCGTCTGGGGCGGATGAAGGATGAGGGCACCGCTGCGGTGGAAATCACCTCGATCATGAAGCGCAACTCCTGTGGCAAGGCGCTGGATATTGCTCGCCTGGCCCGCGACATGCTCGGCGGCAACGGTATTTCCGATGAGTTCGGCGTAGCCCGTCACCTGGTTAACCTTGAAGTGGTCAACACCTATGAAGGTACCCATGACATCCACGCGCTGATCCTCGGTCGCGCGCAGACCGGCATCCAGGCGTTCTATTAATAGAGGAGCTGGGCCATGGGGGCGTTATCACATCTGAGGGTGCTGGACCTTTCGCGTGTGCTGGCCGGGCCCTGGTCTGGGCAGATCCTCGCCGACCTTGGGGCTGACGTGATCAAGGTCGAGCGTCCGGGGGCAGGTGACGATACCCGCTCCTGGGGGCCACCCTTCCTCAAGGATGCCTATGGGGAGAACACCAGCGAGGCGGCCTACTATCTGTCTGCCAACCGCAACAAGCGCTCGGTGACCATCGACTTCACCCAACCAGAAGGTCAGCGTCTGGTGCGCGAACTGGCGGCGAAGTCGGATATCGTCATCGAGAACTTCAAAGTCGGTGGCCTGGCGGCCTATGGGCTGGACTATGCCAGCCTGAAGGCGGTCAATCCGAAGCTTATCTATTGCTCGATTACCGGCTTTGGCCAGACCGGGCCGTATGCCAAGCGTGCCGGCTATGACTTCATGATCCAGGGGTTGGGCGGGCTGATGAGCCTGACCGGTCGCCCTGAGGGGGAAGAAGGTGCCGGGCCGGTGAAGGTTGGCGTTGCCTTGACCGATATCCTTACCGGGCTGTACTCGACCGTGGCGATCCTGGCTGCCCTCGCCCATCGTGACCAGTCAGGAGTGGGGCAGCATATTGATATGGCGTTGCTGGACGTGCAGGTGGCCTGCCTGGCTAACCAGGCAATGAACTACCTCACTACAGGCAATGCTCCGCGTCGGCTGGGGAATGCCCATCCTAATATCGTGCCATATCAGGACTTTCCGACCGCCGATGGCGATTTCATCCTTACCGTGGGGAATGATGGGCAGTTCCGTAAATTTGCCGAGGTCGCTGGGCAGCCGCAATGGGCGGACGATCCGCGCTTTGCGACTAATAAGCTGCGGGTCGCCAATCGGGCTGAGCTGATTCCGCTGATTCGCCAGGCCACTGTGTTCAAGACCACAGCCCAATGGGTTAGTGAATTGGAACAGGCCGGCGTGCCATGCGGGCCAATCAACGATCTGGCGCAGATGTTCCAGGACCCGCAGGTATTGGCTCGTGGATTGGCGGTTAGCATTGCGCATCCGCTGGCGGGCAGCGTACCGCAGGTGGCTAGCCCTATTCGGCTGTCTGAGACGCCGGTGGAGTATCGGCAGCCGCCTCCTCTATTAGGAGAGCATACCGAGGCCGTACTGGAAGAGGTGTTAGGGCTGGATGGCGAAGCTGTGCAGCAGCTGCGTGGGGCAGGTGTGCTCTGAGTCGCTTTCTACTTATATAAGCAGGGAGGCCGGTAGGCCTCCCTGCTTAGTTTTTAGAGCTCTAACGGCAGCACCGCTATCTGTTGCACCCCGCGTCACCCTGTGGAAGCGGGCCCGCCCCGCGATTCTGACCCTAATTTCAACAATATTACGGTTTATTGAAATTAAGGGTTGACGCCCTCTCAGATCCCCTTATAATGCGCCCCACTTCCAGCGTAGTTGGAACGGAAAACTCCTTGAGTATCAACGAGTTAGATGTTTCAGGCAGTACTGGAGGTGCTTCGATCTTCTGATCGGCAGCGGTGAAAAAGGTAGTTGACAGCAGCTTGTAACGCTGTAGAATTCGCCTCCCGCTACGAGAGATCGCAAGCGAGTCAAGTGTTTGAAGTTGAACGAGTTTCTCGCAAAATACTTCGAAATAAACGCTTGACAGACACAGAGGAAAGCGTAGAATGCGCGCCTCGGTTGAGACAAAAAGCTCTTAACCAAACGCTCTTTAACAAATTGAATCAAGCAATTCGTGTGGGTGCTTGTGAGTACGGTTTGATAGTCGCCAAGATTATCAGCATCACAAGTGGCCACATGAGTAATCATAGTAGTCATTTGAGATTGCTGAGCCAAGTTTAGGGTTTCTTAAAAACCCAAGCAGTATTGAACTGAAGAGTTTGATCATGGCTCAGATTGAACGCTGGCGGCAGGCCTAACACATGCAAGTCGAGCGGATGAGAAGAGCTTGCTCTTCGATTCAGCGGCGGACGGGTGAGTAATGCCTAGGAATCTGCCTGGTAGTGGGGGACAACGTTTCGAAAGGAACGCTAATACCGCATACGTCCTACGGGAGAAAGCAGGGGACCTTCGGGCCTTGCGCTATCAGATGAGCCTAGGTCGGATTAGCTAGTTGGTGAGGTAATGGCTCACCAAGGCGACGATCCGTAACTGGTCTGAGAGGATGATCAGTCACACTGGAACTGAGACACGGTCCAGACTCCTACGGGAGGCAGCAGTGGGGAATATTGGACAATGGGCGAAAGCCTGATCCAGCCATGCCGCGTGTGTGAAGAAGGTCTTCGGATTGTAAAGCACTTTAAGTTGGGAGGAAGGGCAGTAAGATAATACCTTGCTGTTTTGACGTTACCGACAGAATAAGCACCGGCTAACTCTGTGCCAGCAGCCGCGGTAATACAGAGGGTGCAAGCGTTAATCGGAATTACTGGGCGTAAAGCGCGCGTAGGTGGTTTGTTAAGTTGGATGTGAAAGCCCCGGGCTCAACCTGGGAACTGCATCCAAAACTGGCAAGCTAGAGTACGGTAGAGGGTGGTGGAATTTCCTGTGTAGCGGTGAAATGCGTAGATATAGGAAGGAACACCAGTGGCGAAGGCGACCACCTGGACTGATACTGACACTGAGGTGCGAAAGCGTGGGGAGCAAACAGGATTAGATACCCTGGTAGTCCACGCCGTAAACGATGTCAACTAGCCGTTGGAATCCTTGAGATTTTAGTGGCGCAGCTAACGCATTAAGTTGACCGCCTGGGGAGTACGGCCGCAAGGTTAAAACTCAAATGAATTGACGGGGGCCCGCACAAGCGGTGGAGCATGTGGTTTAATTCGAAGCAACGCGAAGAACCTTACCAGGCCTTGACATGCAGAGAACTTTCCAGAGATGGATTGGTGCCTTCGGGAACTCTGACACAGGTGCTGCATGGCTGTCGTCAGCTCGTGTCGTGAGATGTTGGGTTAAGTCCCGTAACGAGCGCAACCCTTGTCCTTAGTTACCAGCACGTTATGGTGGGCACTCTAAGGAGACTGCCGGTGACAAACCGGAGGAAGGTGGGGATGACGTCAAGTCATCATGGCCCTTACGGCCTGGGCTACACACGTGCTACAATGGTCGGTACAGAGGGTTGCCAAGCCGCGAGGTGGAGCTAATCTCACAAAACCGATCGTAGTCCGGATCGCAGTCTGCAACTCGACTGCGTGAAGTCGGAATCGCTAGTAATCGCGAATCAGAATGTCGCGGTGAATACGTTCCCGGGCCTTGTACACACCGCCCGTCACACCATGGGAGTGGGTTGCACCAGAAGTAGCTAGTCTAACCTTCGGGAGGACGGTTACCACGGTGTGATTCATGACTGGGGTGAAGTCGTAACAAGGTAGCCGTAGGGGAACCTGCGGCTGGATCACCTCCTTAATCGAAGACATCAGCCTGCTGATGAGCTCCCACACGAATTGCTTGATTCACTTGTATAAAGACGATGCTGTAACGCGACCCTGTTATAGGTCTGTAGCTCAGTTGGTTAGAGCGCACCCCTGATAAGGGTGAGGTCGGCAGTTCAAATCTGCCCAGACCTACCAATTACTTGGTGCAGCCTAGGTAATACGGGGCCATAGCTCAGCTGGGAGAGCGCCTGCCTTGCACGCAGGAGGTCAGCGGTTCGATCCCGCTTGGCTCCACCACTCTTTCAGGTTTCGCAGCACTGCTAGAACTTAGAAATGAGCATTCCAATGTGAATGTTGATTTCTGACTTTTGTCAGATCGTTCTTTAAAAATTCGGATATGTGATAGAAATAGACTGAACGCTGCTTTCACTGGCAGTGGATCAGGCTAAGGTAAAATTTGTGAATGCTCGCAAGAGCGAACGAATTTTCGGCGAATGTCGTCTTCACAGTATAACCAGATTGCTTGGGGTTATATGGTCAAGTGAAGAAGCGCATACGGTGGATGCCTTGGCAGTCAGAGGCGATGAAAGACGTGGTAGCCTGCGATAAGCTTTGGGGAGTCGGCAAACAGACTGTGATCCAGAGATCTCTGAATGGGGGAACCCACTCAGCATAAGCTGAGTATCTTGTACTGAATACATAGGTGCAAGAGGCGAACCAGGGGAACTGAAACATCTAAGTACCCTGAGGAAAAGAAATCAACCGAGATTCCCTTAGTAGTGGCGAGCGAACGGGGACCAGCCCTTAAGTTGGTTTGAGATTAGTGGAACGCTCTGGAAAGTGCGGCCATAGTGGGTGATAGCCCCGTACACGAAAATCTCTTATCAATGAAATCGAGTAGGACGGAGCACGAGAAACTTTGTCTGAACATGGGGGACCATCCTCCAAGGCTAAATACTACTGACTGACCGATAGTGAACCAGTACCGTGAGGGAAAGGCGAAAAGAACCCCGGAGAGGGGAGTGAAATAGAACCTGAAACCGTATGCGTACAAGCAGTGGGAGCCTACTTTGTTAGGTGACTGCGTACCTTTTGTATAATGGGTCAGCGACTTATATTCAGTGGCGAGCTTAACCGAATAGGGAGGCGTAGCGAAAGCGAGTCTTAATAGGGCGTTTAGTCGCTGGGTATAGACCCGAAACCGGGCGATCTATCCATGGGCAGGTTGAAGGTTAGGTAACACTGACTGGAGGACCGAACCGACTACCGTTGAAAAGTTAGCGGATGACCTGTGGATCGGAGTGAAAGGCTAATCAAGCTCGGAGATAGCTGGTTCTCCTCGAAAGCTATTTAGGTAGCGCCTCATGTATCACTGTAGGGGTAGAGCACTGTTTCGGCTAGGGGTCATCCCGACTTACCAAACCGATGCAAACTCCGAATACCTACAAGTGCCGAGCATGGGAGACACACGGCGGGTGCTAACGTCCGTCGTGAAAAGGGAAACAACCCAGACCGTCAGCTAAGGTCCCAAAGTCATGGTTAAGTGGGAAACGATGTGGGAAGGCTTAGACAGCTAGGAGGTTGGCTTAGAAGCAGCCACCCTTTAAAGAAAGCGTAATAGCTCACTAGTCGAGTCGGCCTGCGCGGAAGATGTAACGGGGCTCAAACCATGCACCGAAGCTACGGGTATCACCTTTTGGTGATGCGGTAGAGGAGCGTTCTGTAAGCCTGTGAAGGTGAGTTGAGAAGCTTGCTGGAGGTATCAGAAGTGCGAATGCTGACATGAGTAACGACAATGCGAGTGAAAAACTCGCACGCCGAAAGACCAAGGTTTCCTGCGCAACGTTAATCGACGCAGGGTTAGTCGGTCCCTAAGGCGAGGCTGAAAAGCGTAGTCGATGGAAAACAGGTTAATATTCCTGTACTTCCGATTGTTGCGATGGAGGGACGGAGAAGGCTAGGCCAGCTTGGCGTTGGTTGTCCAAGTTTAAGGTGGTAGGCTGAGATCTTAGGCAAATCCGGGATCTCAAGGCCGAGAGCTGATGACGAGTTGCCTTTAGGCGACGAAGTGGTTGATGCCATGCTTCCAAGAAAAGCTCCTAAGCTTCAGACAATCGGGAACCGTACCCCAAACCGACACAGGTGGTTAGGTAGAGAATACCAAGGCGCTTGAGAGAACTCGGGTGAAGGAACTAGGCAAAATGGCACCGTAACTTCGGGAGAAGGTGCGCCGGCGAAGGTGAAGGGCTTGCCCCGTAAGCTTTTGCTGGTCGAAGATACCAGGCCGCTGCGACTGTTTATTAAAAACACAGCACTCTGCAAACACGAAAGTGGACGTATAGGGTGTGACGCCTGCCCGGTGCCGGAAGGTTAATTGATGGGGTTAGCGCAAGCGAAGCTCTTGATCGAAGCCCCGGTAAACGGCGGCCGTAACTATAACGGTCCTAAGGTAGCGAAATTCCTTGTCGGGTAAGTTCCGACCTGCACGAATGGCGTAACGATGGCGGCGCTGTCTCCACCCGAGACTCAGTGAAATTGAAATCGCTGTGAAGATGCAGTGTATCCGCGGCTAGACGGAAAGACCCCGTGAACCTTTACTATAGCTTTGCACTGGACTTTGAATTTGCTTGTGTAGGATAGGTGGGAGGCTTTGAAGTGGGGACGCCAGTTCTCATGGAGCCATCCTTGAAATACCACCCTGGCAACTTTGAGGTTCTAACTCAGGTCCGTTATCCGGATCGAGGACAGTGTATGGTGGGTAGTTTGACTGGGGCGGTCTCCTCCCAAAGAGTAACGGAGGAGTACGAAGGTGCGCTCAGACCGGTCGGAAATCGGTCGTAGAGTATAAAGGCAAAAGCGCGCTTGACTGCGAGACCCACACGTCGAGCAGGTACGAAAGTAGGTCTTAGTGATCCGGTGGTTCTGTATGGAAGGGCCATCGCTCAACGGATAAAAGGTACTCCGGGGATAACAGGCTGATACCGCCCAAGAGTTCATATCGACGGCGGTGTTTGGCACCTCGATGTCGGCTCATCACATCCTGGGGCTGAAGCCGGTCCCAAGGGTATGGCTGTTCGCCATTTAAAGTGGTACGCGAGCTGGGTTTAGAACGTCGTGAGACAGTTCGGTCCCTATCTGCCGTGGACGTTTGAGATTTGAGAGGGCTGCTCCTAGTACGAGAGGACCGGAGTGGACGAACCTCTGGTGTTCCGGTTGTCACGCCAGTGGCATTGCCGGGTAGCTATGTTCGGAAGAGATAACCGCTGAAAGCATCTAAGCGGGAAACTTGCCTCAAGATGAGATCTCACTGGGATCTTGAATCCCCTAAAGGGCCGTCGAAGACTACGACGTTGATAGGTTGGGTGTGTAAGCGCTGTGAGGCGTTGAGCTAACCAATACTAATTGCCCGTGAGGCTTGACCATATAACACCCAAGCAATTTGCTAGCGCGAATTGCGGTGGTGAAGACGAAAGACCCGAAAGTTCGTACTCACAACTATCGCATATCCGAATTTGCTGGGCTGTCCATCTGGACATTCTGGCTACAGAATTTCTTGACGACCATAGAGCATTGGAACCACCTGATCCCATCCCGAACTCAGTAGTGAAACGATGCATCGCCGATGGTAGTGTGGGGTTTCCCCATGTGAGAGTAGGTCATCGTCAAGATTCATTTCGCAAAACCCCTATCTGCGCGAGCAGGTAGGGGTTTTGTCTTTAAGTAGAAACTCAAGATTCGCTGGAACGTCCATTTGACGGGTCGGCATACAGAATTTCTTGACGACCATAGAGCATTGGAACCACCTGATCCCATCCCGAACTCAGCAGTGAAACGATGCATCGCCGATGGTAGTGTGGGGTTTCCCCATGTGAGAGTAGGTCATCGTCGAGATTCATTTCGCAAAACCCCTATCTGCGTGAGCAGGTAGGGGTTTTGTCTTTTCTATGCCTGGTTAATATCTGCGGCTACTGTGGTGCTTGAACTATTAGTGGGGCTGCTGCGCGGCCCCACTAATGACAGCCCAAAAAAAGGCCCGCCCCTGGAACCAGGGGCGGGCCTTTTACATTCAATCAAACCACTCAGAACTGATAGCTAACCGTAGCGCTCACATTCCGCTCTTCACCCATGTAGCAGTAGCTCAAGCTGGCACACGATGCGATATAGCTCTCATTGGTCAGGTTATTGGCATTGAGCCGTAGATCGACTCCCTTGAGCCCCACCTTGCCCAGATCGTAGCCGATCGATGCATCGAACAGCGTGTAGGAGGGCACCTTCATGCTGTTTTCCGAGTCCACCCAGCTGTACCCCACATAGCGCAAGCCGCCACCCAAGCGCAGGCCATCCAGTGCGCCCTGGCGGAAGTTGTAATCGGCCCACAGGGAGATCATCTGCTTCGGTGCTTGGGTTGGCGAATTGCCTTTGTTATCCAGGGTCGGCGTTACCACGCTCGGCATCGACTTGGCGTACTCGATGTCGGTGAAGGTATAGCCACCCAGCAGTTTCAGGTTATCGGTCACCTGCACATGAGCCTCAAGCTCAAGGCCTTGCGAGCGCACCTCACCCACCGCCCGGTAGAACTCCTCGTTCGGTTGTTTGGATGCGAGGTTCTCCTGCTCGATACGGAACACCGAAGCAGTGAACAGGTTGTCAGTACCGGGCGGCTGGTACTTGATGCCCGCTTCCCACTGGGTGCCCTCGGTGGGCGCGAGCGGACGGCCATCCTGATCGGAGACGGTGTTGGGGTTGAACGACTCGGAATAGCTCAGGTAAGGCGCAATACCGTTGTCGAACAGATAGAGCACGCCCGCACGGGTGGTGAACTTGGTGCGGTTATCGCTGACCCGAGTATCGCTGTCACGATTCTCCTCAGATACCTTCACCCAGTCCTGGCGCAGCCCCAGGGAGAAGCGCCACTGGTCGAGCTCGACTAGATCCTGCAGGTAAACACCTGTCTGTTGCAGACGGCGCAGGTAGTTGCTTTCACCGAGCACCTGGATATTGCCATTGCCGTATTGCGGGTTACCCGCATCCAGGCTATCGACCGTGCCATAGCGCCAGGACACATCGGCCTTGCGTCGCTGATAGTCGGTGCCTAGCAACAGCGTGTGCTTGGCGGAACCGGTGAAGAATTCAGCCTGCAGCATGTTGTCGATGATGAACGAATGCAGACGCTCGTCGCCGCCGGTGTAGGCGCGGTTCATCACGTTACGCCCAGGCACGCTCGCGTCCCAGCCAGCGAAGTAGACTTGGTCCATCGACACATCAGAATCCTGATAGCGGAAGTTCTGCCGCGCGGTGAACACGTCATTGAAGCGATGCTCCAGCTGGTAACTGAACGACTGTTGGGTGCGTTCGTAGTTGTCGCTGAGCTCACCTTCGAAAAAGTGATCGGACAGACGCTGGCCGTTACGCGGATGTAAGGCCCCATCAGAGGGCAGGGCACCGTGGTAGCCGCCGTTGGGGTCTTTCTGTAGATAAGCCTGCAAGGTCAACGAGGTATCTTCGCTGAAGTCGATGCTGACTGCCGGGGCGATCGCGTAGCGCTCTTCCTTGTTGTGATCGAACTGGGTGTCGGATGAGTCCGCAATGCCTGTCAGGCGATAGGCGATGCGCTTGTCATCATCCAGCGGCCCGCTGAAGTCGAAGCCCATCCCCCGTTGGCCTTGGGTGCCGACTGTTGCCTGGATCTGGTGATACGGATCGAACATCGGCTTCTTGGTGGTCAACGCCACCAGGCCGCCCGGCGAGCTGCGCCCGTACAGTACCGACGAGGGGCCCTTGAGGATGTCGATGCGCTCCAGGAAGTATGGGTCCACCTGCATGGTGCTGTAGGTGCCGTTGTCGCCCATGGACTTCAAGCCATCGACATAGATGTTGTCCACCGAGCCATCGTTGAAGCCGCGCATGGCCACGTAGTCATAGCGATGGGTAGCGCCATAGGGGTTGGTCAGCACCCCTGGGGTATAGCGCATGGCCTGGGCTACGGTCTGCGAACCCTGGTCGTCCATCTGCTGACGGGTGACCACCGAGACCGACTGGGTGGTCTCCAGGATCGGCGTACTGGTCTTGGTCGCGATCTGGCTGTGGGTAGCGTTGTAGCCGTCCATGCTGCCCAGCGCGTTCCCCAAGGCAAAACCGCGAACGTCCGTGTCCGGCAGAGACAATGCCGCCTCCTCAGGCTGCGCCCGCAGCACATAACTGCTGCCGTCCTGGCTGACGGCCTCAAGGCCCGTGCCATTAAGCAGCTGACGCAGTGCCTGGTCAGTCGAGTAATGCCCTTGCAGGCCTGGAGATTGTCGATCACTTGTAAGCTGCGGGGTGCTCGACAAGGTAATGCCGGCCTGGCGCGCAAACTGGTTGAGCACATCGTTGAGATTGCCAGCAGGGATCGTGAATTGCTGGGTAGCAGTGTTGGCCTGGGCAGCCAAAGCCAGTGGCGCTATAGCGCTCATGCCAAGGGCCGTACCGAACAGCGCGGCGCGTACAGCCTTGCGCAGGCGGGCGGAATTCAAGACAGGTCGAAAATCATTCTCGTTGGTGACGCGTTGCGAGGGCAGGGCGGTCGGCATGGACAGGTCCGTCGAATCGTTAAGGGCAGAGGGAGTTACTTACTGTCCTAGCCGGACCGGCGCAGGGTTCCCGCCAAAAAATCTTGCAGAGCTCAATCTCAGCTCATGCGTTCCAGGCGTACCCACCAGCGCGTACGCTGGCGCAGAATGACCGGCAGGGTCTGCGGCAGCAGTTGCAGCAGCTTGTCGGTATCTTCCAGGCGGAACACACCCGATAGGCGCAAGTCAGCGATCTCGTCGCTGCAACCCAGATAGCCATGGCGATAGCGCGCCACCTCTGCGAGGAAATCCGCCAGGCGCATGTCCCGCGTGACGATCAAGCCTTCCACCCAGGCGCCGGCATCCATGTCCTGGTACTCCAACAGACGTGCACCTTCGTCATCGAGTCGCCAATTCTGGCCGCTGCTCATCCATTGCAGCGCGCCATTGCCTGGGCGATGAATGGCTACCTTGCCTTGGCTGACGCTAACCCGCGTGCAATCGCTGTCCTGACGCACCACGAAGCGCCCCTCGAAGCCTTCCAGCAGGGTCTCGTGGGTCTGAACCAGCAGCGGCCTGTCCTGGCCCTGGGTAGCGCTGCAGGTGAGCATCAGCTCGCCGTGCTTGAGACGAATGAGCCGCTGTCGATCGTCAAAGGTCAGGTCCGCCGCGCTTTGAGTATTGAGCTGCAACAGCGAGCCGTCTGGCAGAGCAAAGGTACGTCGCTCGCCAGTAGCGGTGGCGTAGTCCGAAGTCCAATTGTGGAGGACCTGACGATCCTTGCCCAACCAGGCTGCCGAACCTACCAGAGCAACGCCGGTGAGTAGCTTGAGTGCCTGTCGACGGTGCAAGCGACGTTCGCTGGTCTCTAGGGTCTGCAAAGCCACCCCTGCGCCAGGGATGGCGCGCAGGTTCAACTCTTGATGCAGATCGAGCACCCGCTGCCAGGCCAATTCATGCTCATGATGCTCGCTGCGCCATTGTTCGCATTGCAGTTGCAGGCGCGCATTGTGGCCGCTCTCGCGCAGCTTGAGCATCCAGTGGATGGCCTGCTTGACCACCTTGGGCGGCAGGGGGGCAACGCTCATTGCTTCAGCACTCGTCTTCGTAGCGCAGCAGGTAGCAATGGTAGAGGGCATCGGCAATGTAACGCTCTGCCGAGCGTAGCGAGATGCCCATCTGCTCGGCGATCGCCTTGTGGCTCAAACCCTCGCACTGGGCCAGCAGGAAAGCGCGGCGCACCTTGGGCTTGAGCCCATCGAGCATGCGCGCAATGCGCTCGAGCAACTCCAGCAGCAGTTCGCGGGTTTCCGCCGATGGCGCATGCGCCTCGGGCAGGTGCGCGAGCGCTTCAAGGTAGGCTCGGGCCAGCTCCTGGCGTCGCCAGTGGTCAATGACCAGGCCGCGGGCGACTGTGCGCAGGAACGCCCGCGGGGTGTTCAGCTGCAATTGTTCACGGCGCTGGAGCAGGCGGACAAAGGTATCCTGCGCCAGGTCTGCTGCATCGGCAGCGTTCCCCAACTTGCTGCGCAACCAAGTTTGCAGCCAGCTGTGGTGGTCGCTGTAGAGCGTATGCACAGAATCTTGAGAAGACATGGAAGGGCGCCGCGAACATTAAGTCATTAATGATAATTAGTCTCATTGTTCGCGGGCGGGCAAAATTTTGCAACTACTCGGCGGTGCTTACATCGACAGGCGCTGACTATCCAGATACTTGCGAATAGCCCGCGCACCGTTGTTCAAGTGCTCTTCCAGAACGTTGACGGCCTCGTCCACCCGTTTGTCGCTGGCGGCATTCACCAACGCATTGTGATCGTCCTGAGTCAGCTTACCCAGCCCCATCGATGACAGGTGGAAGCGCAAGAAACGCTCCTCTTCATTGAGCTCGATCTCGATCATGCGCAGCAGTTTCTGGTTGTGCGCCTTGCTGTACAGCGTCATGTGGAACAAGCGGTTGAGGCGGCCGATCTCGGCATGTCGGGTTTCGCTCTCCAGCTCCTGGATATAGCCCCGTGCGCGGGCGATGTCATCGGCCTCGAGCAGCGGGATCGACTGGCGCAGCGCCTCGGACTCAAGCAGCACCCGCAACGCGTAGGTGTCCACCGCATCTTCACCGATCAGCGGGGCAACCACGGCGCCCTTGTGCATGACCACCTGCAACAACGACTGCGCTTCGAGCTGGCGCAAGGCCTCGCGCACGGGCATGCGACTCACGCCAAACAAGCCCGCGATCTCTTGTTGACGCAAGGCGGTACCTGGCGGCAGGCGGCCATCGACGATAGCGCTGCGCAGGCGTTCTTCGATCACGCTACGAGCAAGGTGCGCCGGCACCTGCTCACTGCCAATCACGCTGGAAAGCAGTCTGATTTTCTCAGCCACTGGAAGTCTGCCTCGACAATTTGCTGATTGGATCCAATAAACGTAGAGAGTCGCTCAAGAGGTGTCAAACCCTAGCGATGGCAGGCTTCCAAGCCTTTGCACGGAATCTGTCTATGGTGAATGAAGTCCCTGTGAAGGGGAAGCTGATGAGCGCTTCGGCGCAAGGTAAATAGCGCCCGTGAATAGAGCGGCGGTGATTGTAAGGTGCCATTGTCTTTTGCCAAAGCAGGCCCCACCATCGCGGTTTTCGATGGCTTTGAACAGGTCTTCCCTGTGGCGATTGCCGGGATACTAAAAAGCTGGATACGCCCGTTCAGCCTCGCCATTGTGCTGGGCTGCCTGCTGCTGGGCGGCCTACGAGCAGATTGGGACTTTTCCCAGATCAGCCAGCGTGCGCAGGCGCTGTATGGGCCCCTGGGCCCCGGCAAGGACCGCATCGATGCCTGGCAGCGGTTGTTGGCCAGCCACCAGCAGGGCAGCGAACTGGAGCGCTTGCAGGCGGTCAACCAGTTCTTCAACCAGCAATTGCGTTATGTCGAAGATGTCGACCTGTGGCGCGAGGTCGATTATTGGGCCACGCCCATCCAGTCCTTGATCAAGGGCGCAGGCGACTGCGAGGACTACGCCATCGCCAAGTACTTCAGCCTGCGCCGCATGGGCATTGCCAGTGAGAAACTGCGCATTACCTACGTCAAAGCCTTGCGCCAGAACCGCGCGCACATGGTCCTGACCTATTATTCAAGTCCACAGGCCCAGCCGCTGGTGCTCGACAGCTTGATGGACGCCATCAAGCCGGCCAGCCAGCGTAGCGACCTGTTACCGGTTTACGCCTTCAACGGTGAAGGCCTGTGGCTGACCGGCGCTGCCGGCAACAAAAAGGTCGGGGATACCAAGCGTTTGTCGCGCTGGCAGGATCTGTTGAAAAAAATGCGTGCCGAAGGATTCCCGGCCGAACCGGTTTACTGAAGGAGCACAGATGTCATTGTTCAAACAATTGCTGCTTGCCATTTGCCTGTTCCTGGTCGTTGCCTTCAGCGGCAGCTTCATGGTCAGCCTGGAAAGCTCACGCAGCCAATACGTGAATCAATTGCGCTCCCATGCTCAGGATGCAGCGACGGCACTGGCGTTGTCGCTGACACCGAACATCGATGATCCGGCAATGGTCGAGCTGATGGTCAGCTCGATTTTCGACAGTGGTTACTATTCGAGCATCAAGGTGGTCGAGCTGGGCAGCAATGCCGTGCTGGTCGAGCGTCATGCCGAACCTGACAGCGCTGGCGTACCGGCCTGGTTCGTGCGCCTGATTGGCCTACAGGCGGCCGGTGGCGATGCGATCGTCAGCCGCGGCTGGCAGCAGGCGGCGCGTGTGGAAGTGATCAGCCACCCAATGTTTGCCTTGGCCAAACTCTGGCAAAGCGCGCTGGGTAGCCTTGGCTGGCTGCTGCTCTGCGGAGCACTCAGTGCGGTACTCGGGGCTCTGCTGTTGCGTCGCCAACTGCGGCCGTTGGACTACATGGTTGCGCAGTCGCATGCCATCGCCCGCCGCGAGTTCCTCAGCCAGCCTGAATTACCGCGCACCCCAGAGCTGCGCCGGGTTGTACAGGCGATGAACCAGATGGTCGAAAAACTCAAGGCGTTGTTCGCCGAACAGGCCGAACGCAGCGAGCGGCTGCGCGCCGAGTCGTATCAGGACAGCCTCACCGGATTGGCCAATCGGCGTTACTTCGAAATGCAATTGGCCGCCCAGGTAAGCAATCGGGAGGAGGCGCGCGCGGGCTACCTGCTGCTTCTGCGGGTGAGCGATCTCACCGGTCTCAATGCCCGGCTGGGTGGCCAGCGCACCGACCAACTGCTGCAGGCAGTCGCGGAGCAGTTGCGCCGCACGTGTGCCAATTACCCGCAGACCAACGACTTGATCACCCGCAGCCGCGGCGGCGAGTTTGCCGTGCTGGCGCCGGGTATGGTGCATGAGGAGGCCGTTCAATTGGCGCAGGGGTTGGAGGCTACCTTGCGCAGCCTGCACGAGACTGGCGCCAGCGATGTCGATCCGGTCGCGTGCATTGGTCTAGCGCCCTATAGCCCAGGCGATTCGCCACAGGCACTGTTGAAGCTGGCTGATGAGGCGTTGGCGCGTGCCGAGAGCCAGTCACAGCCGGGCTGGGTATGTCTGGAGCAAGGTGTTGCTACGCAAACTGCCAATGGCCATCAGCAATGGCATGCCCGCCTTGAGCAGGCCCTGGCCAACGGGCAGTTCGAGTTGTTCTTCCAGCCGGTGGTGGACAGCCAGGCCCCACAGCGGATCCTTCATTACAAGGTTGTCTCACGGCTTTATGACGAGCACGGCGAGGCGCTTGCCGCCGGGCGTTTTCTGCCCTGGTTGGAACGTTTTGGCTGGATGGCGCAGCTGGATCTACTGGTGCTGGAGAGGGTGCTCAAGCACCTGCAAGGGCATCGTGAGTCGCTGGCGCTGAACGTGTCAGCGGCGACCTTGGCCGATCCCAAGGCCCTGCAGCGTGTGTTCGATCTGTTAGGCCAACACCGCGCCATGGGGCCGCGCTTGACCTTCGAGATCGGCGAGGAGCAACTGCCCGAACAGCCGTTGCTCGAGCAACTGACCCGGCGTTTGCACGCCCTGGGTTTTGGCTTGGGCCTACAGCGATTTGGTGGGCGCTTCAGCCTGATCGGCAATCTGGCCCACCTGGGGCTGGCCTACCTGAAGATCGATGGTGGCTACATCCGCAACATCGACCAAGAACAGCACAAGCGCTTGTTTATCGAAGCCGTGCAGCGGGCGGCGCATAGTATCGATCTGCCGCTGATCGCCGAGCGGGTCGAGACTGCAGGCGAGTTGCGGGTACTCCGCGAGATGGGCGTCCAAGGCATTCAGGGGCAGTTGGTCGGAGAGCCAGCGCCCTGGCGTTGAGCGCTGGGGTGTCTAGGTTGGCCTTATCGCGGGGCAAGCCCGCTCCCACGGGCAGCGTAGGAGCGGGCTTGATCTGGCCTAATGATTTTGGACACCTTCTACGGGCGCTATGATGGCGCCCAATTGGAGGCAAAATCAGTGCGAAAGTCATACTCGAAAGAACAGAAAATCCGGGCTGCTGAGATGGTGCTCGACGGTGGTCAATCAGTCCCCGAAGTCTGTGAAATGCTTGAAATTGGGCCTACAGCCCTGCGTCGCTGGGTTGAGCAAGTGCGCAAGGAGCGAGAGGGCAAGGTACCGGCTGGAGCCAAGGCTATCACCCCGGATCAACAACGAATCCAAGAGTTGGAGGCGTTGGTTCGGCAGAAAGACCGAGATATCGAAATCCTAAAAAAGGCCAGTGCTCTCCTGCTTCGGGACTCCAAAGATCGTTTTCGCTGATCAACGAGCTGAGTGAGCAATACGGTATCGTCGAATGCTGTCGCGTGCTTGGGGTCAAGCGCAGCAGTTTCTATGCATGGCGCAAACGCCAAGCCCGGAAAAATCCAGAGCGGGATCAGTTACGCTCGGCTGTAGAGGGCCATTTCAAAGTCTCTCGAGGTTCGGCTGGATCGCGAACACTAACCGAGGAACTGCGGCGTGACGGCCATAAAGTCGGACGCTACAAAGTGCGTAGTCTGATGCGTGAAGCTGGCCTGAAATGCAGGCAGCGCCGGCCGCACCGGTACCGTTCTTCAGGCGCGGAAGCGCTGATTGCAGAAAATCAGTTGAAGCGGAATTTCAAAGTTTCGACGATCAACGAAGTGTGGTGTGGGGATGTGACCTATATCCAGGTTGGCAAGCGCTGGCTGTACTTGGCAGCTGTGCTCGACCTGTACGCACGACGGGTGGTGGGCTGGGCATTTTCAATGATTGCGGACGCCAGGCTGGCCTGCAGCGCGCTACGCATGGCGGCCGAATCCCGCGGCAAGCCGAAGGATGTGATGTTTCATTCCGACCAGGGATGCCAGTACACCAGCCACAAGTTCAGGGCTGCACTTGAAGAGTACGACATGAATCAGAGCATGAGCCATCGAGGACAATGCTGGGATAACGCCGCCATGGAGCGCTTTTTTGGGGCCCTGAAGTCAGAGTGGATTCCCGCAGGGGGTTATGAAACCGAAGCACAGGCGCGGGCTGACGTTCAGGCTTATTTGGTCCGCTACAACCTGAAGCGCCTCCACAGCTACAACGGTTATCAAACCCCGGTAGCCATGGAGAAAAAGCTCAAGGATGCGGCATGAAACCTTAACTGGTGTCCAAAATAAGTTGACCAGTTCAGCTTGCCCCGCGATAGCGTCAGCACAGGCGACACGTTTGCGCGCGGATCAGATCAACCCACCCCCCTCATCCTCCTCGATCAGGTTATTCAGGCTGCCCAGAGCCTTCCGCGCCGTTGAACGGTTGAGCAGCTTGGACTGCGCACCCACCGGAAGATCGGTGATGCTGATCACCCCCTTGCTGGTGAGCACCTCGATCAAGTCCTCGAGCACCCGGATCATGTCCAGATCGCTCTGTTTGAGCTGCTTGAGGCTGTTCTCCACGAGATCGTCAGCAAACCACTCCTGAATTTCGGCATGGTCGGCCGGAAGCATTTCCGTGTAGTGCTCGAACGGGGCCGCTTCTACCCGCAGCAACTGGCCTTCGATGTCGCGTTGCACGTAGAACATGGAGTCCTCCCACAGCATGGTGATCCCTTCTGATTAACAAGCAGCATAGGCAATGTTCTGCGCCAGTGATTCGCTGCCAGCCCATCAGCTGTTCGAGTTGTCGATCTTGATCGTCGGGTCGGCCCCGCTGATCAACGAATTGATCGTGGTATTCGACCAGTTGACCCCCTCCAGCTTGATCGACACATCGACGTTGGCCAGCCCGCCTGCCGCATTCAATTTCCCTTCGGTACTGATCTGCAGAGTCGATTCGCCGCCCACCGTAGTGATCTTCAGGTAGTTGTCGATGGTCGTGCCACGCTCGGCCTGGAGCAGGTCGCTCAAGTCCAGGCGGTCTCCTTCGGCGGGCTTGAAGTCCTTGATCACGTCGTTGCCGAGGTCGCCGGCCTTCCACACGAAGGTATCGGCCCCGGCGCCACCGCTGAGGATATCGTTACCCTTGCCGCCGATCAGCGTGTCTTTACCGGCGCCGCCGAACAGCACGTCATTGCCTTCACCACCGAGCAAGGTGTCATTGCCGGTGCCGCCAAGGAGGATGTCGTTGCCCTTGCCACCATCGATGTAGTCGTTACCGCCCTGACCGAAGATGATGTCGTTGCCGGCTCCGCCCATCAGGGTGTCGGCACCGTCATTGGCCCGCGAGATATCGAACTCGGTGTAATGCTCGGTGACGTACTGGTGCATCAGCCGTGCATCGACGTCGCCGGCATCCACCCCCAGCTTGGTCGCGACAAACGCCTGGATCGCCTCGACCCCGGTGCCGGGAATCGAATCGAATGTCACCAGGTCGCCGAAGATGATGTCGTGACCATCGCCGCCGTCGACTTTATCGGCTCCAGGTTGGGTGACTTCGGTATGGCCGAGGATGGCTTCGGCCAACTTGCTCGGGTCGATGTTGGTCTGCAGCGTCTTGTCCGAATCGTACGGCTTGAGGTCATCCTTGTTGATTTCGCTGTTCAGACCGATGGCTTCGACCGACGACAGCGCCGAGAGAATCAGGAAACTCGCCGTCGAGTTGTTCAGGGTGGCGTCGCTGCTCGAATTGCCGGTACCGGCGCGGTTGGACAACTCGTAGCCGCCGTTACCTTCGGCACGGATCATGCCGGTGGTCACGGTGTTCCACTTGTAGCTCCAGGTGAAAATGTCGAAGCTGCCGCGGGTCTGTGCAGTCAGGTTGCCGCTGCTGTCGATCGACACCCGGTTGGTGGTGTCGAGCTGATAGTTGGTGACGGTATCACCAGCTTTGTAGTTGATGGTGGTGAGGAAGGTGTCGAGCTTGACGCTGCTGTTGGCCAGGTTCGGGTTGGCCTGCTCGCCGCTCTGATAGTAGGTTGGCTGGCCGTCAGTGATGAAGAAGGTCTGGTTGCTGCCGGTATTGCCGGCATCCTTGAGGTTCTGGAACCAGTTGGCCGTGGTCTTGAAGGCGTCTTCGTAGTTGGTGCCGCCGTCGGAGCTGAGGGTCTTCAGAGCGTCGAGCAAGGTCTGCAGCCCGGCGTCGTTGAGTTTGACCGCCACGGTACTCTTGACCTGGGTGGCGAAGTCGACCAACAGCACGTTGACCGTACCGGACTGCGCACCCTTGACGCTGGCCGCCAGCGTCTTGAACACCGACTCCATGGATTTTTTCGCCGCATCGACGCCGGCTGAACCCATGCTGCCGGAGGTGTCGACGATGAAGGCGATGTTGTAGTCCTTGCCGGCGACCACGTGCAGGCCGGTCACGTCGGCCACCACCAGGTCGTTGTTGACGGTGCCGCTCACGGTATCGTTGTCGCTACCCAGGTTGCTGGTGGTATAGGTCTGCGGATAGACCGTGACCTTGAGTGTGCCTTCGTTAGTCGCCGTGCTGCCGCCGACGGTTTCCGTCGAGGTCGAGCTGACCTTCACGTCGAACTGGCCGTAGTAATAGGCCGGTGGCTTGATCGCCAGGCTGCCTAGGTTCCAGCCGCTGACATCGACCGCCGTAGCGCCCACGGTAAGGCTGTGGCCGGCGTTGTCGCTGAGCACCGAGCCTGCCGGAATTCCGCTGAGCTTGACGGTGAGGGTCTCCGAACCGTCGGTGTCGATCAGGTTCGAGCTGATACCGACCAGCTTGACGCTGCCGTTCTCCGGCCCTTCGTTGAGCTTGAAACCGTCGTAGTAGCCCTGGCCGTTGCTGCCATGCAGGTCGGAAACGCTGACCCCGGCGTTCTCCAGTGCGGTGATGTTGGGGTACATCGGCAGGGTGGTGCTGTTGAGGTCGCCCACCGCCCCACTGCCCACCTTGACGTTGACGTCGTAGCTGCCCGGGCCGGACTGGTTGGCATGGTAGATCTCCAGCGTGTAATAACCGCTGACGCTTGGCGTGTAACTACCGGCCACGGTACCGCCGGCGCCCCAGGTGGCGGTGACCACGTTCTTGCCGCCGATGGCCACCAGCAGGCTGTCGTCGGCGCTGCCGCTGAAGGTGTAGGTCTTGCCGGCTTCGAGGTAGATCAGGCCGGAGGTCTTCGAGCCGGAGCCGCCAACCACGCTAGCGTCGGACTGCACGTTGGTGGTGGTCTGGCTACTGCTGGCGTTGCCTGAGTTGGCGAACACGGTTTTCAGCGCATCGCCGGTGATGCCATTGCCGTTGGTCCCTAGGCCAGTCAGGCTGGTCCAGGTCTCTTTGGTCAGGCCCAGCGAGTTGACGGTGTTGTTGCCGATGTTCAAATCCGGTTTGTCGGCCATCGGCGTGATGTCCACCTTCAAGGTGGTTTCGCTGCCAGGGGTGACGCCATCGGTAGGCTTGTACTTGATTTGCGCGTAGTCGGCCTGCTTGTTGCCTATCCCAGTCCCTCCATAGCCGTCGGCACCCGACTGGTTGGCCAGCGGCACGAACTTGAGCTTGCCCGCGGCGATGTCGGCCTGGCTGATGGTCTGGTTGACGCTGACGTTGACCCACGCCGTGCCGTTGTTGAACTTCAGGCTGCCCAGGTCAGGCAGCTTGGTGATGGTCACGCCCAGGCTCGACAGGCTGCTGTCGACATCGCTGACGTTGAAGTTGCTCCAGCTCAGCACCAACTCGGTGTCCTCGGTACCGCTGGCGGCGCCACCCGTGGATACCGGCGCGTCATTGACCGCCACCACGTTGACTGTGGTGGTCGCGGTGTTGGAGGTGTTGACCCCATCGGTCACCGTTATCGTAATCACCCGTGGCGTGGTGCTTGGGTCCTCGCTGGTATTGCTGAAGGTGATGTTCTTGATCGCCTGCATATAGTCAGCCAACGTCGCGTTGCCGCTCAGGCTCAGCACCACCTTGCCGTCGCTGATGGCGGTGGTGACAGTGATGCCGTTGACACTGCTGCCCAGGTTGAGCACATCTCCTGGCTGGCGGTTGCCCAGGGTGACGGTGGCGCCAGTGAGCTGATTGCTGTCGAAATCGGTAATCGAGACATCCAGGTCACCAATCGAGACACCACTCTGGTTCTCGGTATAGCTGGTCTGGAAGTCGGCGCCGGTCTTGCCGCTGGAGTCATTGCCGTCCAGGTCCAGCACGGGCGCTGGCTCGTAGATCTGGGTGGTGACGCTGCCGGCATCGGCGTTGACCACCAGGCCTTCGAAGTTGCCGCCGGTGGCCGAATCGATCTTCACCGTGAACTGCTCGGTGCCCTCGCTGACGTTGTCCTGAAGGGTCGGGATGCTGAAGGTGGCCTGGGTGCTGCCTGCCTTGATCACCGCCGTGGCGACGCCTGTGTAATCGGTGCCGTTGCTGGCAGTGCCCGAGTAACTCAGCTTGACCGTGACATCGGTTTGCGCGGCATTGCTCAGGGTCAGGGTATAGGTGGCGCTGCTGCCTTCAGCCACTGCGGCGGTACCACTGATGCCCAGCGTGGTGGTGCTGATCGTGTCGGTGACCGCGGTGACCGCCGGGGTGCTGACCACCGCGAGGTTCTCGAAGTTACCGCCGCTGGCGCCAGTGATGCGGGTGCTGATGGTGGTAGCGTCGACATAGGCGTCATCCGCTGGCGCGGCCACGGTGACACTGCCAGTTGTCTGGTTGGCGCCGATGGTGATGGTCTGGCCGTTGCTCAGGGTGACCGTGACCGGAGTACCGGCAGGGTTGGTCAGGGTTGCGGTGTAGACGATGCTGCCGCCTTCGGCGACGGTCGGGGTGGCGCTGAGGATGACTGTGGTGGTGTCCGGCAGATCGGTCACGCTGGTGCTGACTGGCGTCTTGTTGGCCACCAGGTTCTCGTAGTTGCCGCCGCTGACGTTGGTAATGCTGTTGCTCACCGGAGCATGGCCCTGGTAGACGTCGTTGCTCACTGGAGTGCTGACAGTCCCCGAGCTTTGTCCTACGGCAATGGTAATGGTCTGACCGTTGGCCAGGCTCACCACGACCGGCGTACCGGTCACCGGGGCAGTAACGCTGGCGGTGTAGATGATATTGCCCGTCTCGACGACCGAGGCGGTGGCGGTCAAGGAGACGGTCGAGGTGTCGACCGTGTCGCTGACGTTGGTCACTGCAGCAGTGCCGTTGACCGCGAGGTTCTCGAAGTTGCCGCCCGAGGCATTGGTAATCCGCGCGCTGACCGAGCCGGCATCGATGTAAGGGTCGTCCGCTGGCGCGGCGACCGTTACGCTGCCGGAAGTCTGGTTGGCGGCGATAGTGATGGTCTGGCCGTTGCTTAGGGTCACCGTGACCGCTGTGCCGGCTGGGTTGGTCAGGGTCGCGGTGTAAACGATGCTGCCACCCTCGGCCACGGATGGCGTGACCGACAGCGAGACGGTGGTGGTGTCTTGCGAGTCGGTGACGCTGGTGCTGACCTGGGCCGGATTGCCGACCAGGCTCTCGAAGTTGCCGCCGCTGACATTGGTGATGCTGTTGGTGACCGGGGCGTGGCCTTGATAGACGTCGTTGCTCACCGGCGTGCTGACAGTGCTGGAGCTTTGGCCAACCGGGATGGTGATGGTCTGGCCGTTGGCCAAGGTCACTACGACCGCGGTGCCGGTGACCGGTGCATTGACCGAAGCGGTGTAAACGATGCTGCCGCCCTCAGCGACCGAAGGTGTGGCGGTCAGGGTGACCGTGGTGGTGTCTTGGACATCGGTAACGCTGGTGGTAACCGGTGCCGGATTGCCGACCAGATTCTCGTAATTGCCGCCACTGACGTTGGTGATGTTCGTGGTTACTGGTGCATGGCCTTGATAGACATCATTGCTCACGGGCGTGCTGACAGTGCTGGAACTCTGGCCGACCGGGATAGTGATGGTTTGGCCGTTGGCCAAGGTCACCACCACCGGCGTGCCGGTGACCGGCGCATTAACGTTTGCGGTGTAGATGATGCTGCCACCTTCAGCGACCGAGGGCGTTGCAGTGAGGGTGACTGTGGTGGTGTCCTGAACATCGGTGACGCTGGTGGTAACCGGTGCCGGGTTGCCGACCAGATTCTCGTAGTTGCCGCCACTCACTCCCGTGATGTTCGTGGTGACCGGGGCGTGGCCCTGGTAGACGTCGTTGCTCACAGGCGTGCTGACGGTACTGGAGCTCTGGCCAACCGGGATAGTGATGCTCTGGCCATTGGCCAAGGTCACCACGACCGGGCTGCCAGTGACGGGCGCATTGACCGAAGCGGTGTAAACGATGCTGCCGCCTTCCGCGACCGAGGGCGTTGCAGTGAGGGTGACTGTGGTGGTGTCCTGGGCATCGGTAACGCTGGTGGTAACCGGTGCCGGGTTGCCAACCAAGTTCTCATAGCTTCCGCCACTCACTCCCGTGATGTTCGTGGTGACCGGGGCATGCCCCTGGTAGACGTCGTTGGTCACCGGTGTGGTGACGGTACTGGAGCTCTGGCCAACTGGGATAGTGATGCTCTGGCCATTGGCCAAGGTCACCACGACCGGGCTGCCAGTGACGGGCGCATTGACCGAAGCGGTGTAAACGATGCTGCCGCCTTCCGCCACCGAAGGCGTGGCGGTCAGGGTGACCGTGGTGGTGTCCTGCACATCGGTCACGCTGGTGGTAACCGGTGCTGAGTTGCCGACCAGATTCTCATAGCTGCCGCCGCTCACTCCCGTGATGTTCGTGGTGAGCGGAGCGTGGCCCTGATAGACGTCGTTGCTCACCGGGGTGGTGACGGTACTGGAGCTCTGGCCAACCGGGATAGTGATGGTTTGGCCATTGGCCAAGGTCACGATCACCGGACTACCTGTGACCGGCGCATTGACCGAAGCGGTGTAGACGATGCTGCCGCCTTCCGCCACCGAAGGCGTGGCGGTCAGGGTGACCGTGGTGGAGTCCTGGACATCGGTGACAGTGGTAGAAACCGGCGCTGGGTTGCCGACCAAATTCTCGTAATTGCCGCCACTGACGTTGGTGATGTTCGTGGTTACTGGTGCATGGCCTTGATAGACATCATTGCTCACCGGAGTGGTGACAGTGCTGGAGCTTTGGCCAACCGGGATGGTGATGCTCTGGCCGTTGGCCAAGGTCACCACGACCGGGGTGCCAGTGACCGGCGCATTGACCGAAGCGGTGTAAACGATGCTGCCACCTTCCGCCACTGAGGGCGTGGCAGTCAGGGTGACGGTGGTGGTGTCCTGGACATCGGTGACAGTGGTAGAAACCGGCGCTGGGTTGCCGACCAGATTCTCGTAATTGCCGCCACTGACGTTGGTGATGTTCGTGGTTACTGGTGCATGGCCTTGATAGACATCATTGCTCACTGGCGTGGTGACAGTGCTGGAGCTTTGGCCAACCGGGATGATGATGGTTTGGCCGTTGGCCAAGGTCACCACCACCGGCGTGCCGGTGACCGGCGCATTGACGCTTGCGGTGTAAACGATGCTACCGCCTTCCGCCACTGAAGGCGTGGCAGTGAGGGTGACCGTGGTGGTGTCCTGGACGTCGGTGACGCTTGTAGTAACCGGCGCATGATTGGCGACCAGACTCTCGTAGTTGCCTCCGCTGACATTACTGATGCTGTTGGTAACCGGGGCGTGGCCTTGATAGACGTCATTGCTAACCGGCGTGCTGACGGTACCGGAGCTTTGCCCAACGGGGATGGTAATGGTCTGGCCGTTGGCCAAGGTCACCACAACAGGTGTACCCGTTACCGGCGCTCCGACCGAGGCGGTATAGGTGATGCTGCCGCCTTCAGCCACAGTCGGGCTCGCAGTGAGCGATACGGTCGAGGTATCTACAGTATCGGTAATGTTGGTCACTGCCGGAGCATTATTGATTGCCAGATTCTCGAAGTTGCCACCCGTGGCAGTGGTGATCCGCGCGCTGACCGAACCGGCATCGATGTATGGGTCATCGCCCGGCGCAGCCACAGTTACACTGCCCGAAGTCTGGTTGGCGGCGATGGTGATGGTCTGGCCGTTGCTCAAGGTAACCGTGACCGGCGTGCCGGCCGGATTGGTCAAGGTCGCGGTATAGACAATGCTGCCACCTTCAGCGACCGAAGGCGTAGCCGTCAGGGTCACCGTAGTGGTGTCCTGTGCATCGGTAACGCTGGTGGTAACCGGTGCCGGATTACCAACCAGACTCTCGTAGTTGCCGCCGCTGACACTGGTGATGCTGTTGGTGACTGGGGCATGCCCCTGATAGACGTCGTTGGTCACCGTCGCACTGACAGTGCCAGAGCTTTGACCGATTGCAATGGTAATGCTCTGGCCGTTGGCCAGGGTCACGACCAGCGGGCTGCCGGTGACCGGCGCCCCGACCGAAGCGGTGTAGACGATGCTGCCGCCTTCGGTTACCGATGGTGTGGCAGTAAGGGTAACGGTGGTGGTGTCCTGAACATCGGTCACGGCAGTGGAGACTGACGCCGGATTCGCGACCAGGTGCTCGTAACTGCCGCCGCTGACATTGCTGATGCTATTGGTGACCGGAGCGTGGCCCTGATAGACGTCATTGCTCACTGGCGTGCTGACAGTGTTGGAGCTCTGGCCAACCGGGATGGTGATGGTTTGGCCGTTGGCCAAGGTCACCACGACCGGGCTGCCGGTAACTGGCGCTCCGACCGATGCGGTGTAGACAATGCTACCGCCCTCGGCCACTGATGGCGTCGCGGTTAGCGTGACCGTGGTGGTATCGCGAAAATCGGTCACCGTCGTGGAAACTTGTGCCGGGTTTCCGACCAGACTTTCGTAGTTGCCACCGCTGACATTGGTGATGCTGTTGGTGACCGGGGCATGGCCTTGATAGACGTCATTGGTCACAGACGTGCTGACGGTGCTGGAGCTCTGGCCAACCGGGATGGTGATGGTCTGACCGTTGGCCAAAGTGACGATGACAGGGCTACCGGTGACCGGCGCAGTCACGCTGGCGGTGTAGACAATG
Source organism: Pseudomonas urmiensis (assembly GCF_014268815.2). Lineage (NCBI taxonomy): Bacteria > Pseudomonadati > Pseudomonadota > Gammaproteobacteria > Pseudomonadales > Pseudomonadaceae > Pseudomonas > Pseudomonas urmiensis. The sequence continues at coordinate 5,190,535 of NZ_JABWRE020000001.1, forward strand.
ATGCCGCCTTCGGCCGCCGATAGCGTAGCGGTCAACGACACGGTGGAGGTATCCACGGTATCGCTGATAGTCGTTACCGCAGCAGCCCCATTGACCGCTAGATGCTCAAAGTTACCGCCCGACGCACCGGTGATCCGTGCGCTAACCGAGCCTGCATCCAGATACGGATCATCGCCGGGCGCCGCGACCGTCACGCTGCCTGAAGTCTGGTTGGCGCCGATAGTAATGGTCTGGCCGTTGCTCAGGGTAACTGTGACCGGGCTGGCGGCTGGATGGGTCAAGGTTGCGGTGTAGATGATGCTGCCACCCTCGGCCACGGAGGGTGTGGCCGACAGCGAGACAGTGGTGGTGTCCTGCGAATCAGTAATGGTCGTGGAAACAGAGCTTGGATTGCCGACCAGATTCTCGTAGTTGCCCCCACTGACGTTAGTGATGTTGTTGGTAACCGGGGCGTGGCCTTGGTAGACATCGTTGCTCACAGGCGTGCTGACAGTGCTTGAGCTCTGACCAACGGGGATGGTGATGGTCTGACCGTTGGCCAAGGTCACTACCACCGGGCTGCCGGTGACGGGCGTTCCAACCGAGGCGGTGTAGACGATGGTGCCGCCCTCGACTGCCGAAGGCGTGGCGGTGAGTGTCACTGTGGTGGTGTCCTGCACATCCGTGACGCCAGTCGTGACGGGTGCAGGGTTGGTCACCAGATTCTCATAGTTACCACCACTGACGTGGCTGATGCTGTTGGTGACCGGAGCATGGCCCTGGTAGGTGTCATTGCTGACGGGCGTGCTTACGGTGCCAGAACTTTGGCCTTCGGCAATCGTGATGGTCTGACCATTGGCCAACGTCACGACAAGGGGGCTGCCCGTTACCGGTGCGGTCACACTGGCGGTGTAGGTAATGCTGCCGCCTTCGGCGACCGATGGCGTCGCTGTCAACGACACGGTCGAGGTGTCGACGGTATCGGTGACCTGGGTCACCACCGTTGCGCCATTGACCGCGAGATTTTCAAAGTTACCGCCTGAAGCCCCCGTGATTCTTGCGCTGACCGCGCCGGCATCGATGTACGGGTCATCGCCTGGAGCTGCGACCGTCACGCTGCCTGAGGTCTGGTTGGCAGCGATGGTGATGGTTTGACCATTGCTCAGGGTGACGGTGACAGGCGTACCGGCTGGATTGGTCAGGGAGGCGGTGTAGATGATGCTGCCGCCCTCGGCGACGGATGGAGTTGCTGACAGCGAGACGGTAGTGGTGTCCTGCGAATCGGTCACGTTGGTGCTGACCTGGGCAGGGTTGCCCACCAGGTTCTCGTAATTGCCACCGCTGACATTGGTAATGCTGTTGGTGACCGGCGCATGCCCCTGGTAGACGTCATTGCTGACTGGCGTACTCACCGTTCCGGAGCTCTGGCCCACGGCGATCATGATGGTTTGGCCGTTGGCCAAGGTGACCACCACGGGGCTACCAGTGACTGGCGCGGTCACGCTGGCGGTATAGACGATGCTGCCGCCTTCGCCGACTGTCGGTGTCGCGGTGAGGGAGACGGTCGAGGTGTCGATGGTATCGCTGACCTGGGTAACCGCTGGCGTGGCAACGACCGTCAGATTCTCGAAGTTGCCACCCGACGCGTTGGTGATCCGCGCACTGACCGATCCTGCGTCGAGGTACGCATCATCCGCTGGTGCTGCGACCGTGATACTGCCGGACGTCTGGTTGGCGGCAATGGTGATGATCTGGCCATTGCTCAGGGTAACCGTCACCGGCGTGCCGGCCGGGTTGGTCAGGGTGGCGGTGTAGACGATGCTGCCACCCTCGGCGACGGCGGGCGTGGCTGAGAGGGAAACGCTGGTGGTGTCCTGTACCGATGTGACGTTGGTCACCACCGGTGCCTGGTTGGCGACCAGGTTCTCGTAGTTGCCACCGCTGACCCCAGTAATGTGGGTAATGACCGGCGCATGGCCCTGGTAGACGTCGTTGCTCACCGGCGTGCTGACCGTGCCGAAGCTTTGCCCGACGGCAATGGTTATGCTCTGGCCGTTGGCCAGAGTGACTACCAGCGGGCTGCCGGTGACCGGTGCGTTTACGCTGGCGGTGTAGACGATCGCCCCGCCTTCAGCGACTAATGGGGTCGCGCTCAGGGATACCGTCGAAGTGTTGATGGTATCGGTGACACTGGTAATCGCCGGCGCGCTATTGATCGCAAGGGACTCGAAATTACCACCCTGGGCGTTGGTGATATGAGTACTGACCGGCCCGGCATCGAGGTAGGGGTCGTCGCCTGGCGCGGCGACGGTGACACTGCCCGAGGACTGGTTGGCAGCAATGGTTATCGTCTGGCCATTGCTCAGAGTGACGGTTACCGGTGTACCGGCTGGGTTGGTCAGGGTAGCGGTGTATACGATGCTGCCGCCTTCGGTGACGGATGGCGTCGCTGACAGCGAGACGGTCGTGGTGTCTTGCGCGTCGGTCACGCTGGTGCTGACCTGGGCCGGGTTGCCGATCAGGTTCTCGTAATTGCCACCGCTGACATTGGTGATGTGGTTGGTGACCGGAGCATGGCCCTGGTAGACATCGTTGGTCACTGGTGTGCTGACAGTGCTGGAGCTTTGGCCAACCGGGATGGTGATGGTTTGGCCGTTGGCCAAGGTCACCACGACCGGGCTGCCGGTGACCGGCGCATTGACGCTTGCGGTGTAGATGATGCTGCCACCTTCAGCGACCGAGGGTGTGGCAGTGAGGGTGACTGTGGTGTTGTCTTGGACATCGGTAACGCTGGTGGTAACCGGTGCCGGGTTGCCAACCAAATTCTCGTAGTTGCCACCGCTGACATTGCTGATGCTGTTGGTGACCGGGGCGTGGCCCTGGTAGACGTCGTTACTCACAGGCGTGGTGACAGTACTGGAGCTCTGACCAACCGGGATGGTAATGGTCTGGCCGTTGGCCAAGGTCACTACGACCGGGCTGCCGGTGACCGGCGCATTGACGCTTGCGGTGTAGATGATGCTGCCACCTTCCACCACTGAAGGTGTGGCGGTCAGCGTCACCATCGTCGTGTCCTGGACGTCGGTGACGCTTGTAGTAACCGGCGCATGATTGGCGAGCAGACTCTCGTAGTTGCCACCGCTGACGTTACTGATGCTGTTGGTGACCGGGGCGTGGCCCTGGTAGACGTCGTTGCTCACAGGCGTGCTGACGGTACTGGAACTCTGGCCAACCGGGATGGTGATGGTCTGGCCATTGGCCAAGGTCACGATCACAGGGCTACCGGTGACCGGCGCATTGACCGAAGCGGTGTAAACGATGCTGCCACCTTCCGTCACCGAAGGTGTGGCGGTCAGGGTGACCGTGGTGGAGTCCTGGACATCGGTGACAGTGGTAGAAACCGGCGCTGGGTTGCCGACCAGATTCTCGTAATTGCCGCCACTGACGTTGGTGATGTTCGTGGTTACTGGTGCATGGCCTTGATAGACATCATTGCTCACGGGCGTGCTGACAGTGCTGGAACTCTGGCCGACCGGGATAGTGATGGTTTGGCCGTTGGCCAAGGTCACCACGACCGGCGTGCCGGTGACGGGCGCATTGACGCTTGCGGTGTAGATGATGCTGCCACCTTCCGCCACCGAAGGCGTGGCAGTCAGGGTGACCGTGGTGGTGTCCTGCACATCGGTGACGCTGGTAGTAACCGGTGCGGGATTGCCAACCAAGTTCTCATAGTTGCCGCCGCTCACTCCCGTGATGTTCGTGGCGACCGGAGCGTGGCCCTGATAGACGTCGTTGCTCACCGGTGTGGTGACGGTACTGGAGCTCTGACCAACCGGGATAGTGATGGTCTGGCCATTGGCTAAGGTCACCACGACCGGGCTGCCAGTGACTGGCGCATTGACCGAAGCGGTGTAAACGATGCTGCCGCCTTCAGCGACCGAAGGTGTGGCGGTCAGGGTGACCGTGGTGGTGTCCTGGACATCGGTGACAGTGGTAGAAATCGGCGCTGGGTTGCCAACCAGATTCTCGTAGTTGCCACCGCTGACATTGCTGATGCTGTTGGTGACCGGGGCGTGGCCCTGGTAGACGTCGTTACTCACAGGCGTGCTGACGGTACTGGAACTCTGGCCAACCGGGATGGTGATGGTCTGGCCATTGGCCAAGGTCACGATCACAGGGCTACCGGTGACCGGCGCATTGACCGAAGCGGTGTAGACGATGCTGCCGCCTTCCGCCACCGAAGGCGTAGCAGTCAGGGTGACCGTGGTGGTGTCCTGGACATCGGTGACAGTGGTAGAAACCGGTGCGGGATTGCCAACCAAGTTCTCATAGTTGCCGCCACTCACTCCCGTGATGTTCGTGGTTACTGGTGCATGGCCTTGATAGACATCATTGCTCACCGGAGTGCTGACAGTGCTGGAGCTCTGGCCGACCGGGATGGTGATGGTTTGGCCGTTGGCCAAGGTCACCACCACCGGCGTGCCGGTGACGGGCGCATTGACGCTTGCGGTGTAGATGATGCTGCCGCCTTCCGCCACCGAAGGCGTGGCGGTCAGTGTAACTGTCGTGGTGTCCTGCACATCGGTGACGCTGGTGGTAACCGGTGCCGGGTTGCCAACCAAGTTCTCGTAGTTGCCGCCACTCACTCCCGTGATGTTCGTGGTGACCGCGGGATGTCCTTGATAGACGTCGTTGCTCACGGGCGTAGTGACAGTGCTGGAGCTCTGGCCAACCGGGATGGTGATGGTTTGGCCGTTGGCCAAGGTCACCACGACCGGCGAGCCGGTGACTGGCGCATTGACGCTTGCGGTGTAGATGATGCTGCCACCTTCCGCCACTGAAGGTGTGGCGGTCAGAGTGACAGTGGTGGTGTCCTGCACATCGGTGACGCTGGTGGTAACCGGCGCTGGGTTGCCAACCAGATTCTCGTAGTTGCCACCGCTGACATTGGTGATGCTGTTGGTGACCGGGGCGTGGCCCTGATAGACGTCGTTGCTCACAGGCGTGCTGACGGTACTGGAACTCTGGCCAACCGGGATGGTGATGGTCTGGCCATTGGCCAAGGTCACCACGACCGGCGTGCCGGTGACGGGTGCATTGACCGAAGCGGTGTAGACGATGCTGCCGCCTTCCGCCACTGAAGGCGTGGCAGTCAGGGTGACCGTGGTGGTGTCCTGGACATCGGTGACAGTGGTAGAAACCGGCGCTGGGTTGCCAACCAGATTCTCGTAGTTGCCACCGCTGACATTGCTGATGCTGTTGGTGACCGGGGCGTGGCCCTGATAGACGTCGTTGCTCACAGGCGTGCTGACGGTACTGGAACTCTGGCCAACCGGGATGGTGATGGTCTGACCATTGGCCAAGGTCACCACGACCGGCGTGCCGGTGACGGGTGCATTGACCGAAGCGGTGTAGACGATGCTGCCGCCTTCCGCCACTGAAGGTGTGGCAGTCAGAGTGACCGTGGTGGTGTCCTGGACATCAGTAACGCTGGTGGTAACCGGTGCCGGGTTGCCGACCAGATTCTCGTAGTTGCCGCCACTCACTCCCGTGATGTTCGTGGTGACCGCGGGATGTCCTTGATAGACGTCGTTTGTCACTGGCGTAGTGGCAGTGCTGGAGCTCTGGCCGACCGGGATGGTGATGGTTTGGCCGTTGGCCAAGGTCACGATCACAGGGCTACCGGTGACCGGCGCATTGACCGAAGCGGTGTAGACGATGCTGCCGCCTTCCGCCACTGAAGGCGTGGCAGTCAGGGTGACCGTGGTGGTGTCCTGCACATCGGTGACAGTGGTAGAAACCGGTGCCGGATTGCCAACCAAGTTCTCATAGCTGCCGCCACTCACTCCCGTGATGTTCGTGGTGACCGCAGGATGCCCCTGGTAGACGTCGTTTGTCACTGGCGTAGTGACAGTGCTGGAGCTTTGGCCGACCGGGATGGTGATGGTTTGGCCGTTGGCCAAGGTCACCACGACCGGGGTGCCGGTGACCGGTGCATTGACCGAAGCGGTGTAAACGATGCTGCCGCCCTCAGCGACCGAAGGTGTGGCGGTCAGGGTGACCGTGGTGGTGTCCTGCACATCGGTGACGCTGGTGGTAACCGGTGCGGGATTGCCAACCAAGTTCTCATAGCTGCCGCCACTCACTCCCGTAATGTTTGTGGTGACCGCAGGATGGCCCTGATAGACATCGTTGCTCACCGGTGTGCTGACAGTGCTGGAGCTTTGGCCGACCGGGATAGTGATGGTTTGGCCATTGGCCAAGGACACAACCACCGGGCTGCCGGTGACCGGCGCATTGACCGAAGCGGTGTAGACGATGCTGCCACCTTCCGCCACCGAGGGTGTGGCAGTCAGGGTGACCGTGGTGGTGTCCTGGACATCGGTAACAGCGGTAGAAACCGGCGCTGGGTTACCAACCAGATTCTCGTAGTTGCCACCGCTGACGTTAGTGATGTTCGTGGTTACTGGGGCATGGCCCTGGTAGACGTCGTTGCTCACAGGCGTGCTGACGGTACTGGAGCTCTGGCCAACCGGGATGGTAATGGTCTGGCCGTTAGCCAAGGTCACCACGACCGGGCTGCCAGTGACCGGCGCATTGACCGAAGCGGTGTAAACGATGCTGCCACCTTCCGTCACCGAAGGTGTGGCGGTCAGGGTCACCGTAGTGGTGTCTTCGCTGTCACTAACGGTTGTCGTAACCGGCGCTGGGTTACCAACCAGTTGCTCGTAGCTTCCTCCGCCGACAGCAATGATGTGGTTGGAAACCGAGTCATGACCCTGATACACATCGTTGCCAACAGCAGCACTTACTGAAGCTGAACTGGCCCCGACCGGAATGCTGATGGTCTGGCCGTTGGCCAGTGTCACCAGAACGGGGCTGCCGGTTACCGGCGCGCTCACGGACGCGGTGTAGACGATGGTCCCGCCTTCTGTGACCGATGGGGTAGCGGTCAAGGTCACGCTGGTAGTGTCCTGGACGTCACTTACCGTGGTGCTGACAGGTGAGGTATTGGCCACCAGTTTCTCGAAACTGCCGCCACTGACCGCGCCAATGCTGGTGCTTACCGGTGCATGGCCCAGGTACCCATCGTTACTCACAGGCGTGGATACACTGCCGACGCTTTGCCCGACGGCAATGGTGATGGTCTGGCCATTGGTCAGGGTCACCACCACAGGTGCACCCGTCACCGGTGCGCCGACGGAGGCGGTGTAGACGATGCTGCCACCCTCGGCAACGGTCGGTGTGGCGGTCAGGGTGACGGTGGTGGTGTCAGGGCTGTCGGTGATCGTAGTGGTCACTGGCGCCGGGTTGCCGACCAGGTGTTCGTAACTGCCCCCTGTGACTTGGGTGATGTGATTGCTGACCGATTCATGGCCCAGGTACACGTCATTACCGGCCGGCGCATTGACCGAAGCCGCGCTGGCGCCGACCGGGATAGTGATGGTTTGACCGTTGGCCAGAGTGACTACCACAGGGCTGCCGGTAACCGGCGCGGTGACCGAGGCGGTGTAGACGATAGTGCCGCCTTCAGCCACCGACGAGGTGGCGACAAGCGTCACGCTAGTGGTGTCTTGGGTGTCGGTCACAGTGGTGCTGACCGGTGTCTGGTCTGGCAGCAGATTCTCGTAGTTACCACCACTGACCTGAGTGATGTTGTTGCTGACCGACCCATGCCCCTGATAGACATCGTTGCTGACCGGCGAGCTGACCGTCCCCGCACTTTGACCCACCGCGATGGTGATGATCTGGCCGTTGGCCAAGGTCACTACCAGCGGGCTACCGGTGACCGGTGCGCCGACCGATGCCGTGTACAGGATCGAGCCACCTTCAGCGATGCTGGGGGTGGCGGTCAGGGTTAACTGGGTGATGTCGTGGGTATCGCTGACACGGGTTGAAACCTCGCCCTGGTTAATCACCAAATACTCGAAGTTGCCCCCGGTTGCTTGGGTAATGTGTGCGTTGACCTGGCCACCATCGCGATACGGATCATCCGCAGGCGCGGCCACGCTAATGCTGGCGCTGCTCTGGTTGGCGCCGATGGTGATGGTTTGGCCATTGCTCAGGGTGACGGTAACTGGAGTGCCGGCAGGGTTGCTAAGGGTCGCGGTATAGATGATCTGCCCGCCCTCGGCCACGCTCGGGGTGGCGCTCAGGGTCACGCTGGTGCTGTCTTGCACATCGGCCACGCTGGTGCTGACCGGCGCCTTGTTCGCCACCAGGTTCTCGTAATTGCCGCCACTGACCTGGGTGATGCTGTTGCTGACAGCAGCGGGCCCCTGATAGGCATCATTGCTCACCGGCGCAGTGACCGAGGCAGAGCTCTGGCCGACGCCGATGGTGATGGTCTGGCCGTTGGCCAGGGTCACCAGCACTGGGCTGCCGGTGACCGGTGCATTGATCGAGGCGGTGTAGACGATGCTGCCGCCTTCGGCCACCGACGGCGTGGCAGTCAGGGTTACGGTCGAGGTATCGAGCGAATCGCTGACCACGGTTGTCGCCGGCGTCTTGTCGGCGACCAGGCTCTCGAAATTGCCACCTACGGCCTTGTCGATACTCAGGGCAACGCTGCTGCCGCTCTTGTAGACGTCATTGGCCGCCGTTTGCACATTGAAGCTGGCGCTGCTCTGTCCGGCGGCAATGGCAAGTGTCTGGCCATTGGACAGGGTAACGGTAACAGGCGTCTGCGCCGGGTTACTCAGGGTCACCGTATAGGTGATCACGCCGCCCTCGGTCACGCTCGGTGTTGCAGTGAGGGTAGCGGTGGTGAGGTCGATGGTGTCGACGATCTGGGTCGTCGCTGGGGTAGCGTCGATGTTGACGCTCAGGCCGCCACCGCTGGTGCCGGTGATGTTCGTCGAGACGTGCCCGCTATCGAGGTAAACATCGTCGCTGGGCGTCACGCCGACATTGATCGAGCCGCTGGTCTGACCGGCAGCGATGACGATCACTGCCCCGTTGGACAAGCTCACACTGAGGTCAGTGGTGGGTGCTTGGCCGACAGTCGCGGTGTAGGTGATCACCCCACCCGCCTCGGTAAGGGTCGGTGTCGCACTCAGTGCCACGGCAGTTGCGGCGCCAGCGGCGGGCGGTGTTGCGACGCTGTCGCGGGTGGTATCGAGCCCGGCGGTTTGCTCGAAGCGCAGCGCTTCGGAGAAATTCAGCGGCCCGGTGGGGTAGCCCACCGACGGGTCGACCACCCCGGCAGTCTCCTCGAGTATGACAAAGGTATGCCCGCCGCCAACCGAGCCGTCGCCGCCTGCTGGGGTCGGGCCTGCTGCTGTCGCTTCAAGATCGGTGGTCGGGTCGGCGCCGGCCTGGATCGCCTGTTGCAGCTCTTCGACCGAGGGCGCCGCCTGGGCGCTGGCCTGGCTCAGGTCGGTGCTGCTGGCGGGCGTCTCGGCACTCCACTGGGTTTCCCGGCCCAGGTCGAGCAAGCGGCCGTCGGCCAACTGCAACGTCACTGCGCCACCGGGGCCGGTGAGAACCTGGTCTCCGGCAAACAGTCGATCGCCTTCGATGAGAACTCGCCGGATGCCTTCTGGGGATACTGCGACGACTTGGCCAACAATGCTTTTAACGATGGCTACGACAGTGCTCATGAGACTCTCCGGGTTACCCGATCGGTAGCTTCCATGCCCAGCCAGCAAGAGAATGCGGCGAGCAGATGGAATAATTCAAAGTTGTTTTACGTTGAACGCACTCACTTACTGGTTATAACTTTCCGACTATGATGCCGATGTTTGGATGATGGCTGTGAACACTCGATACTTACGAGGGGCTGCAAGTCATGTCACATCGAGAGTTGTACAATTGCCAACTCTTACTTTTGTATTAGTCATCGCCGTGCTTGAGGCTTCAGGCCAATGCCTACTCTAGGTTTAGCTATGAACCTGCGATCAAATGTTCCAAAAATCTTCAAAGCAGCGACTCCTGGAAGGCTTGTTGAATCATCTTGAAAGGCTCAATATCGGGCTCTACAGAAGATTGTCGTGGGTTGGGGTGCAGAATTCACAGCCGGGCCTTGCATCGAATCAAGCACGCGTTAGGCTTGGTAAAAGGGTCCGATTAATAGTGTGGCGAAGAGCTACCAAGTTGCCAGGTTGCCAGTGCCTGAGAAATGAAACTCTCAGCGCAGAGCAACGTCAGGGTTAGAAACAGTTATGGGTTACTTGGCCACCAGCCTCGGCCCAACAAGTGCTATGCAATACCAGGTTTGATTGCAAATAGCCGTTAGCGGGTTAATGGCTTGGACCTGGGTGAGCCTCCCAGGCAATGCCTGAAGTGCGCACCTACCCCATCTACCGCCAGGATGAAGAGAGCGCCGCGTGGAATCCGAAGTCAGTCGAGGCCAACTCAGTCACGATCCACGTAGTCAGCACGATGACCCGTTGCTGGATAGCCTGCTGACCCTGTGTGTCCTGCACCAGAAGCCCGCCAGCCGGGCCATGCTCACCACCGGCCTGCCGTTGCCGGCCCAGCGCCTGAGCCCTGAATTGTTGCCCCGTGCGGCGGCCCGTGCCGGTTTGCAAGGTCGCTTGCTGCAACGCAAGCTGGAGCAGATCCCAAGCATCGCGATGCCGGCCATGTTGCTGCTCAAGGAAGGCCGCAGCGCCGTCTTGCTCGGCTGGGAGAACGCCGACACCGCGCGGCTGCTGCTCAGTGAAAGTGACGGCGGTGAGGTGCTAGTCAGCCGCGAGGCTCTGCTGGGCGACTACAGCGGCAAGGTGTTCTTTGCCCAGCCGCAGCACAAGTACGACGTCAATCACGGCAACCTGATCCCACGTGCGCGTTCCTGGTTTCGCGACACCCTGCTGCGCAGCAAATGGCTGTACATCGACGCCATTGCCGCCAGCCTGGTAATCAACCTGATCGCCTTGGCCGCGCCGCTGTTCGTCATGAACGTCTACGACCGGGTGGTGCCCAACCAAGCCACCTCGACTCTCTGGGTGCTGGCTGTGGGCATCACCGGGGCCTACATTTTCGATCTGATCCTCAAGGGTCTTCGCAGCCTGTGTCTGGACCTTGCCGGAAAGAAAACCGACCTGATCATCTCGGCCACGTTGTTCGAACGCATCGTCGGCATGGCCATGAAGTACCGCCCGGCACGGGTCGGTAGCTACGCGCAGAACATCCACGAGTTCCAAGGGTTGCGCGACTTCCTCGCCTCACTGACCCTGACCAGCCTGATCGACCTGCCCTTTACCCTCCTGATCCTGATCGTCATCGCCATTATCGGTGGCCACCTGGTGTGGATTCCGGTGATCGCCTTCCCGCTGGCGCTGGGCATCGGCTACGCCTTGCAGAAGCCGTTGATGTCGACCATGGAGCGGACCATGGCCCTGGCCTCCGAGCGCCAGTCCAGCCTGATCGAAACCCTGGCCGGGCTCGACGCGGTGAAGGTCAACAATGCCGAGAGCGAACGCCAGTACATGTGGGAGCAGACCCTCGGCACCCTCAGTCGACTCGAGCTGCGGGTCAAGGTGCTCTCGGGGCTGGCGATGAACATCACCCTGCTGATCCAGCAACTGGCGGGCGTGGCGATGATATGTGTGGGGGTCTACCTGATCATCGATGGCCACCTGAGCATGGGCGGCCTGGTTGCCTGTTACATGCTTAGCGGCCGCGCGCTCGGCCCGCTCGGCCAGCTCAACGGGCTGTTGGCCCGGTATCAACAGGCCAAGGTGACCATGGCCGCGACCGACCAGATGATGGAGCTGCCGCAAGAGCGCAACTTCGAGGAGCGCCCGCTCAGCCGCCAGGTCCTGCAGGGCGCCATCGAATTTCGTGGCGTCGACTTTACCTATCCGAACCAGCAGAACCAGGCGCTCAAAGGTATCAACTTGAGTGTCCGCCCGGGCGAGAAGGTCGGCATCATTGGCCGCAGCGGCTCAGGCAAGAGCTCGCTGGCCAAGCTGATCGTCGGTCTCTACGAAGCGGACAATGGCTCGTTGCTGGTCGATGGCGTGGACATTCGCCAGATCGATGTCAGCGAGCTGCGCCACAATATCGGCTACGTCCCCCAGGATATCCAGCTGCTGGCAGGCACCCTGCGTGACAACCTGGTCAGTGGCGCCCGCTACATCGAGGACGAAATGATCCTGCAGGCCGCCGAGCTGTCCGGCGTGCACGAATTCGCCCGGCTACACCCGGACGGATACGAGCTGCAGGTCGGCGAGCGAGGACAGAACCTTTCCGGCGGCCAGCGGCAGAACGTCGCCCTCGGACGTGCCTTGCTGCTAAACCCACAGATCCTGCTGCTCGATGAGCCGACCAGCGCCATGGACAACACCGGCGAAGAGCGCCTCAAGCAGCGCCTGCAGGCCGTAATCGAAGGCAAGACCGTGCTGCTGGTGACCCACCGCGCCTCGCTGCTGTCGCTGGTAGACCGGCTGATCGTCATCGATCGCGGCCAAGTGGTCGCCGACGGCCCGAAAGCGGCCGTCATGGAAGCGCTGAAGAAGGGGCAGATCAGTGTTGCATAAGCTTGATATGGGCCAGCTCAAGGACAACCTGCGCCGCTACTTCAAGGGGTCGGAGTCGCTCAGCGGGCAACCCCTGCCCGAGGTCAACAAGGCACTGATCGAAGATGCCCCGCGGGTGGTGCGCATGACCATCTGGGGAGTGATCGCGTTCTTCCTGTTCCTGATCGTCTGGGCCTGTTTCGCCCCGATCGATGAAGTCACCCGTGGCGAAGGCAAGGCGATTCCGTCGTCCAAGGTGCAGAAGATCCAGAACCTCGAAGGCGGCATCGTCGCCGAGATTTTCGCCAAGGAAGGGGAGGTCGTCGAAGTTGGCCAGCCACTGCTGCGCTTGGATGAAACTCGCTTTGCCTCGAACAAAGGCGAAACTGAAGCCGATCGGGTCGCCATGGCCCTGCGGGTGGAGCGTCTCAGTGCAGAAGTCGAAGACGTGCCATTGAAGATCGACGATAAGTTGCGCGAGAGCTCGCCTAACCAAGCCGCCAGCGAGGAGTCGCTGTACCAGAGCCGGCGCCAGCAATTGCATGACGAGATCGGCGGCCTGGAGCAGCAGTTGGTCCAGCGCCAGCAGGAGCTGCGCGAGTACAACTCCAAACGCGCCCAGTACGCCAGCGGCTTGCAGCTGCTGCGCCAGGAGATCGCCATGTCCGAGCCGTTGGTGGCCAAGGGCGCGATCTCCCAGGTCGAGATCCTCCGGCTGCGCCGTTCTGAGGTGGAGAACCGTGGCCAGATGGATGCCACCGCCCTGGCCATCCCGCGTGCCGAGGCGGCGGTCAAGGAGATCCAGAGCAAGATCGAAGAGACCCGCGGCAAGTTCCGCAGCGACGCCCTGACCCAGCTCAACGAGGCGCGCACCGAGCTGAGCAAAGCCACCGCCACCAGCAAAGCGCTGGATGATCGGGTCAACCGCACCCTGGTGACCTCACCGGTGCGCGGCGTGGTCAAGCAGCTGCTGGTCAACACCATCGGCGGGGTGATCCAGCCGGGTGACGACATCGTCGAGATCGTCCCGCTCAATGACAGCCTGGTCATCGAAGCGAAAATCCTGCCCAAGGACATCGCCTTCCTGCACCCCGGCCAGGAAGCCACGGTCAAGTTCACCGCCTACGACTACACCATTTACGGCGGGTTGAAGGCCAAGCTCGAACAAATTGGCGCCGACACCATCACCGATGAAGACAAGAAGACCACCTACTACCTGATCCGCCTGCGCACCGACCGTAGTCACCTGGGCACTGACGAAAAACCGTTGCTGATCATTCCTGGCATGGTGGCGACAGTGGACATCATGACCGGCAAGAAGACCATCATGAGCTATCTGCTCAAGCCGATCATCAAGGCACAGAGCGAGGCCTTGCGCGAAAGGTGATCGAGCAGCCTAGCGCCGGCGGGCCTGGCGATAGGCTGCATCAGGCCTTTGAGGTAACCTTGATCCATTCGTGTGCAATGCCATCGAAAGGATCTGCTCATTTCCACGCCATCGTTAAACCGTCGCCATGTTCTGTGCCTGCTGACTGCCGCGCCGGTGGTCTTCGGCCTGACCAGCCTGTCGGGCTGCAGCCGCTCAACTGGAGTCCAGGGCAGCTTTCTGCAACTGTGGAAAAGTCACGCCGAGCTCGACTGCAAGCAATGGCAACGGCGCATGGCGGCGATGGCCGACATGGGCTGCCGTACGCTCACCCTGCAGTGGGTCGGCCTGGTGGGCGGCGAGTCGCCGTGGATGATCCCTGAGCCGATGCTGCAAACCGTATTCGACCTGGCCCGCGAAGAAGGCATGCAGGTGCAGGTCGGTTTGCCGTTCGACAATGCTTGGTGGCAAGCCCTGGGGGCGCAGCCACAAGAGCAGGCGGCGTTCTTTGCCAAATCCCTGGAAGACGCTCGACGCTATATGAGCAGCTCGCCGTGGCCAAATCATCCGGCGTTTGCCGGCTGGTACATCCCGTATGAGCTTGAGCAGTATCACTGGGATACCGCCGAACGCCAGCAGCGTCTGGCGCAATGGCTCGGCGCGCTGGCCGACAACGCTCGCCACAGCAGTGGCCGCGTGCCGTCGATTTCTACCTACTACAGCGTGCTGCAGACCGATGGCTCATTGCTGCAGCTGTGGCGCACCCTGCTTGATAGCACTGCGCTGCGCCCGGTGGTGCAGGATGGCGTCGGCGTGGCTGGCTGGGCCAACCTGCAAGCGATCGAGCCATTGCTGCTGGAGCTGCGTCGGCGCCAGGTGCCCTTCGATGTGGTGGTGGAGCTGTTCGAGCAACTGCCCTCAGAAAAAAACGATGGCAGCGACTTCAAGGCACGTTCGGCGGATTACACCCGCGTGCGCCGCCAGTTGGAGTGGGCCAAGACCACCGGTGCCGAGCAGGTGGTAGCGTTTGCCCTGGATCCTTGGGCGCTGGGTGATGATCCGCGAGCGCGGCGCCTGCACCAGGACTGGTTGCGCGGGCACGGCTGATCAGCTAACGGTCGTCAGTCAACGATTTGCCGTCTGAGACAATGCTATCGCGGGGCAAGCCCGCTCCCACGGTGGCAAGGTCGTCAAAGTGAACGGCCAATGATCTCGCGCATCACTTCACTGGTCCCGCCAAAGATCCTCAGCGCCCGCGCATCGGCCCAAGCGCGGCCGATGCCATACTCGCTGCTATAGCCATAGCCACCATGCAACTGCAGCAGCTGATCAAGAATCTGCCCCTGCAGCTCTGTCGCATTGAGCTTGGCCATGGCCGCGACCACCGGGTCCAGGCTGCCGTCGATTAATTGCCGTGCACAGTCATCGAGGAACACCCGCAGCATGGTCAATCGCGCTCGCGCATCGGCAAGGATAAAGCGGTTGTGCTGATGGTCGCTGACTCGCTTGCCAAAGACTTTGCGCTCACGGGTATAAGCCAAGGTCTGCTCCAGCATCCCCTCGACATGCGCCGCAGCCCGCAGGGCAATCGCCAGGCGCTCGCGGGCCAGCTCCCGACCCAGGTACTCGAAGCCAGCATTCTCCTCGCCCAGCAGGCAGTCGGCCGGTACCCGTAGCGCGTCGAAGAACAGCTCGCAGGTGTCCTGGGCATGCTGGCCAATCTTGGCCATGTGGTTGCCTTTGCTCAGCCCTGGTAAACCGGCCTCGACACAGAACAGCGACAGCCCGCGCGCACCCAGGTCTGGCTCGGTGCTGGCGACGACAATGATCAGGCCCGCATTGACGCCGTTGGTAATGAACGTTTTCTGGCCATTGAGCACATAGTGCTCGCCGTCGCGCTCGGCGCGGCAACGGATCGCTTTCAGGTCGCTGCCAGCACCCGGCTCGGTCATGGCGATGGCGCCGATCAGTTCACCAGCGGCCATCGCTGGCAGCCAGCGGTCTTTCTGCGCCTGGCTGCCGAGGCTGAGCAGGTATGGCGCGACCATGTCGGAGTGGATCGAAAAACCGATGCCCAGGCAGTTGGCGCGGGCCAATTCTTCGATCACCACCATGGCGTGGCCAAAGTCGCCACCGGCACCATAGGGCGTGGGCAGGGCCGAGCACAGCAAGCCTTGGGCACCGGCTTCGCGCCAGAGCTCAGGGGGCGTCACCCCGGCACGTTCCCAGCTGTCGTAATGCGGCAGGATGCGCTCGTCGATAAAGCGTCGGACCTGGTCACGGAACAGCTCATGGTCGTCGCGAAAAAGGCTACGCATGGCTACTTACCGGGCAAACGCAGCAGTGCTGCTGAGTTCACCGCGCAGCACCGGCTGCTGGGCGCTGCCGGTGAGAAACAGTGCGTAGTGATCACCCGGCTGCAACTGCGGCAAGGCCAGCGCCTTGGCCTGCACCGCGCCGCAACCGGCGCTCAGGCTGGCGCTTACCGGATTGATCGCGCGGGCCTGGGTGGCGTTAGGCTTGACCTCGGCGAACAGCGTTGGGCCGCCACCGTCGACCTGCAACTGGCCGGCTGGGCAGTCACTGGCCAGGTTGTAGAAGCGCAGCTCGGCCTTCAATGCATCGTCGCTGGCAGCGCTGTCGTCCAGTACCAGTAGCTTGCCGTCGTGCAGCACCAGGCTCTGGTAGCTGTCGGCGGCGACCGTAAGGGTGCCGACGGTCTTGCCGGCAATGCGTACCGCGAAGGGTTCGCCGCCCTTGATCACGTTGTAGCTGCTGGCCAGGCGTTCGTCGCCAAGGCGCTGCGGCGGGTTCTGGCCCAGCTGCACTTCGACGCTATCCGCTGTTGGTTGCAATACCCGAACGAAGGCCGAGCCTGCCGGTGGCCGCGGTGCATACAGCTGCGCCAGCTTGCCTTCGGCATGCACCAGGGTAGGCAGGCCACTCCCGAGCAGCAGGGCAGTGGCGAGCAGGGCGGACAGTTTCATTGGGTCTCCTTGGGGCGTTTCAGGCGGGTTTCCTGGTATAGCGCGGCGAGGCGCTTGCGGTCGACCTTGTCCGACAGCGTACCGGGGAAGCGGCCACAGGCGAGCAGTTCCGAGGGAATCATATAGGAAGGCAGGCGACTGGCCAGGTGTTGCTTCCAGTCGGCCAACGCCGTAGGCAGTGGGCCGAGAGTCGCAGCTGGCAGCTCGAGCGTTTCGACAAAACCAATCATCCGCACCAGGGTGCCGTCGGGGCGGCGCAGGGCCACCGTTGCCGCAGCGCTGACGCCCGGCAGACTGGCCAGGCCCGCATCCACTTCGCCCAGCTCGATGCGGTAGCCGTGCAGCTTGATCTGGTCGTCGCGCCGGCCATGGAAGAACACCCGGCCGTGCTCGTCGATCTCGGCCAGATCGCCACTGCGGTAGGCGCGTTTGCCGTTGTGTTCGAACAGCACCGCAGCGCTCAGGTCTGGACGATTGAGGTAGCCACGCATGACGTGGTCACCGGCAATGCACAGCTCACCGTCCACCAGGAACAGCTCGGCATACGGCTTGGCGCGGCCGATCGATAGCGGCTGGGTGCCCGCGTCGAGTGGCGGCAGAATCTCGATCCAGGTGGTCGAGCAGGTCGCCTCGGTTGGGCCGTAGGAATTGATGATGCGTGCCTTGGGGAAGCGCGCCCAGAGCTGGTTGGCCAGGGTTGGGGTCAGCGACTCGGCGCCAAACACGAACACTTGCAGGTGCGGCAGGTGGGCGGCGTCGAATTCATCATTGAGCAACTGCTGGCGGACGAACGAGGGTGTCGATGCCCACACCTGCACCTGGCTGTCGGCCAAGTAGCCAACGAAGTCCAGGGGCGCTGCGATCACCTCACGCGGGCACAGCACGCACTGGCCACCTAAGGCCAGCGCGCCGCACAGGTCGAACAGCGAAAAGTCGAAGCTGAACAGCATCTGGTTCATGAACGTCGGCCGCGCGCCGAGCCCCAGGCAGTCCCGGATCCAGCCAGCGAACAGCGCCACGCTGTCGCGGCCGATCTGCACCCCTTTCGGATCGCCGGTGCTGCCGGAGGTGAACATGATGTAGGCAAGGTCTGCTTCGGCCAGCGGTGTCGCCTGGGCTACACCGGCCTCGAAGCGGTCGGTTGCTGCATCGTAGTAGTGTCCTGCGCCGACCAGCTCGATGATCCGTTGCAGTCGCTGTGGCGGGTTGATGCTGTCCAGCGGCACGTAGGTGACGCCCAGGCGCAGGCAACCGAGCATGGCCACGACGAATTCGATCTGCTTGTGGCCGCTGATCACCAGCGCCGTGCCCGCCATGATACCCGCTGCGCTGGCGCGCAGCTGCCAGGCTTCGACGGCCAGCTGCAAGCCGGCCCAGTCCAACACCCGGCTGGCGTCACGCAGCGCCGGGGCGTCGGCGTTGTGTTCAAGGTCGGCGAATTGACAGCGGTCGAAATCGAAATGCATCTGGCGGCGCTCCTGGCTACACGCTGATCGGGCTTAGCCGCGGCTGGCCTGGATGAACGCGGCCAGCGCGTCGATCGACTCCAGGTGCTCGTCGATCTCGGTCGGCGGCACCTTGCAGCCGAACTCGTTCTTCACCGCCATGACGATATCGACGGCGGTCATCGAGTCGACCAGGCCCGACTCGATCAGCAGGTCGTCGTGCTCGACGGCGGTGCCGATGACGTTTTCAATGATCTGTGCCAGTTGCTGCTTGAGGGTTTCGTCGCTCATGTCGATCACTCCGGGAAAGTCAGAATTGGAAGTACAGGAAGCGCGCTTCCTTGTGCAGGTTGATCAGGCACAGCACCAGCAGCAGCGCCATGATCACCAGCCATTTGAGGTTCGGTGCCCAGCGCAATGCGGCGGGGCCATCCAGTTGTACGCGGGCCAGCGACGGCGAGAAGCCGCCCATGATCTGCTGTGAGTTGGGCAGGAACCACGCCACTGCCAGCACCGCGAGGATATGCAGCGCCTCCAGGTGGCGGCCGAGCAGCATGCGCCAGGCATCGCCCCAGGCGATTGCAGTCGGATACACGGCCTCTGGCAGGCTGCCCAGGCCACGCAGGCCGAACATGCCTTCGACCAGTAGCACAGCGTCGTGAGTCGACTCGGCGCGGAAGAAAGCCTGGGCGACGATGACTGCGGCGAAGGTCAGCAGTACGCAGCCCGCAGTCTTCAAGCGGCTCTTGCTGGCCTTGTTGCGGCCCACCACGAAAATCCGCCAGGCATGGTTGATCGACAGGTAAGCGGCATGCAGCAGGCCAAAGATCAGGAACTGCAAACCGGCGCCGTGCCAGATGCCAGCCAGGCCCATGGTGAAGGCGGTCGGCAGCACGATGGCAGCGGCAAAGCCGCCTGCGGTGGCCGCGCCCTGGGTGCCGACCGGCAGCCCCCGCTTGCTGCGCCAGTCGGACACGGCCATGGCCACCGGGTAGTACAGGTAGGCGGTCAGGTAGCGGGTCAGGGTCATGTGCCAGCGCGACCAGAAGTCGATGATGTTGCTGGCCTTGTACGGCGAATTGAAGTTCAGCGGGAAGCGGATGCCGAACATCTTGGCCAGGCCCAGGGCCATGTCGGAGTATCCGGAAAAATCGAAATACAGCTGCAGCGCGTAGGCGATCCCGGTGCCCCAGGCGGCCCACAAACCCAGCGTGCCAGGCTCGGCAAAACCGGCATCGGCATAGGGCGCGATGGGGTCGGCGAGCAGCACTTTCTTGGCCAGGCCGATGATGAACAGCATGCCGCCGACGCTGAGGTTTTCGGCGCGGAAGCGGTAGTTATCCGGTTTGGCGAACTGCGGCATCATCTCCTTGTGATGGAGGATCGGCCCGGCGATCAGGTGCGGGAAGAAGGTCACGAACAGCACGTAGCTGAGCAGACTGCGCTCCTTGACGATGCCGGCACGACAGTCGAGCAGGTAGCCGATCTGGGTGAAGGTGAAGAACGAAATCCCCAGCGGCAAGATGATGTCGTCCAGGCGCGTGCCAGCCAAGCCCCAGTCCTGGGCAAAGTTGACCAGGGTGACGAAGTACTTGTAGTGGAACAGCAAGGCCAGGTCCGCACCGACCCCTAGGGTGGTGATCAGCAGTTGCAGGCGGGTGCGCCCAGCTGCGCCGAGGATCGCCAGGCTGACCAGGTAGTTGAAGGCGATCGAGCCGATCAACAGCAACACGAACTGCGGGTTCCACCAGCCATAGAACACGATCGAGGTGAAGCACAGCCACAACGCGGCGCCGCGCAGGCTGCGAGCGGCGATCAGGTAGTGCGCGGCCAGGGTCAGCGGCAGGAACAACAGCAAGAACAGGTATGAGTTAAAGAGCATGCTCAGCCTCGCAAGCCGGTAGCGTGGCCAGCACGGCGCGTTCATCGGCGGTTAGCGGCAGCGACAGGGCGCTTTCGGAAAACTCCCAGATCACCAGCTTGAGCGTGCGCGGCCAACGCTCACGCTTGTGCAGTGCAGCCAGCAAGGCGCCGCAGAACTGCCCGCCATCCAGGCTCTGGTTCCACACCTGTTGGCCGAGGTTGCGGCCCAGCCGCTCGCCAAAGGCGCTGCGCCGGCCATTCGAGCTGCCGACCAGGAGCACTTGCACCGCTGGCGTGTCGTCAAGCAGGCCACCGCCACGGCGCGGCACGATCTGCTCGGGCTGCTCCTGGTCCAGTGCTGGCCGCCAGGCCGCCGCGGCGTGCTCCAGGCCGGCCAAGGTGATCAGGTCGCCCATGCGTGGTTGGGCTGGGCCGGCGCCGCTGCTGTCGAACTGTTGCTCGCGTTTGCCGCCAAGCAGCGGCAGGGCCGCGGCGGCTACGGCATCGGCAGCGGCCTGGGCGCCGACGGAATTGAGGTGGACGTCGGTGCGGAAGAACCGCGGCGCCTGCTCGGCGCCTGCGGCCAGTGCCGTAGCGAGGTCGACATAGGCCACACCGGCTTCGGCCAGGCTAGCCTGCCATTGGCCCAGCCGCGCCTGCATCTGTGCCGACTGCTGCAGGCCACACAGGGCGTGGGTTTCGATCCGCGCCTTGTCTGGCACTGCCACCAGCAGCACCTGCAGGCCCTGTTCACGCAACTGCCCGCTCCAATGACGCATCAGGCGCAGGCGCGCCTCGTAGGCCCCGCGTACACCCGGTTGCGCGCGCAGACCGTCGCGATAGAACAGCCAGCCCGGGCAGCCCTGTACCACCTGCGCGCCAAGATCGCCCAGCAGGCGATAGCGCACGGCGGCGCTCAAGGTATCGGCGTTGTCCTGCAACTTCGGTTGCAGCGCTTCGCCGAGCGCCTTGCCGGCGTCACCGTCCAACCATGCCGAGGGTTTCAGCCGCGCAGGGTCGAGCTTGCCGGTGTACAGCAGCCATAAGCCGCAAGCCTGGGCGAGCAGCAGCAAGGCGATCACCGCAGCGGCATAGCGGCGGTGCGAGGGCGCAGCGGCCGGGTCGCGCTCAGCCATGCATCAACGTCCGAGGGCGCTGCGCAGGCGCTGGCGCCAGGCGTCGGCGCTCATGATCGAGGCGTTGTCCCACAGGCCGCTGGCCTGCGGGCCTTGCGCGTAGGTCGGCTCGAACATCTGCCAGACCAGCACTTGCGGCGGGTTGTTCTTGAAGTCGGCCGACTCCAGGTACTCCAGGAGCATGATCCACTGGCCGACGTTGCCCGGCTTCCAGTTCACCGAAACCGGTCGATCGACACTGTTGGAGAGCTTTTGCGGGAAACCGAAGTACGGCTGGACCATGCTGTGGCCGGTGACATGCACTGGCGCCGGGGCGCTGTCGAGCAGGCCGGTGGCCGCCGCTTGGCGGCGCACGGTGAAGGTCTCCCGGCCAGTTTGCTTGCGCTGTTCGGGGGTCAGGAAGCGTTCGGCCAGGTCACCAAAACGGCGTTCCTTGAACTCGCTACCCAGGGTCATGCCGCTGCCAGCGCTGCCCTTGAGCGCAGGCACGTCGCGCTTGATCTGCTCGGCGGTGGCCTGGGCGGTGGCGTCGGCGGCAACTTGGGTCCAGTGCTGGTCGGTGCGGTAGAACACGTCCTTGCCGCCCTGGCGCACCTGCTCGAGTACCGCTGCGTCGTCCAGGGCACTGATGCCGGCCTTGTGCAGGCTGGCGAGAATGCTCTGATACCGCTGTTGGACTTGCGCGCTGAGGGTTTTGCCTGCGGGCAGCTTGTCCTGATAGAAGCGGGTCTTGTCCGGCAGTACCAGCACTTGCAAGTGCACGCCACGCGCGGCCAGCGCCTGCTGGGCATCCTTGATCAACGCGGTGGAGGCTTCGATGCCACGGCTGTCGACTTCGGTAAGGCTGCCCCAGCCAGGGAACAACCAGCCATCCTTGCCTTGGATGACGATGGAAGAGTCATCGGCCTGGGCGTTGATCGCGGCGCAGCCGAGGCTGACGGCGAGCAAGGCGCTAGCCAGGCGTTTGCATGAAAGAGTGAACAGAGGAAGCGACAGCATGTGTGGGGTCCTCAATATGACAATGTCAGGTTCATGAACAGGCCTTCAGCCCGTTCGGTGGCACCGCCGCCGATGGCGAAGCGGTACTGGGCCGTCCAATCGAGATAGGAGCGGGGTGTGTGGTAATGGTCCTCGCGGAACCAGTAGCGCAGACCGATGCCGGGGCCTGCGGCCATCGACCAGGAGCCTTGGTCGCGGGTCAGGGAGTAGCGTTTGTTTTCCAGTACAGAGGCCAGCTCACCGCTGGCGCCATGCAGGTCAGTGGCCTGGTCCTTTTGCCAGATCACGTCGGCGGCACCGACAATGTGTGGGAACACCACAAAGTGTGGAGAGAGCCCGGCGACGCGGAAACTCCGGCCAAGACGGATTTCATTGCTGAGGAACAGCTGCTCACGCTTCATGCGCCCGTTGGCTTCGGCCAGTTTGTCGGTCTTCGAGCCTTGGTTGTCGACGTCGTACAGGGTGTAGCTCGCGGAGTTGTCTTCCAGCGAGTAGCCCAGCTGTGAGTAGGCGTCCACTGTCCACCAACTGGTCTCGTTGATGCGCAGGTCGGTGCCACGGTAGAACCCATAGGTGGCATAGGCCAGCCAACCACCGGCGCCATCCTTGAGCTTGTAGTTCAGCAAGGCGCCGTTGATTGGAGCGATGGAATTTTCGGCACGGTCTTCGTTGGCACTTTGAATCGAGTTTTGCACGTCACAGCGATCACTGTTTTTAGCCGGGTTGGCTGTACCCTCACGGGTAGCAGAACCAATCAGGAAACGCCGCTCCAGGCCGAAGGTAAAGCCAGTATCGGAAAGCAGGTAGCGAACGCCCAGGGAGCCAATGGTGCTGGGGAATCCACTGACCGATTTCGAGTCACTGGAGCCGCCATCGGGCAACGAAGCCTTGCTGCACGGGTCGATCGCGCCTTGCGATTTGAACTTGCCGCCTTCGTCCCACAGGGTATTGGACAGCCGCCCGTAAACTTCCAGAACCCCGTTCTGGTCATTGAACTGGCTAGGCCGCCAATACAGCTCGGCAGTGCTGACGACCGAATCACCCGCCGAACTCTGCCCGGCGTTGGCAATGGTGGTGCTGGGTCGCGCGCCACGGTAGCTGGTGGTCACCGTGGCGCCCCATTCGCGGTCGAAACCGGTGATGGCGCTACGGGTGTTGTAGCGCTGCTCATCGTTCAGATCGAGCGTGCCGTGGTCATCCATGTCGATGGCGTGCTTGAGCTTGCGCACGGCGGCGGGCTTGTCGCCCATCGACGACAACGCATACGCCTCGTCGAGGATGACCGTTTTAGGTGCCTTGCCGGTGTCGCGCGCGGCGCGGAAGTCTTCCCGGGCGCGGGCCGGCTGGGCGGTGCGCATGCGCAAATAGCCACGCTGCATCAGTAGCTCGGCATCGCTTGGGGTGCGCGCAATTGCATCGCTCAGACGCTGTTCAGCTTCCGCGGCTTGCTGGTCGTTGCCCGCTGCCAGGGCGGTGGTCAGCAGGCGTTGAAATTCCAGGTTGTCCGGGTCTTGTTCAGTGGCCTTGCGTGCCTGGCGGATCGCCTCCTGGTAATCCTGCCGCGCATAGGCCGCGTAGGCTTCGCTGGCTGGCCCAGCGGCGCCGCCGGCATCGGCCGGGAGCAGCTCGCACTGGGTGCCGTAAGGGGTGTCCTGGCAGGACTGGCGTGGCGCTGGGTAGTTGCTCAGGTTCAATGCGGCGCTAGGGCGGCGGTCGTCGTGCAACGTTTGTAAGCGTCGGGCCACCGCTTCGTCGTTGGCATCCAGCGGCGTCAGCAGGGCTTGGGCGCGGGCCGAGTCACCGGCGGCCAGTGCCGCGTCGATGGCGATCAGCCTCACGTTGCGCAGCTGCTCTTCGTCGAGCCAGTCCTGGGCCATGGCAGCGTCGAAGTCGTCGTTGGCCACTTGCGCCTTGCCCTGGAACTGACGCAGGTAAGCGCGCATGACCAGCATCACGGTGCTTTCGTCATCGACTTCAAGGGCGTCGTTGGCTGCCTGTTCGGCAGCGGCCGGCTGGTTGTCGAGCAGCAGCACGGTGACCAGCAACAGGCGGTGGCTGGAGATGTCCGGTGCCAGGCTGACGGCTTCACGCGCCAGCGGTACAGCGTCACCTGGGCGGTTGGCAATCAGGGCCTGGTAGGCCTGCTCGGCCGGGCGCACAGCCATCCGCCGCTTGAGGGTCTGGCGGCGGGCTTCGAGGTCGCTGGTATTGGGTGCGCCCAAGGCGATGGCGGTGCCCGCCGCCTCGGCGGCTTGCGGCCAGCGCTGCTGGGCTTCCAGGCTGTCCAGCCAGAGCAACGCCCAGGGACCTTGGCTTGGATCGGTACGAAAGGCCCGTTCGGCATCGCGCTCGGCGGCAGGCATGTCGCCTGCGTTGTAGGCTGCATAGGCCTTGGTCGCGAGCGGGAAGCCCTTCTGGTAAGCGGCTGAGGTAGCTGGGCCGCTGCCGGCACCGGGGTTGCTTTGCAGATTGACCACCGCCGCTTGCAGGCCAGGGTCGCGCACGCCGCGCTTGAGTGCGCGCTGCGCGGCCTGTCGGGCTTCATTGCGCCGCCCTAGCTTCTGCAGGGTATAGACCTTGAGCAGGTTCAGCCGGGCTACGTCTGGGCGCAGCGCCAGCGCTGCATCGACCTGTTGCAAGGCGTCGCGATAGCGCCCGCCCTGATAGCTGCGATAGGCCTGGTCGGCCTGTTCCCAGGCCACTCCTTGCAGCGGCACCTCGGGTGCGGCCGCAGCCGGCGAGATACTGGCGCAGCAGAGCAGGGCGCTGAACAGCGCGAAGGCAGGACGAGCAGAATTCATGACGGTTCGAGGACCTGTTTCTTCGCAGTTGGCGCCGGCGCCGGTGAGTCGTTGACGGGTTCGGGCTCGCCGGTCTCGCGCTGGAACAGGATCGCCTCGTTGAGGGTGTCTTCGTCCAGATAGCCGTGTTCGAGCAGAATCTGCCCCAGCGGCTTGTGTTCATCGGCCTGGGCTTGCAGGGCCTTGGCCAGAATGGTGTCGTCGATGGCGCGCCACGACAGCAACAGCTCGCCCAGACGCAGGCGTTGTTGTTGCAGCTGGTCGGAGGAGGGGAAGTCGTGCATGGTCTTGTCCCAGACCAGCGCCTTGCCCAGGAACAGATGCCCCAGGTACAGACGCCAGGCCCGGGCTGCGGCCATGGCGTTGATGAAGTTGCCGATGATCATCCGTGGCCCGGACAGCAGCGCATGTTCCCAGCCGTACAAGCGGCCGACGAAGTAGGCGCGCTGTAGCAAGCGCAGGCTCAGCGCCAGGGTGTTGGCCCACATCAGGTCGAGCAGGCCGCTGTTGGGCGAGAAGGCAGAGGGGAAGAACACGTCCCAATGACCGGTGGCGCTGATCGCCAGGAACACCAAGTGCTGGGCGAGCAGCACGTAGGCCAGGATGGCGATGAACGAGGTGATCAAACCCTTGCGATCACGGAACAACAGGTACTTGGTGGCCAGCGAGCCGGCCCAGCCAACCTGGCTCCAACCCTGCAGGCCGATGCCCAGGGTCCAGCGCGCCTTTTGCCGGTAGGCGGTGCGGAAGGTGTCAGGGAAGTACTCCCGCACGCCCAGTGGCATGTGGATCGCCACCATCTTGTCCTTGCCGTTGCCGAACCAGGTGGTGCGCTTGGCCACATAGTCGACCGGAAACTTGCCGAAGATCTGCTTCATCCCACGCCGCGCCAGGCGCGCGCCAATGTCGTAGTCCTCGGTCAGGGTGTCGGTGTTGAACGGCTGGTTGTTGGTCTCGGCCGACAGCTCCAGCAGCGCCTTGCGCGAGAAACAGGTGCCGACGCCAGCAGACGGCACCATCCGCGACATGCTCTCGCGCACCACCAAGTCCTTGGTGTGCCACTCGGCGAACTCATCCATGTAGGTGCCCGCGACCAATTCGTACCAGTCGCGCTCAAGCGAAGTAACCGGCAGCTGGATGAAGTCGATGCGCGGCAACAGGTAGTTGAAGTAGTGCAGTTCCAGGCGGTGCAGCACGTCTTCGCTGTCATGCAGGATCACCCCGGCAAACGGCTCGGGCATGCGCGCATCCTGGGCGAAGATCGCCTGGATGATCCAGTTCAGGCAGTCGGCTTTGCAGGTCGGGCCGTCGTGCGGCACTTCTACCCGCACCAACTGGCGATAGCGGCGGCGCATGCGCTCGACTTCGTCGATGGTGCGCTGGTCGTTGCAGTAGGTGCCGACGAAAATGTAGTAGTTCTTGTAGTCGAGCGAGCCGACCATGTTCTCCAGCATCGGCGCGATCACGTCGTACTCCAGCCACGCCGGGATCATGATCGCCAGAGGCTGTTCGGGCTTGGCGCGCAGTTGCTCGACAGTTAGCGGCTGATAGCGTTTACGCCGGATCAGCAGCTTGCGATAGAGCTGGCGCACCCAGTACCAGGCGTCGATGAACAGGTCATCGAGGCTGGACAGCAGGATCAGGATCCCGACTGCGGCAGTGACTACTTCCAGCACGTGGTAGTAGTCAGCCAGCAGGTAGGGCCAGTAGAGAGAGGACATGTCTGCGCCTGCCTACCGTTACTTGCCTTTGTTCTTCAGGCGCAAGTGACGTGCCAGTACACCGAGCAGCAACAGCACCAACAGGACCCCAGCCAGGGTCGGCAGCGCCCACACCAGCTGCTTGCGCCACTGATGGAACGGCGTGCCGTTGAGGTTGAGCTCAGGATCGGTGGTGTCCACCCAGGTCAGCGGGCCTTGCTCGCCAACCACCACGGCATTGCCTTGGGTCAGCAGGAACGGCACCTGCGGCACCATCGAACGGTCGCCCAGGCTGCTCCACAACACGCCGTGCTGGCCTTTGGAGTCGACCACCGACAGCGTGCCCAGAGGTTGCGGGCCTTGCAGGTCCAGTGCGGGTTGCTCAGCGCCCTGGGCTTGCAGGCGCTTGAGCTCCTCGACGCCCAGCAGCGGCTTGGCCCCAGGCAGTTCGACGTCAACCGCCAGGAACGGTTTGGCTGGCGTTACGGCGCCGCCTTCGGCCAGGACCAGTTCAGCCTGAACCGCCGACAGCGAAGCGGCGCTGGCCAGGCGGATCAGCTTGCCCAGGCTCGCTACCGGCGTTTGCAGGGCGGCCTTGTCGGTGATCAGCTGCGACTTGCCAGCCAGCAATGGCAGCAAACCGATGAAGGTGCCATCGGGCTCGGCAGCGGCCGAGGTCAGGTAGCTGGTCGGCAATACGTTGACCGGATAGCCCTGCGGGATCTCGGCGCACTCCGGCGAAACCGGTTGGCGCTGGAAGCGCACTTGGACGGTGTTGGTCACGCCCAAGGCATAGCCTGGAACGCGCGCGGTGAGGCGCTCGGGCTGGCCATCGGCATCCATCTGCATGGCGTTGAGCAAAACGTTGTTCCAGATCACCGAGGCCACTGGCGCGGTGCGCGAGGCGCCCGGTGCGGCGGCCAGGTCGAAGGTCAGCTCGCCAGGCATGCGGCCATCGACCGACACTGCGCTGAGCGGGAAGGTTGCCGTCCATTCGCCACGGCTGATCACATCGAAGTTGCTGTAGTTGCCGCCCAAGGTGCTCAGGCGCAGTTTGCCGCTGTCATTGCGCAGAGGCTCGCCTACCCGGGTGATGTGTGCCGAGGGCGAAACCAGTACGTTGCGCCAGTGCGCGTCGAGCACGCCAGCGGCCTTGGCGCCGGCATCGGCGGCTACCGCAACCAGCGCCTGGCGGCCAAGGCTTGCCAGTTGCAGCTGTTGGCTTGGCACTGCACCGGCCGCGAGGCTGGCGCGTTGCTTACGCCATTGCTGCAGGGCGGCCAGGGCCTCGTTATCGCCTTGCAGCTGTGCGGCCAAGGCATCGAGCGCGGCATTGATTTGATTGACCAGCGCGGAGTCGGCAATGGCGATGTCGGCGTGGGTGGCCTGACCATCGAGCATCAGCAGGGCGCCCAACTCGGCTGGCGAGCCCAGCGTGTGCTGAGGTTTGCCGGCCAGCGCGGCGAACGCCGGGACCTGGCCCAGGCCGGCCGGAATCTGCACACCTTCCAGGCTGACGTGTTCACCCACCTGGGGCAGGGCGCGTACCTTGGCCCGGCGCGCACTGCGCTCCAGGGCTACGCCCATCCGCCAGGCGCTGTCGAAGCTGTTGCGCTCAAGGGCGCCACTGGCGACCAGGATCACCGGCTCAGCGGGCAGGGTGCTCCAGGCATCGGCCAGGCTGTTCAGCGAGGCCATCGAGAAGCGGTAGTTCAGGCGCGTCTCTGGCGACAGGGTAAGAATGTTGGCGGTTGGCCGCGGCGGGGCGCAGAAATCCACCGATACCGGCGAGCTCCAGTCGAGGCTGAAATTAACGAAACCGTTGGCGTGACGACCGCTGTCTACGCGCAGGCTGCGGCTGATCTCGCCAGAGCCGAGGGTGACCCGCTCAGCGACTTGTGGCAGACCGTCTACCGACATGCGCAGGGTGGCAGGTTGCTGCTCGCCGCGAATGAACTCGCCTTTGATTTCCAGCCGCGCATCGCTGATGGCCACGCCCTTGGGTACCGGCAGGAAGAACGCCTGGCGATTGTCAGCCTGATCCAGCACCACTGGATTGGTGATACCCAGGTCTGCCAGCGAAACGCTGCGGCTGACCAGGTGCTGGCCGGCAATCGTTTGCAGGGCATCGCTGACCGGTGTCGCTTGGGCGACCAGCGGCGAGCTCAGTGCGGCAATCCACAGGGTGTTTTTCATGCGGCGAGGAATGTGAATCAACGATCTATCTCTGCAAAAGTCCACAAGAACCTCTGGCGTCGGCCAAAGGGTGTACGCGATGGTGTACGCGCGCGGCGCGGCAAGCCGCCCGGCAGTGCTGGAGGAAGAGATTCAATCGGAGGACAGGAGTGTGTTGCAGGTCCCTGATTCACATCGACAGCGGGCCTTCATGCAGCGGGGCGCAACTCTCTAATATCAATATGCCCATGTCAATATTTTGTTGCGTTTTGTAAGGTAATTCCGACATGGGTCAAGGTCGCGCCAATATATGTCATTTTTATGACGCATAGAGGCGCACTTACTGACGATCAGTGCGGTAGGAACGGCATAAATGGCCGACCTGTCAGTGCATTGACAATCCGTCCGCTCGCTTGGCCATCACCATAGGGGTTCACGCTGCGCGCTACCTGCTGGTAGAGCTGGTCATCGTCGAGGAAGCGCTTGACCGCTGCGGTGATGCGCTCGCTGCGGGTGCCGACCAGGCTCACGGTGCCGGCATCGACCGCCTCCGGCCGTTCAGTGGTGTCACGCATCACCAGTACCGGTTTACCCAGGTGCGGTGCTTCTTCCTGAACGCCCCCCGAGTCGGTCAGGATCAAGTGCGCGCGGCGCATGAACCAGACGAACTCGAGGTAATCCAGCGGCTCGATCAGGTGCACGTTGGGCTTGTCGGCCAAGGTCTGCATGACTACCCCGCGCACCTGCGGGTTGAGGTGCACCGGATAGACGATCTGAATGTCGTCGCGCTCGGCAAGCTCGGCCAAGGCTGCGCAGATCTGGCGGAAGCCTTCGCCAAAACTCTCTCGCCGATGGCCGGTAACCAGCACCAGGCGTCGGCTGGCATCCAGCCATGGATAGCGACTGGCGAAGCCTTCGCCGATGGCCGGCTGGCGTTCCAGCTTTTGCACGGTCAGCTCCAGCGCGTCGATCACCGTGTTGCCGGTGACGAAGATCTCGCCGTGAAGGTTTTCCTTGAGCAGGTTATCGCGAGAGGTGACCGTCGGCGCGAACAGCCAGCGGCCCATCACATCGACCACCCGGCGGTTCATCTCTTCCGGGAAGGGTTGGCTCATGTTGCCGGTGCGCAGGCCCGCTTCGACGTGGCCGATGGCGATGCCGCGCTGAAATGCCGCCAGGCAGCAAGCGGCAGCGGTAGAGGTATCGCCATGCACCAGCACGCAGTCGGGCTGGACGTCGTCGAGCAAACTGTCGATACGCGTCATCAGCCGGGCGAACAGGCCATTGAGGGTCTGCCCAGGCACCATAACATCCAGATCGTGGTCGACGGGCACTTCGAACAGTTGCAGCACCTGATCCAGCATCTGCCGGTGCTGGCCGGTGCTGCAAACGATGCTTTGCACGCCTTCGGTCGCCGCGAGCGTTTGTACCAATGGCGCCATTTTAATGGCTTCTGGCCGGGTTCCGAACAGCGACAACACCTTCATCTGGAGCGCTCCACGTGAGATTTCAAATGGCCAGCACGCTATCAGATGTGCGGCGATTTTTCTGACATTTCCGCTGGACGTACACACGCTGGGCCAGTCATATCTATATTTCTTAAAGGTATTTAAATTATTTTTCTTATGCCTTTATAGTCACTCCCACTGCGTACCTGCCGACCAATCGGCGCGCCGCACGACTTGAACCCACACGGGAGTCCCCCGTGCGTTTCTGATCGATGCGCGCCCTGAATGCCGCGCACTACGTGGGAGTGAGAAATGCCAGCCGCCTCTAACGCCTTGTCGGCCATCGACAGCGCACAGCCGCAATCCTTTGAAATTCGCCCGTTCTCCGGTGCCGTCGGCGCCGAGATCATCGGCCTGGACCTGGCCCAACCGGTCAACGCCGAGGACTTCAGCCGTATTCACCGCGCCCACCTGGATCACCACGTATTGGTGTTCCGTGACCAGCGCATCACCCCCGACCAGCAGATTGCCTTCAGCCGCCGCTTTGGCGAGCTGCAGATCCATGTGCTCAAGCAGTTCCTGCTGCAGGGCCATCCCGAGATTCTGATCGTCTCCAACATCATCGAAGACGGTCGCAACGTTGGCCTGGGCGATGCCGGCAAGTTCTGGCATTCGGACCTGTCCTATAAAGAGCTGCCAAGCCTGGGCTCGATGCTGCATGCCCAGGAGCTGCCTAGCGAAGGCGGCGACACCCTGTTCGCCGATATGCACAAAGCCTGGGACGCAGTGCCCGAAGCCCTGCGCAAGGTGGTCGAAGGCCGCGGCGCCGCGCATTCCTACACCGCACGCTACTCAGAAACCAAATTCGAGGGCAACTGGCGCCCGACCCTGACCGCCGAACAGCTCGCGCAGGTCCAGGAAGTGATTCACCCCGTGGTGCGCACCCACCCGGAAAACGGCCGCAAGGCACTGTTCGTCAGCGAAGGCTTCACCACCCGCATCGTCGGCCTGCCGCAAGACGAGAGCCGTGATGTGCTGCAGCAGTTGTACGCGTTGAGCGTGCTCGAGCAGAACATCTACCGCCACCAGTGGCAGCCGCACGACCTGGTGTTCTGGGATAACCGCTCGTTGATCCACCTTGCCACCGGCTGCCCCGCGCACCTGCGGCGCAAGTTGTTCCGTACCACTATCCAGGGCGATGCCCCGTTCTGACGACTGAGGAAATTCATCATGCGTAGATCCATCAGCCGCCTGGCGGCAAGCATCGGCCTGGGCGCCAGCCTGGTCATCGGTACCTTGGCCGCACCCACTGCGGCCCAGGCCGAAGGCAAGATCCGCATTGCCGAGCAGTTCGGCATCGTCTACCTGCTGCTCAACGTGGTCCGCGATCAGAACCTGATCGAGAAACATGGCAAGGCCGAGGGCATCGACATCGAAGTCGACTGGGCGCAGTTGTCCGGTGGCGCGGCGATCAACGACGCACTGCTGTCGGGCTCGGTGGATATCGCCGGTGCTGGTGTCGGCCCACTGCTCACCGTCTGGGATCGCACCAAGGGCCGGCAGAACGTCAAGGCCGTGGCTTCGCTGGGCAACTTCCCGTACTACCTGGTCAGCAGCAACCCTAACGTGAAGACCATTGCCGACCTGTCCGAGAAAGACCGCATCGCCGTGCCGGCGGTGGGCGTGTCGGTGCAGTCGCGCTTCCTCCAGTACGCCGCTGCCAAGCAGTGGGGCGACAAGGAATACAACCGCCTCGACAAATACACCCTGGCCGTCCCCCATCCGGATGCCACCGCCGCACTGCTGGCTGGCGGTACCGAGCTGAACGGGCACTTCTCCAATCCGCCGTTCCAGGATCAGGTGCTGGCCAACAAGAACGTGCACGTGGTGCTCAACAGCTATGACCTGCTCGGCCCCAACTCGCCGACCCTGCTGTTCGCCACCGAGAAATTCCGCAAGGACAACCCCAAGACCTACAAGGCCTTCGTCGATGCCCTGGCCGAGGCGGCTGAGTTCGCCCAGAACGACAAAGCTGCAGCGGCAGACACCTACATCCGCGTGACCAAGGCCAAGATCGACCGCGACGCGCTGATCCGCCTGATCGACAACCCGCAGTACGAGTTCACCGTCACGCCGAAGAACACCTACCCGCTGGCCGAATTCCTCTACCGGGTTGGCGCGATCAAGAACAAGCCTGAATCGTGGAAGGACTACTTCTTCCAGGACCAACGCCCACTGCAGGGGAGCTGATTGCCAATGACCGCCCCATTGCCAGGCCACACGGCCAGCAACCTGAGCCGTGTCGCCACGCCAGCGCTGCTCGCTGTGGATAACTTGAGCCTCGAATACCGCACCGCGCAACGCGTGGTGCGCGCCACTCACCAGGTCAGCTTCGAAATCGATCGTGCTGACCGTTTCGTCCTGCTTGGCCCGTCCGGTTGCGGCAAGTCGACCTTGCTCAAGGCCGTGGCCGGTTTTATCGAGCCAACCGAAGGGCAGATCCTGCTGCAGGGCCAGCCGGTCAAAGGCCCCGGCCCTGACCGTATCGTGGTGTTCCAAGAGTTCGACCAGCTGCCGCCGTGGAAGACGGTCAAGCAGAACGTCATGTTTCCGCTGCTGGTATCCGGCCAGCTCAAGCGCGCCGAAGCCGAGGAGCGCGCCTTGCATTACCTGGACAAAGTGGGCCTGGCGGCGTTTGCCGATGCCTATCCGCATACCTTGTCCGGTGGCATGAAGGCGCGCGTGGCGATTGCCCGGGCGCTGGCCACCCAGCCGAAGATCCTGTTGATGGACGAGCCGTTCGCCGCACTCGATGCCCTGACCCGGCGCAAGATGCAGGAAGAACTGCTGCTGTTGTGGGAAGAGGTGCGTTTCACCCTGTTGTTCGTCACTCACTCCATCGAAGAGGCGTTGGTGGTCGGCAACCGCATCCTGCTGCTCTCGCCCCACCCTGGGCGGGTGCGCGCCGAGGTGCATAGCCACCAGTACGATCTGGGCAGCCTGGGCGCCAGTGATTTCCAGGCCAGCGCTCGACGTATCCACCGTTTGCTGTTCGATGAAGCCCAAGAGCCTGCACAAACCGCAGACCTGGGTTTCAACGATATCCGCATCGCCTACTGACAGGAGCTCGTGCCATGACCACTACCCCTGCACGTCAGGAATACGAAGTGCAGCTGCAGCCGCTGCTCAGTGTGCCTCTGGAACGCCAACTGCCGCTGGTCCAGCGCCTGTGGCAGCAAGGTTGGCTGCGCAAGACGGTGATCCTGATTGTGTTGGCGCTGCTGTGGGAGATTGCAGCGCGCTACACCGATAACGACCTGCTGCTGCCGAGCTTTCTACAAACCGCTGTTGCCCTGTGGGACGGCATGCTCAGCGGCGAGCTACCGGCCAAGGTCGGCGTTTCGCTGATCGTGCTGCTCAAGGGCTACGTGCTGGGCATCGTGCTGGCCTTCGGCCTCACTAGCCTGGCAGTGTCGACCCAATTTGGCCGGGACTTGCTCGGCACCTTGACCTCGATGTTCAACCCATTGCCGGCGATTGCCTTGCTGCCGCTGGCGCTGCTCTGGTTTGGCCTGGGCGATAACAGCCTGATCTTCGTTCTGGTGCACTCGGTGCTGTGGGCGCTGGCGCTGAATACCTATGCAGGTTTTCTTGGCGTGTCCGAGACGCTGCGCATGGCTGGGCGAAACTATGGCCTGAAGGGTTTGCGCCTGGTGCTGCACATCCTGGTGCCGGCGGCGCTGCCGTCGATCTTGTCGGGTTTGAAAATCGGCTGGGCGTTTGCCTGGCGCACGCTGATCGCTGCCGAACTGGTGTTTGGTGCCAGCAGCGGCAAGGGCGGGCTGGGCTGGTACATTTTCCAGAACCGTAATGAGCTGTACACCGACAAGGTATTCGCCGGCTTGGCGGTGGTGATCTTGATCGGCCTGTTGGTGGAAGGGCTGGTGTTCAATACCCTGGAGCGGGTGACGGTACGGCGTTGGGGAATGCAGCGTTAGTCAGGTCTTTATCGCGGGGCAAGCCCGCTCCCACGCTGATTTGATGAGCCTTTGAGGGCGTGGGAGCGGGCTTGCCCCGCGATGAGGTGCGCATGAGCGATGCAGCTCTCAGGCCTGGTACTGGGCAGCTGCACTGCTCAAGGTCCGCCCGATCTCTTCACGCAGCGTCTGCGGCTGCTCCACCACCAAGCCATCGCCCTGGCTCAACAGCCACCAGCGCAGCGGCCAGCCATCGGTGACTGTGGCGCGCATCCGGTGCCCTTGTTCGAGCGCCGTTAGCTGCATATCCGCGCTCAACGGCGCCTCGCGCAGCTGGCGCGCGAGCCCATCGCTGACCCACGCCTGGATCTGCACCCCTGCGCCCTGCACGGGTTGCAGCGCATCATCACGCAAGAATCCCTGCAAATCGAAGTTGCCGCGCAGCTCGCCGACGGCGGTGGCCGACCAGTGCCAGCCAAACGGAATGCTCTTGTCGTTGCGCTCAAGCGGAAAGATCAGCGACAGCTCATTGAGGTCACGCTCGACCGTGCGCTTGCTGACGCTAAAGCCAACGTCGCGCAGGCGCCAGACCAGTTCGGCACTGGTAACGCCAGGGGAGCGGCTGGGCAATTGGCGCAGCAGCGCCCATTGACGGCTGAGGGTGGCGCGGGTGGTGGCGAACGGCAAAAGGTAACGTCCTTGTCTAGGCTTGCCGCAATAGGATGGCGGCACGAGCGGGGTATGGCAATTCGCCACACCGTGCTCAGATCAAGGAAGATGCATTTGGTTGCCTTCCATCAGATCGTTCGCGACAGGTTTCGTCGTGGCATCGCGCAGAATCACGCCTCAACACGGCTGCGGTCGGGGCTGTGTGTCGTTCAATGAGGATGAACATGTCTGCTGCCAGCAATATCCATTCGCTGCTCGCGCGTCTTCTGCCGGCGCGGATCGCCCCTGTGCCGGCCCGGCCGCGCCAGCGCCAACGGCTGTTCGCCGGGGTGGGCATGCCCAGCCAGCGGGCGCCGTTGGGCGAGCGCTTTGGCCTGGTCAGTCGCCTGGATGAAGCGGTCGACCTGCAAGCGGTGTACAGCGACCTGCGGCGCCTGGCCCTGGAGGGCAATGTGGCGGCGCTCAATGACCTGGGCTGGATCTGGCTCAATGGCAAGTACTGGATCGCCGATACCCAGTTGGCCGGGCACTTGCTGCGCATGGCGGCGTTGCAGGGGAGCGCTGCGGCGTGGTTCAACCTGGGTCAGCAGCACTATTTCGGCAAGGGTGTCGAGGTGTCCTACGAGCAGGCTGCCGAGTGTTATCGCCAGGCCTTCGAGCGTGGGATGCTGCATGCGGCGGCGGCCTTGGGCGATCTGTACGAAGAAGAGATCTGTGATGCCGAGCAGGACTGGCAGGTTGACCTGGTCGAGGCGTTGCGCTGGTTCATGAAGGGCGCGAAACGCGGTGAAGCGCGGTGTCGGTTTGAAGTGGGGTATCGGTTTTTACATGGCCTGTATGTTCAGAGCGATAGCAAGGCGGGGCTGTATTGGCTGGAGTTGGCTGCTGCCGCCGGGGTGATGCAGGCGGCCGAAGAGCTGGCGGTGCATTACAGCAGCCGGGATGCGGCGCGTTATCTGGACTGGCGGGATCAGGCGATCTTGATGGGCAGTAACTTGGCGTTGACCATGAAGCTGGAAGATCAGATTCAGCCTTGAGGGAGTCGGGGCCGCTCACATGAACAACATTTCATCCCGGCACTTCATCGCCCGCGGTTGACGACAGGGGGAGGGCAGGGCGTATATTGATAGTTAGCAAACTATGAATATCCTCGGTTCCTCACATGACGCTTGATGCACTGCACCTGAAAGTCAGCAGCGGCATGGTCGTGGCTGCGCGCCATTGGCGGCGCATCTGCCATGCCGCCTTGACTGGCTACGGCATCTCCGAAGCCTGCGCGGTGCCGCTGTTGATGATCGTGCGCCTGGGTGATGGCGTGCATCAGGTAGCGGTGGCCAACGCTGCCGGCCTGGAGAGCCCTTCGCTGGTACGCCTGCTCGACCAGCTGTGCAAGGCTGGCCTGGTCTGCCGCAGTGAAGACCCACTCGACCGCCGCGCCAAGGCCTTGAGCCTGACCGCTGATGGGCGGATCCTTGCCGAATCCATCGAAGCCGAGCTGGTGCGCCTGCGCCGTGAGGTCTTGCACGGCATCAGCCAGGCCGATCTGGAAGCCACCTTGCGCGTTATCCAAGCCTTCGAAGCAGCCGGCCAGGTCACCCCGGGCGGCTTTGCATGAACGGCTTCTTCAGCTCGATGCCCCCCGCGCGCGACTGGTTCTATGGCGTGCGGACCTTCGCCGCCTCGATGATCGCCCTGTACATCGCCCTGCTCATGCAGCTGCCGCGCCCGTACTGGGCGATGGCCACGGTGTACATCGTCTCCAGCCCGTTCGTTGGCCCGACCAGTTCCAAGGCGCTGTACCGTGCCCTGGGCACCTTGCTCGGCGCCGGTGGTGCGATCTTGCTGGTGCCGCCGCTGGTGCAATCGCCGCTGTTGCTGTCGGTCGCCATCGCCTTGTGGACCGGCACCTTGCTGTTCCTCTCGCTAAACCTGCGCACAGCCAACAACTACGTGCTGATGCTCGCCGGCTACACCCTGCCGATGATCGCCCTGGCGGTGGTGGATAACCCGCTGGCGGTGTTCGACGTGGCATCGTCGCGGGCCCAGGAGATCTGTCTGGGGATCGTCTGCGCAGCAGTGGTCGGGGCGATTTTCTGGCCGCGCCGGCTGGCGCCAGTGGTGGTCGGCTCGATGGGCAGCTGGTTCAACGAAGCGATCCGTTACAGCGATACCTACCTCGCCCGCGAAGTGGCTGCTGACAAGATCGGCGGCATGCGCGCCTCGATGGTCGCCACCTTCAACAGCCTGGAGTTGATGATCGGCCAGCTCGGCCACGAAGGCGCCGGGCCGCATACCTTGAAGAACGCCCGCGAACTGCGTGGACGGATGATTCACCTGCTACCCGTGATCGATGCCCTGGACGACGCCCTGGTAGCGCTCGAAGGCCGCGCACCCGCCCAGTTCGCCCAGATCCAGCCGCTGCTGGCCGAGGCGCGCCAATGGCTGCAAGCCAGCGCCGAAGATGCCTCGGCCAGCCGCTGGAGCGCACTGCGCGACAAGCTCGAACGCCTCCAGCCCAGCGCCGCCGCGCTCGATCAGCGCCCGGAACTGCTGCTGTCCAACGCCTTGTATCGCCTCACCGAGTGGGTCGACCTCTGGCAAGACTGCTGCACCCTGCAGCATGCCCTGCGCAACGACGACGCCACGCCTTGGCGCGCCGCCTACCGGCATTGGCGCCTGGGGCGCCTGACGCCGTTCTTCGACCGTGGCCTGATGCTTTACTCGGTGTTCTCCACGGTCACCGCGATCATCGTCGCCTGCGGTCTGTGGATCGGCCTGGGCTGGAACGACGGCGCCAGTGCGGTGATCCTCGCTGCCGTGGCGTGCAGCTTCTTCGCCGCAATGGACGACCCTGCGCCGCAGATCTACCGGTTCTTCTTCTGGACGCTGATGTCGGTGATTTTCTCCAGCGTCTATCTGTTCCTGGTCCTGCCCAATCTGCACGACTTCCCGATGCTGGTGCTGGCGTTCGCCATACCGTTCATTTGCGTCGGCACCCTCACCGTGCAGCCACGCTTCTACCTCGGCACCTTGCTGACCATCGTCAACACCGCGACGTTCATCAGCATCCAGGGTGCCTATGACGCGGACTTCTTCACCTTCCTCAACGCCAACCTGGCAGGCCCGGTGGGGCTGTTGTTCGCTTTCATCTGGACCTTGCTGCTGCGCCCGTTTGGCGTGGAACTGGCGGCCAAGCGCATGACTCGCTTTGCCTGGCGCGACATTGTCGAAATGACCCAGCCGGCGACCTTGGCCGAGCAACGTCAGGTCGGCGTGCAGATGCTCGACCGCCTGATGCAGCACCTGCCACGCCTGTCCCAAACCGGCCAGGACAGCGGCGTGGCCCTGCGCGATCTGCGCGTGGGGCTGAACCTGCTCGACCTGCTCGCCTATATGCCGCGCGTTGGCCAGCAAGCCCGTGAGCGCCTGCAAACGGTGGTCGAGGAAGTGGGCGCCCACTACGGCCAATGCCTGCGCGCCGGTGAGCGCCTGCACGCCCCGGCTGCGTTGCTGCGCAACATGGAGCGGGCCCGCCAGAGCCTGGCCTTGGACGAGCTGCACGACCGTGGCGACGCCCGCGTGCACTTGCTGCACGCCTTGAGCGGCCTGCGCCTGGCGCTGCTGCCGGGGGTCGAGGTGATGCTCGAGCCGAGCGAACAACCGCAACTGCCCCAAGGGATCGACGGAGCCCCGCTGTGATCGGTGAACTGGATATCAGCGGGGTATTCCTGCCCACGCTGCTGGTGATGATGTTCTGCACCTACCTGCTGTTTCTGGGCGTGCACGCCGTGCTGGTGCGCCTGCATTTCTACCGCCTGGTCTGGCACCGGGCGTTGTTCAACGTTGCCCTGTATGCCGTGCTGCTTGGTGCGGTGGATCACTTTTGCCGAAGCCTGATGCTGCCATGAAAAAACCTTTGTTGACCTTGGGCCGTGTGGTCCTGACCCTGTTGGTGGTGACCTTCGCGGCCGTACTGGTCTGGCAGATGGTCGTGTACTACATGTTCGCCCCCTGGACCCGCGACGGCCATATCCGCGCCGACGTGATCCAGATCGCCCCGGACGTGTCCGGGCTGATCCAGCAGGTCGAGGTGCGCGACAACCAGGTGATCAAGCGTGGCGACGTGCTGTTCACCATCGACCAGGACCGCTTCACCCTGGCCCTGCGCCACGCCCAGGCGACCTTGAGCGAACGTCAGGAAACCCTTGCCCAGGCCGCCCGTGAGGCCAGGCGTAACAAGCAGCTGGGCAACCTGGTGGCTGCCGAGCAGTTGGAAGAGAGCCAGTCCCGCGAGGCCCGCGCCCGCTCGGCGGTCAACGAAGCCCAAGTCGCAGTCGACAGCGCCCAGCTCAATCTCGACCGCTCGGTGGTACGCAGCCCGGTCGACGGCTACCTCAACGACCGCGCGCCGCGTGCGCACGAGTTCGTCACGGCCGGCCGGCCGGTGCTGTCGGTGGTCGACAGCGCTTCGTACCACGTCGATGGCTATTTCGAGGAAACCAAGCTGGGCGGCATTCACATTGGCGATGCGGTGGACATCCGCGTGATGGGCGACGACACCCGCCTGCGCGGCCACGTGCAGAGCCTCGCTGCCGGTATCGAAGACCGCGACCGCAGCAGCGGCGCCAACCTGCTGCCCAACGTCAACCCGGCGTTCAGCTGGGTGCGCCTGGCTCAGCGGATTCCGGTGCGGATCGCCTTCGACGAAGTGCCGCAAGACTTCCGCATGATCGCCGGGCGCACCGCCACGGTATCGATCATCGAGGGCCAGCGGCCATGAAACAGCTGATCCTGGCGGGCCTGAGCCTGTCCCTCAGTGCCTGCATGATGGTCGGCCCGAACTACGAGGTGCCCAAGGACGCCGCCGTGCAGCGCAGCGATCTGAACGGCCCGCTGCGTCAGGATGCCGATAGCGTGGTGTCGGCGCCGGTCCCTGAGGACTGGTGGCAGCTGTACCAGGATCAGCGCCTCAATCAACTGGTGCGCCAGGCCCTGGGTGCCAACACCGAGCTGCGCGTGGCGGCCGCCAACATCGCCAAGGCCCGCGCCCAGCTCGAGGTGGCCGAGGCGCAAGGCGGCTTCAGTGGCGGCGCCAAGGTGGCTGCCCAGCGTCTGCAAGAGTCGGGTGAAGCGTTCTTGTTGCCGGAGAAAGTGCCGGTGGCCAACATCGGCGAGGCGATCCTCAGCGCCTCCTATCAGTTCGACCTGTGGGGCACCTTCAAGCGCGGCACCGAGGCGGCCCAGGCCAACGCCGATGCCGTACAGGCTGCTGCCGACACCGCCCGTATCACCCTGGTGGCCGATGTAGTCAAGGCCTATACCCAGGTGTGCTCGGCCAACGAGGAATACCACATTGCTCGCGAGTCGCTGGACTTGCAGGAGCAGAGCGTACAGCTCAACCAGCGCTTGCGTGATGCGGGGCGGGGCGATGAGACCCAGGTCACTCGTTCGCAGACCCAATTCAAGTCGCTGCGCGCTGAGCTGCCGCGCTTCAAGGCAGAGCGCGAGGCGGGTCTGTATACGCTCGCGGCGTTGCTCGCCAAGCCAGTCGAGCAGTTGCCTGCTGGCACTGCCGATTGCGCCGAGCTGCCGCACCTGGCGCAGCTGATTCCGGTTGGCGATGGCGCCGCGCTGCTCAAGCGTCGGCCGGATGTGCGCCAGGCCGAGCGTCAGCTGGCGGCCGCCACTGCGTCGATTGGCGTGGCCACTGGCGCGCTATACCCGAACATCAGCATTGGTGCCCAGGTGGGCACCATCGGCATCCTGGAAAACCTCGGCGAGCCTTCGACCAACCGCTGGGGCTTCGGCCCATTGGTTAGCTGGACCATTCCCACCAACGGCACCCGGGCACGGATCCGCGAGACCGAGGCGTCGACCCAGGCGGCCTTGGCGCATTTCGATGGGGTGGTGCTCAATGCTATTCGCGAGACCCAGACTCGCCTGGCCCAGTACAGCGCTTTGCTCGATCGGCGCGACGCCTTGCAAGAGGCTGAGCGTTCGGCGAAAGAAGCTGCGGACCAAACCCACCGGTATTTCCAGGCAGGGCGAGAGTCGTTCCTGGCGGACTTGCAGGCGACCCGCACCTATACCGACATGCGCGCGCAGTTGGCGGCGGCCAATAGCCAGGTGGCGATGGGGCAGATTGGTGTGTTCCTGGCCTTGGGTGGTGGTTGGAAGGATACTGCGACCAGACAGTGAGATACTGGGGCCGCGTTGCGGCCCTTCGCGGGCAAGCCCGCTCCTACAGGGACATGCGGTACCTGGGGGGCGGGACGCCGAATCGCTGCGAAGGGCCGCACAGCGGCCCCGGCAAGCTCAAGTCAGCGCAAAATCCGCGCCGGCTCATCCGCCGGCAAATGGCTTTGACCCACCGGCCGCTCTGGCTGCCCAGGCACTTCACCCCCTAGCTGCTCAGCCAGCTGTTGCGCCACATCCATCCCCAGCGCCTTGGACACCTCACGCACCACCCGTGGGCGGTTGAGGGTCACGCGCGCATCCTGGCTTTTCACCAGCTTGGTGTCCTGCCCCTCACCCATGGCGGTGAACGCCGACGTGATCTCATAGGTGCTGGTGTTGATCAGGCTGAAATCAGCCACCACGCTCAAACCAAGCACCGCCGAGTAGCTGTCGGTATGGTCCAGCGCATTGACGTCACGCTGGAAGTCGATATCCGACAAGGTGCCGAACAGCACATAGTCGGCGCCGGGGAACGCGCCGTTCTTGATGCGCTCGATCACGTCGTACACGTCTTCGCTGGACGAGGCCGTGTAGGGCTTGCCCTGGACCAGCTGGAGCATCCCGCCCTTGAGAATCTCGCCCTTGATGTCGCCACCAAAGCTACGCAGCTCGCTCTGCTCGATGTAGCTCTTGTTGCTTTGGTACTCGCTGTAGCTCGACGAGTGACTAGCGTTGTACGGGCTCGACTGGCCGCTGTTGTGAGCGTTGACGCTGTGGATGTACTCCTCCACCTGCGCCTGGTAGGCGAGGTCGGTGACCGCGACCTTGGGGGCCGCTTGCGCGCAAACCGCGCAAGCCAGGCCGATGACTGCCATCCATGTACGCATT
This sequence comes from Pseudomonas urmiensis, assembly GCF_014268815.2. Classification (NCBI taxonomy): domain Bacteria; kingdom Pseudomonadati; phylum Pseudomonadota; class Gammaproteobacteria; order Pseudomonadales; family Pseudomonadaceae; genus Pseudomonas; species Pseudomonas urmiensis. The sequence continues at coordinate 5,232,609 of NZ_JABWRE020000001.1, forward strand.
GCTTAGCGCTCCGTGGTCTTGCGGATTTCTTTTTCGTCCATCCATTCAGCCAGGCCGCTTTCGACGTCGACCAGTTGCAGGCTGAACTTGTAGAACACGTCCTTGTAGTCGCTGCTGCGCTTGACGATCGAGCTGATCGAGCCTTCCAGGCGGTACTTGGCGGCGATCATGTTGCCGGTCTTGGCCACGGTGTTTTTCTTGTACAGGCCGCTCTGGTTTTGCAGCTTGAGCTGATCGACCTGGCTTTGCATGTCGGTGTTGTCGCTGGCGAAGCGCGCCACGCCGGTTTTCAGCAGCTGGGTCTTGATCGTGGTGGTGATCTCGCGGGTATCGATGTACTCGCTGGTCTTGTTCTTCACGTCATACACCTGCACCACCGGGCGGCCATGCAGCACGCCGGACTGGGCCAGCGAACGGGTCATGCTCTCGGCGATCATCTGCAAGTCGGTGGAGCCGAATTCGTTGGTGATCAGTTCCACGGCCTTGCTGTCGCCGTAGCTGATGTTCTTGCCACCGAGGACGGGCGACGGGGTGCTGCAGCCGCTGACCAGGGCGATGGCGAGGGCGGCGAAGGTAATACGTGCAAACATCAAAACTGCTCCTGAGAAAAATTACCGGGTGTGGACTTCGAGGCGAAAGTCCGTCGCCTGGGGAAGCGGGGCGATGGCTGGCAGTACGCTGGCCTGCTTGCCATACAGGGTGAGGGTCTTCCAGCTTTCCGCGTCGGCCACCGGGAAGCCGTCGTCGCCCAACCAGGCGAAGCGGTAGTACAGGGTCTGGTTGCTGCGGCTGGTGTTGTTGACGCCGACCTTGACGGTGAGGAAGCCGTTTTCGCGGGCAACGCGCATCGGGCCGAGGTCGAAATCATCGAGCTGGCCCATGGTCACCACCTTGCTGGCGGCGCTGTCGGGGTCGGGAGTCGATGTGCAGCCGGCGAGCAGCGCGGCGGCAAGCAGGGCGATACAGGTAAAGCGCATGTTCGATCCTTGAGGTTACTTGAGGCTGGCGAGCGCCTGCGGCTGGGCCAGGGGGACAACGTGTGCGGCGGGGCCGCTGGCAAACACCTGGCGGCCAAGCACGCGCAGGCTGACCACCTGGTAGGGGCGGTCGATCTTGACCATGACCTGGCTGGCGCCGAGGCCCGCTGGCAAGTTCAAGCGATGCTCGCCCGGCGCCAGGCGAACCCGCGCCACTTGGGTTTCATTGGGCAGGGTGCGCCAGGTGCGAGTGTCGGCGCTCTCGGTCACCGCCGAGAGGATGCCCACGATCAGGCCGGCCAGGGGGTTGGTTTCGTTCAATTCCTTTTGCGCGACCACCCGGCTGGCGGCGCGCACGCTGGTGCGCAGGATGATCCCCGGCATGTCGTCGCGCAAGGCCCGGCGCGACATCGCGCTGGTGCTGTTGAGGGCGGTCAGTGGCACGGCCTGGTCGTTGAGGGTGATTTGGCTGAAGTAGGTGGTGGAGGTGTCCTCCTTGACCACTGGGAACGACAGCGGAGTGATCACCAGGTTGTCCTTGATCACCAGCGGCAGCGGGATGTTGATCGAGCCACGCGCTGGGGCCAGACCGCTTTGCACCACGATCAGCACATCGCTTTCAGCGCTGCTGGCGCCGTTCTTGTCCAGGTCGAGCAGGGCTTGCTCCAGCAACGGCGTGTTCGGCCGCAGCTCGGCGGCCTTGCGGTAACCCGGTGCTGCCAGGCCTTTCTCGCCGAGGGCTTCGTAGACGAAGCCGGCCAAGTAATGGCTGAAGGCGCTTTGATAGCTGTTTTTCAGACTGACCACTTCGGGCGCGTCGAGGCTGGCCACCGGGTAGCCGTGCAGGTCCTTGAGCTCGGTCTTCACCCCTTGCTGTTCTGCCTGCTCCTCGCGCTTGAGGTATTGCCGGTCACGTAGCTCGGCGATCACCGCTTCGCGTTCGTGGGTCTTCTTGATCTCGGTGCGGGCACCGTCGAAATCGTTCATGGCCAGCAGGTTGAGGGCCATTTGCGTGGTCAGCATGACCTTCTCGTAGTCATAGCCTTCGTAGCGGCGAACCTTGTCGTTGACCAGGAAGCTGCCGAATTGGCTCAGGTACTTCTCGGTGTCGAGTTTGACCGACTCCTCCCAGCCCAACACCACGCCATCGGCGGCGCGCCAGGCTTGTTGGCTACCTTGTAGGTCGCCCTTGGAGCGCAGCAGCTCACCTTTTTCGAAGTAGTAGAGCAGGTCTTTGCTTTCGCCTTTGTTGTTGCTTTCCAGCAGCTTCAAGGCGGCGTCGACGTTGCCAGCAGTCAATTGCTGGTTGGTTTCCTGAAGCTCGCTGTCGTAGCTGCGGAACACGGCGCAGCCGGTCAATTGCAAGGCGGCAAGAATTACCACAACGGTTAGGGCGCGGGTGACCATCGGTGTTCTGATTCCCTGAGTAGATGGACGGCGACGGACGCTAGTGGCCGAATGATTGTGAATGGCTACTAGCGAAGGCGCGGCATTATACGTGCAGGGTGGCGATACAGTGGCTAAATGATTCTCAATTTTTTTGTAGGTCTTCGAGGCCGGAACGTTGCCGCAACTGTTACAAGATTTTTCATGAAATCCTCCAGCAAACCTTGAGCAGTGGCAATTGGAAGTGAACAATGTTCTCTTTCGTATTCCCCGAGACTGGTCATGACTTCCCGCCCCCGTTTGCTCGCCTGGCTGCTGTGGCCGGTGCTGGCACTGTGCAGCACCCTGGCGCTGGCCGAATCGCCCGCCGAGGCAACCAAGGCCTTGCACCTGCTCGACTACATCGGCGCCGACTACCCACCGACCGTGCATGACGGCAAGGTGCTAGACGACGGTGAATACCGCGAGCAACAGGAGTTCAGCGCACTGCTGGCGGACCTGGTCAAAGGCCTGCCAGCGCATGCCGAGCGTGCGCCCCTGGAGCAAGGCGTGCAGACGCTGCGCCAGGCCATCGACCAGCGCCAGGACGGTGCCAGCGTGGCTCGCCAGGCGCGTCAGCTAGGTGCTCGCCTGGCAGTGGCCTATGAGGTCAGCCAGGCCCCGGTAATCACCCCAGACCCTACTCGTGGTGCTGCGTTGTATGCGCAGAACTGCTCGATCTGCCATGGCGATAGCGGAGCGGGCGATGGCCCGGCCGGCGTGGGCCTGGAGCCGCCGCCGGCCAACCTGCGCAGTGCCGAGCGCTTGGATCAGCTGAGCTTGTTCGATCTCTACAACACCCTGGGCCTTGGCATCGAAGGCACCGAGATGCCGTCGTTTGCCGATCAGCTCGATGAGCGCCAGCGTTGGGATGTGGCTGCCTATGTCGCCAGCTTCACCGCCGACCCGCAGGCGGCCAAGGGCGACCAGACCTGGAACCTCGCCGACCTGGCGCGCCAGACCCCAGCCGAAGTCGCCGCCAGTGAAGGCGTCGCGGCGCTGCCGGCGTTTCGCGCCCAGCGCGCCCAGCCGCCGCAGGTCAAACGCGGCCCGGCACAATTGCTCGAGTACACCGCCAGCACCTTGGACAAGAGCCTGGCGGCCTATCGCGAAGGCGATCACGACCAGGCCTACGACCTGTCGGTGGCCGCTTACCTGGAAGGCTTCGAGCTGGTCGAAAGCTCTCTGGACAACATCGATAGCCAAGTACGCAAGGACACCGAGAAGGCCCTGATGGCCTATCGGCAGTCGCTGCAGGATGGCTTGCCCGTCGAGCAGGCCGAGCAACGCTTGGCCGAGGCCAAAACCCAGTTGGACGAGGCCGCCAAGCTGCTCGGCAGCGATGGCCTGAGCTGGTCGCTGAGCTATATCTCCGGTCTGCTGATCCTGCTGCGTGAAGGCCTTGAGGCGATTCTGGTACTGGCGGCAATCCTGGCCTTCTTGCGCAATACCGGCCAGCAATCGGCAGTGCGCAGCGTCAACGTCGGCTGGGGCCTGGCGCTGGTCGCAGGCTTTGCCACCTGGGCCTTGGCGGCCTATGTGATCGATGTCGGTGGAGCCCAGCGCGAGCTGCTCGAAGGCTGCACAGCGCTGTTCGCCAGCGTCATGGTGTTGTGGCTGGGCGTGTGGATGCACGACCGCCGCCACGCCGCGGCCTGGCAGGACTACATCAAGAGCAGCCTGCTCAGCGGTGGCGGGCGCTTTGGCTTTGCCATGCTGGCGTTCTTCTCGGTGTACCGCGAGCTGTTCGAAGTGATCTTGTTCTACGAGACCCTGTGGCTGCAGTCGGGGCCCGCTGGGCATAACGCGGTGTTGGCTGGTGGCGCCACGGCGCTAGTGCTGCTGGTGGGATTGGCCTGGGTGATCCTGCGTGGGTCGGCCAAGCTGCCGCTGGCGCTGTTCTTCAGCATCAATGCGGCGCTGCTGTGTGCGTTGTCGGTGGTGTTTGCCGGGCATGGCGTCAAGGCGCTGCAAGAGGCTGGGGTGCTGGGCACGCGGCCGGTAGCGTTCTTCGAGTTCGATTGGCTGGGGATTCATGCCGATGCGTATTCGCTGGCGGCGCAGGTGGTGGCGTTGACGGCGATCGTGATTCTGTATGGGCGCTCGCGCTTGGCGGAAAAGCGCCGTGCTGCAGCCAGCTGAAGGCTGCTGAGTCTGCGCCGGCCTCATCGCGGGTAAGGCCGCTCCTACAGCGGCTCAGTGGGCCTGTAGGAGCGCGCTTGTCCCGCGGATCTGGCACTATGAATGCCTTGTCTGAAGCAATGGAACACCCGCAATGCGTATATGGATCGATGCCGACGCCTGCCCCAAGCAGGCCAAGGAGCTGATCGTCAAATTCGCCCTCAAGCGCAAGCTGGAGGTGGTGATGGTCGCCGGCCAGGCGCAGATCAAGCCGGCGTTCGCCTGTGTCCGGCTGATCGTGGTCCCCAGCGGCCCGGATGCAGCCGACGATTACCTGGTCGAAAACGCCGTGCCGGGTGAGCTGGTGATTTGCAGTGATATTCCCCTGGCCGACCGCCTGATCAAGAAAGGCGTGGCCGCACTCGACCCGCGTGGCCGCGAGTTCGATGAGCGCAACATGGGTGACCGGTTGGCTGTGCGCAACCTGTTTACCGAGCTGCGCGAGCAGGGCCAGGTCAGCGGTGGCCAGGCGCCGTATGGCGAGCGCGAGAAGCAGGAATTCGCCAATTCCCTCGACCGCATCCTGACCCGTTTGTCCAAAGCCTAGTCAACAGCATCGTGCGGCGCGTTGCGCGGCTATGTGCTTGCATGCGGGCTTGCGTGGGAGCGGGCTTGCCCCGCGTTAGCCTCCTCGCTCCCACGCGCATTCAGCTGCTTAGTTATCACCTTCGTGAGTCAGCTCCAGCACCCGGTCCACCAGCTTGTAGATGCCACCCGCCGCTTCACTGATCGATTTGGCCAGCATATAGGCCGGCGTAGTTACCAGCTTGCGCTGGGTATCTTCGACGATGTCATGCACGTCGCACTCTTCATGGGTGCCGCCCATCTTCACCACCGCCGCGCTGGTGCCGGCATCGTTACCAATGGTGCAGACCACGCCTGGCCCGTAGATCTTCGCCGCCAAGGCCGGCGAGATGCAGATCAGCCCGACCGGCTTGCCGGCCTCGGCAAAGGCTTCAGCCAGGGCCAGGACATCCGGCTGCACGGTGCACTTGTCACCTTCTACGGCAAAGTTGGAGAGGTTCTTCGCGGCGCCAAAGCCACCCGGCACGATCAGCGCATCGAAGTCTTTGACATCGGCTTCGCGGATATCCTTGACCTCACCGCGAGCGATGCGCGCCGACTCGACCAGTACGTTGCGCGTCTCGGGCATCTGCTCGCCAGTCAGGTGATCGATCACGTGCATCTGCGCGATGTTCGGCGCAAAGCACTGTACCTGGGCACCGCGCTGGTCGAGGCGCAGCAGGGTGATCACGCTTTCGTGGATCTCAGCGCCGTCATAGACGCCGCAACCGGAAAGAATCACCGCAACTTTTTTTGTCATGCTCATTACTCCAGTGTCGAGGCGCTAAATGTCCTCTAGTTTGGCAGATGTGGCCATAGGGGTTGCTGTGGGGCGGGGCTAATCTGTTCAGATAACGCCTGAGATCGCTGCCCATGGACCTGATTCTGCTGGCCGTGCCGTTTTTCTTCGTGCTGATCGCGGTGGAGCTGATCGCCGACTTTGTGCGCGGTCAGCGTAACTATCGTCTGGCCGACTCGATCAACAGCCTCAGCACCGGAGTGCTGTCGACCAGCACCGGGCTGTTGACCAAGGGAGTTGGCCTGGTGACTTACGCACTGGCCTGGGAGCACCTGGCGTTGCTGCGTTTGCCTGGGCACGCCTGGTGGGTCTGGCTGCTGGCGTTTGTGCTGTACGACTTCTGCTATTACTGGCTGCACCGCCTGGGCCACGAGCGCAATGTGCTGTGGGCTGCGCACTCGGTGCATCACCAGAGCGAGGAGTACAACCTGACCACCGCCCTGCGCCAGACCAGCAGCGGCTTTATCTTCTCGTGGATCTTCTACCTGCCCCTGGCGTTGCTCGGCGTGCCGCCGCTGGTATTCATCACCGTGGCGTCGCTGAACCTGCTGTACCAGTTCTGGGTGCACACCCGGCACATTCCCAAGCTGGGTTGGCTCGAATGGGTGTTGATCACGCCGTCCAACCATCGCGTTCACCATGCGCAGAATCCACAGTACTTGGATTGCAACTATGGCGGCGTGTTCATTCTCTGGGACCGCTTGTTCGGCACCTTCCAGGAAGAAGACCGGCGTGAACCGGTGATCTTTGGCGTGACCACGCCGCTGGCCAGTTGGAATCCACTGTGGGCCAACCTGCAGTTCTATGCCCAGTTGTGGAACGATGCCCGGCGCACGCGCAGTGTGTGGGACAAGCTGCGCATCTGGTTCATGCCCACCGGCTGGCGCCCGGCCGATGTCGCGCAGGCTTATCCACAGGCCAAGCAGGACCTGGCCAGCTTTCGCAAATTCGAGATTCCCTTGGGCCAGGCGCAGCAGGTTTATGTCGCCGCGCAGTTCGTGGTCTACGTGGCATTGGGCAGTTACCTGATGGAGGTTGCCGAGCAGGTCAGCAGCACCGCCCTGGCACTGGGCTGGACAGTGATGGCGTTCGGTTTGTTCGTGCTGGGCGTGGCCCTGGAGAATCGGCCTTGGGGCGCGCGCCTGGAGCTGGCGCGGCTGCTTGCCAATGGGCCGGCGCTGTACCTGGCCGGCGCACTCGGTTTAGTGACCGTCACGCCCCTCGCGTGGTTTTTGCTGCTGGGCTACAGCCTGCTCAGCCTCGGCGGCCTGGTCTGCTGCCGCCGCCTTGCGCTCCGCGCGCAGGGTACGGAAACGCCGACGCAGCCAGAGCAGCAGGCCCAGCACCAGCAGGCCGCCGAGCACCCATAGCTCGTACTTTTTCACATTGCCCAACAGGCCTTCGAGGATGGCGCCGAAGTGGTAGGCGGCCGCGCCCAGGGCCAAGGCCCACACCGCTGCGCCAATGCCGTTGAGCAGCAGGTAGCGCCTGGGCGGATAGCCCGACAGGCCGATTGCCACCGGCATCACCGTGCGCAGGCCGTAGACGAAACGAAAGCTCAGCACCCAGATATCCGGATGGCGGCGAATATGGTCCAGCGCCCGGTCGCCCATCGCTTGCCAGCGCGGCTTGCGTGCCAGGATCGCGCGGCCATGGCGGCGGCCCATGAAGTACCACAGCTGGTCTCCGGCATAGCTGCCGCAGAACGCCACCAACACCACCAGGTTGATGTCCATGTATCCACGGAACGCAAGGAATCCCGCGAGCACCAGGATGGTCTCACCTTCAAAAAATGTGCCGAGAAAAAGGGCGAAGTAGCCGAAATCCTGCAGGAATTGTTGAAGCATTTTCTGGGGTGCTGGCGAAATGAACGCGCAGCCTACCCCTTCGCGCGCATTCATGAAAGTGTCCAAATGTGTCTCGACGTGAACAATTCCGACGAGGAGAATGCCTGCGGCCACAAGTCGCAGGGTTGCCCTTGGGTGTAACACAGGCGTCATAATGGCCGCTTATAACTGTCGCGCTGCCCGCCTGCGTGGGCTCAGGAGTCTGCCGTGAGCTTTACCCCCGCCAACCGTATGTTTCCTGCCACCCGTCTGCGTCGCAACCGCCGGGATGATTTTTCCCGTCGCCTGGTTCGCGAAAATACCCTGACCGTCGATGACCTGATCCTGCCGGTGTTTGTGCTGGATGGGGAAAATCGCCGTGAACAAGTGCCGTCCATGCCAGGCGTCGAGCGCCTGTCCATCGACCTGCTGCTGGAAGCCGCGCAAGGCTGGGTAGAGTTGGGGATTCCGGCACTGGCACTGTTCCCGGTGACGCCGGTCGAGAAAAAGTCCCTCGACGGCGCCGAAGCCTGGAACCCGGAGGGCATTGCCCAGCGCGCTACCCGCGCCCTGCGTGCGCAGTTCCCGGAACTGGGGGTGATCACCGACGTCGCCCTCGACCCGTTCACCACCCACGGCCAGGACGGTATCCTCGATGAAGAGGGCTACGTGCAGAACGACATCACTGTCGACGCACTGGTACGCCAGGCCTTGTCGCATGCCGAAGCCGGCGCCCAAGTGGTTGCCCCGTCGGACATGATGGACGGCCGCCTGGGGGCGATCCGTGAAGCCCTGGAAGTGGCTGGTCACGTCAACGTGCGCATCATGGCCTACTCGGCCAAGTACGCCAGCGCCTATTATGGCCCGTTCCGCGATGCGGTCGGCTCGGCGCTGAACCTGGGCAAGGCCAACAAGGCCTCCTACCAGATGGACCCGGCCAACAGCGACGAGGCCCTGCACGAAGTGGCCACCGACCTCGCCGAAGGCGCCGACATGGTCATGGTCAAGCCGGGCATGCCGTACCTGGACATCGTCCACCGGGTCAAAGCCGAATTCAAAGTGCCGACTTTTGCCTATCAGGTCAGCGGCGAGTACGCCATGCACATGGCGGCCATCCAGAATGGCTGGCTCAGCGAAGCGGTGATCCTCGAATCGCTCACCGCTTTCAAACGCGCTGGCGCCGATGGCATCCTCACCTATTTCGCCGTTCGCGCCGCTCAATTGTTGAGAGGGCAGTAACGCCCTCCAGGAACGTCAGATGAATAACGAAGTGCTTACCCCTGTCGAGATCAAGGATGCCCAGGCGCTGCCGCAGGAGCTGACCCAGACGCCACCGGACTTGCCCGTTGCTGCCGAGCCTGTGGCCGAGCAGGTCGCTGAGCAGCCGGTCGAAGCGCCAGCCCCGGCCCCCACGCCGGCGCCGGCGATTCACGTGCCGAGCCTGGACGACAGCAGCCTGTACATTCATCGCGAGCTCTCGCAGCTGCAGTTCAACATCCGCGTGCTGGAGCAGGCGCTGGATGAGTCCTACCCGCTGCTGGAGCGCCTGAAGTTCCTGCTGATCTTCTCCAGCAACCTCGACGAGTTCTTCGAGATCCGCGTTGCGGGCCTGAAAAAACAGATCAATTTTGCCCGTGAACAGGCCGGCGCCGACGGCTTGCAGCCGCACCAGGCGCTGGCGCGAATCAGTGAGCTGGTGCACTTCGAGGTGGATCGCCAGTACGCGATCCTCAACGACGTACTGCTACCGGAGCTGGAAAAACACCAGATCCGCTTCATCCGTCGCCGCCACTGGACGCCGAAACTCAAGACCTGGGTGCGGCGCTTCTTCCGCGACGAGATCGCGCCGATCATCACCCCGATCGGCCTCGACCCGACCCACCCGTTCCCGCTGTTGGTGAACAAGAGCCTGAACTTCATCGTCGAGCTCGAAGGGGTCGATGCCTTCGGTCGCGACTCGGGCTTGGCGATCATCCCGGCTCCGCGCTTGCTGCCGCGCGTCATTCGCGTGCCGGAAGAGGTCGGCGGCAGCGGCGACAACTTCGTATTCCTGTCGTCGATGATCCACGCCCACGCCGATGACCTGTTCCAGGGCATGAAGGTCAAGGGCTGCTATCAGTTCCGCCTGACCCGTAACGCCGACCTGGCGCTGGACTCCGAAGAGGTCGACGACCTGGCCCGGGCGCTGCGTGGCGAGCTGTTCTCGCGCCGCTACGGCGATGCCGTGCGCCTGGAAGTGGCCGATACCTGCCCCAAGCATTTGTCGGACTACTTGCTCAAGCAGTTCAGCCTGAGCGAGAGCGAGCTGTACCAGGTCAACGGCCCGGTCAACCTCACCCGGTTGTTCAGCATTACCGGCCTGGATAGCCATCCAGAGCTGCAATACATGCCGTTCACCCCGGCGATCCCCAAGTTGCTGCAGAACGCCGAGAACATCTTCAGCGTGGTGAGCAAGCAGGACATCCTGCTGATGCACCCGTTCGAGTCGTTCACGCCAGTGGTCGACCTGCTGCGCCAGGCCGCCAAGGACCCGCACGTACTTGCCGTGCGCCAGACCTTGTACCGCAGCGGCGCCAACTCGGAAATCGTCGACGCCCTGGTGGACGCGGCGCGTAACGGCAAGGAGGTCACGGCGGTGATCGAGTTGCGGGCGCGCTTCGACGAAGAGTCCAACCTGCAGATGGCCAGCCGTCTGCAAGCCGCGGGTGCGGTGGTGATCTATGGTGTGGTCGGCTTCAAGACCCACGCCAAGATGATGCTGATCCTGCGTCGTGAGCAGGGAGAGATCGTTCGCTACGCCCACTTGGGTACCGGCAACTACCACGCCGGTAACGCCCGTCTGTACACCGACTACAGCCTGCTGACCTCGGATGACGCGCTGTGCGAAGACGTCGGCAAGTTGTTCAGCCAGCTGATCGGCATGGGCAAGACCCTGCGCATGAAAAAGCTGCTGCACGCGCCGTTCACCCTGAAGAAGGGCATGCTCGACATGATTGCCCGCGAGACCCAGTTCGCGCTCGAGGGCAAGCCTGCGCACATCATCGCCAAGTTCAACTCGTTGACCGACGCGAAGATCATCCGCGCGCTGTACAAGGCCAGCCAATCGGGCGTGCGCATCGATCTGGTAGTGCGTGGCATGTGCTGCTTGCGCCCAGGTATTCCGGGGGTTTCGCACAATATCCAGGTGCGCTCGATCATCGGCCGCTTCCTGGAGCACACGCGGGTGTTCTACTTCCTCAATGGCGGCGAAGAGCAGATCTTCCTGTCCAGTGCCGACTGGATGGAGCGCAACCTGGATAAGCGGGTCGAGACTTGTTTCCCGGTTGAAGGCAAGAAGTTGCTGCTGCGGGTGAAGAAGGAGCTGGAAAGCTACCTGACCGACAACACCCAGGCCTGGACCTTGCAGTCCGACGGCCGTTACGTGCGCAGCACGCCGACCGGCAACCAGAACCCGCGCAGTGCCCAGGCGACCCTGTTGGAGCGCCTGAGCAACCCGGTCCTCAACGTACGCTGAGGACGAAGCCGACCCGGGCCAGCCACTCCGCCTCGTTGGCGAAGTCGGCCTGGGTCAGCTGGTTCTGCTCCAACCAACCCTCTGGGAAGACCACTTCAAGGCTGTTCGCACCGGCCTTGAGCACCACCTTGGGCATCTGTTGGGTGCCGCGGATGTGGTGGAACAGGATGGCAAAGCGCAGCAGTACGCACAGGCGGATCAGCTGGATGCCTTCGTCGCCGAACTCGGCGAACTTGTCCTTGGGGATGTTGCGGCGGTGGCCGCGCACCAACAGGGCCAGCATCTGCTGGTCTTCGCGGGAGAAACCGGACAGGTCGGAGTGCTCGATCAGGTAGGCGCCGTGCTTGTGGTAGTGATAGTGGGCAATATCCAGCCCCACTTCGTGCACTTTCGCCGCCCAGCCGAGCAGGTCGCGCCAGTTGCCCTCTTCCAGTTTCCAGTCCTTGGCGACCTGATCGAACGCGTGCAGCGCCTTGCGCTCGACCCTCGCCGCTTGGCCCTGATCGACGTGATAGCGCTCCATCAGCGAATTGAGGGTGCGCTCGCGCACGTCTTCATGATGGTGGCGGCCGAGCAGGTCGAACAGCACGCCTTCACGCAGGGCGCCGTCGCAGTGATCCATGCGCTGCAGCTCAAGGGCATCGAAGATCGCCTCTAGAATCGCCAGGCCTGCGGGGAAGATGGTGCGTCGGTCCGGCTTGACCCCTTCGAAATCGATCTTGTCGGTTTCGCCCAGCTTGAACAGCTTGCGTTTGACCCAGGCCAGCCCTTCGGCATTGACCTCGCCATTGCCCAAGCCACCGGCCTTGATCGCCGCACCGATGGCGCGGATGGTGCCCGAGGAGCCGATGGCTTCATCCCAGGTCAGGCGGTGCAGGGCGTTTTCGATGCTCATCAGCTCCAGGCGCGCGGCAGTGTAGGCCTGGGCGTAGCGCGCCGGGGTGATCTTGCCGTCGCGGAAATAGCGCTGGGTGAAGCTCACGCAGCCCATCTGCAGGCTCTCGCGCAGCAGCGGTTCGAAGCGTTGGCCGATGATGAACTCGGTGCTGCCGCCGCCGATGTCGGCGACCAGGCGCTTGCCGGGGGTGTCGGCCAGGGTGTGCGACACGCCCAGGTAGATCAGGCGCGCTTCTTCACGGCCAGAGATGACCTCTACCGGGTGGCCGAGAATGGCCTCGGCGCGCTGGATGAATTCGTTGCGGTTGCGCGCTTCGCGCAGGGCGTTGGTGCCGACGATGCGCACTGCGCCATCGGGCATGCCGTTGATCAGCTGGGCGAAGCGTTTGAGGCATTCGAGGCCACGCTGCATGGCTTCTTCGCTCAGGCGACGCTCTTCGTCGATGCCCGCAGCCAGCTGAACTTTTTCTCCAAGGCGCTCAAGAATACGGATTTCCGTATGGTGGGCCTTGGCCACGACCATATGGAAACTGTTGGAGCCAAGGTCGATGGCGGCGATCAAGGACAGGTTCTTCGCGGAGTTCTGCGGCATGATTTCGAGATTCTCGGTCGATAACCCGGCAATCGTGCCACGATCGCGGGCTGACGCCAACGCGCGGCAAGGCAAGGCTTGATGCAAAGCAAAGGGGCAACGAATCTTATGACACTGATATGACAGTTTCGATTCGTGGCGTCTTGCACAACTATAGTTACACTCAATCGAGCGTGACTTCCTGTAGGCGGCCGGTGCGGCTATGATGGGCCACGTTTTTTGCTTACGAACCTGGAGATATCCATGAGCAGCGACCTGATCAAACATGTCACCGACGCCACCTTCGAGGCTGAAGTCCTGAAGGCAGAAGGCCCGGTGCTGGTCGACTACTGGGCTGAATGGTGCGGCCCGTGCAAGATGATCGCTCCAGTCCTGGACGACATTGCTTCGACCTACCAAGGCAAACTGACTGTCGCCAAGCTGAACATCGACGACAACCAGGAAACCCCGGCCAAGCACGGCGTGCGTGGCATCCCGACGCTGATGCTGTTCAAGAACGGCAACGTCGAGGCGACCAAGGTCGGCGCGCTGTCCAAATCTCAGCTGGCTGCGTTCCTCGACGCAAACATCTGATGTGAAAAAGCCCCGCAAATGCGGGGCTTTTCTTTTTTCGAGCACTAGACGCCGAAAAAAGCAAGTGTTACATTCGGCCTCGCACTGCTTCTTCAGTGCCCTCTGCACGCCGTCGCCGACGCATCCCTAATTCGAATCAGTACGCGATCCTGTCGCCAATCTTGCGGCGCGGCTTCATTAAGCCAGAAGCTTAATCCTCCCTTCTTACATGATTACGTCACTCCCCTTATGAACCTGACTGAACTCAAGCAAAAGCCGATTACCGATCTGCTGGAAATGGCCGAACAGATGGGCATCGAAAACATGGCCCGTTCGCGCAAGCAGGACGTGATTTTCGCCCTGTTGAAGAAACACGCGAAAAGCGGCGAAGAGATCTCGGGTGACGGCGTGCTGGAGATTCTCCAGGATGGCTTCGGTTTCCTGCGTTCGGCTGATGCGTCCTACTTGGCCGGCCCAGACGACATCTACGTCTCGCCTAGCCAGATCCGCCGTTTCAACCTGCGTACCGGCGACACCATCGTCGGCAAGATCCGCCCGCCGAAGGAAGGGGAGCGTTACTTCGCGCTGCTCAAGGTCGACACGATCAACTTCGACCGTCCGGAAAACGCCAAGAACAAGATCCTGTTCGAGAACTTGACGCCGCTGTTCCCCAACAAGCGCCTGAAGATGGAAGCCGGTAACGGTTCCACCGAAGACTTGACCGGCCGCGTCATCGATCTCTGCGCCCCGATCGGCAAAGGCCAGCGCGGCCTGATCGTCGCCCCGCCAAAAGCGGGCAAGACCATCATGCTGCAGAACATCGCGGCCAACATCACCCGTAACAACCCCGAGTGCCACCTGATCGTGCTGTTGATCGACGAGCGCCCGGAAGAAGTGACCGAAATGCAGCGCACCGTGCGCGGCGAAGTGGTCGCTTCCACCTTCGACGAGCCGCCGACCCGCCACGTGCAGGTTGCCGAGATGGTCATCGAGAAGGCCAAGCGCCTGGTCGAGCACAAGAAAGACGTGGTCATCCTGCTCGACTCGATCACCCGTCTGGCGCGTGCCTACAACACCGTGATCCCAAGCTCCGGCAAGGTCCTCACCGGTGGTGTCGATGCTCACGCCCTGGAGAAGCCAAAACGCTTCTTCGGTGCTGCGCGTAACATCGAGGAAGGCGGTTCGCTGACCATTATCGCCACCGCGCTGGTTGAAACCGGCTCGAAGATGGACGAAGTGATCTACGAAGAGTTCAAAGGTACCGGCAACATGGAGCTGCCGCTGGATCGCCGCATCGCCGAGAAGCGTGTGTTCCCGGCCATCAACATCAACAAGTCGGGTACCCGTCGCGAAGAGCTGCTGACCGCTGACGACGAGCTGCAGCGCATGTGGATTCTGCGCAAGCTGTTGCACCCGATGGATGAGATCGCCGCCATCGAGTTCTTGACTGACAAGCTCAAGCAGACCAAGACCAACGATGAGTTCTTCCTGTCGATGAAGCGCAAGTAAGCGATTCGTTTCACAGGCTGATGATTTGGGGCTGCTGCGCAGTCCTTCGCGGATAAGCCCGCGAAGGGTCGCGCAGCGGCCCCAAGTCATTTTTGCATCCTAAAACGGCTTGATCAGCGCTACACTCTGCACCCCGACCGATACGGCCAACACGAGGCTCACGCATGCAGTATCGCGATTTGCGCGACTTTATCCGTGGCTTGGAACAGCGCGGCGAACTCAAGCGCATCCAGGTTCCGATTTCACCCGTCCTGGAAATGACCGAAGTCTGCGATCGCACCTTGCGTGCCAAGGGCCCGGCGTTGCTGTTCGAAAAGCCTACCGGCTTCGACATTCCAGTGCTCGGCAACCTGTTTGGCACCCCGGAGCGGGTGGCCATGGGCATGGGCGCCGAATCGGTCGACGAGCTGCGTGAAATCGGCAAGCTGCTGGCCTTCCTCAAGGAGCCCGAGCCGCCCAAGGGGCTCAAGGACGCCTGGTCGAAACTGCCGATCTTCAAGAAAGTCGTGTCGATGGCGCCCAAGGTCATCAAAGACGCGGTGTGCCAGGAAATCGTGGTCGAGGGCGAAGACGTCGACCTCAGCCAGTTGCCGATCCAGCACTGCTGGCCGGGCGATGTGGCGCCGCTGATCACCTGGGGCCTGACCGTCACCCGCGGGCCGAACAAAGAACGCCAGAACCTGGGCATCTATCGCCAGCAGGTGATCGGCCGTAACAAGGTCATCATGCGTTGGCTGAGCCACCGTGGCGGCGCTTTGGATTATCGCGAGTGGTGCGAAAAGCATCCTGGCCAGCCATTCCCGGTGGCGGTAGCCCTGGGCGCGGACCCGGCGACCATTCTTGGCGCTGTGACCCCGGTGCCTGACACCCTTTCCGAATACGCCTTCGCCGGCCTGCTGCGCGGCAACCGTACCGAGCTGGTCAAGTGCCGTGGCAGTGACCTGCAGGTGCCGGCCACTGCGGAAATCATCCTGGAAGGGGTGATCCACCCAGGCGAGATGGCCCCCGAAGGCCCATACGGCGACCACACCGGTTACTACAACGAGGTGGACAGCTTCCCGGTGTTCACCATCGAGCGCATCACCCACCGGCGTAATCCGATCTATCACAGCACCTACACCGGCCGTCCACCGGATGAGCCGGCGATCCTTGGCGTTGCGCTGAACGAAGTGTTCGTGCCGATCCTGCAGAAGCAGTTCCCGGAGATCATCGACTTCTACTTGCCGCCCGAAGGTTGCTCGTACCGCATGGCGGTAGTGACCATCAAGAAGCAGTACCCAGGCCATGCCAAGCGGGTAATGTTGGGTGTCTGGTCGTTCCTGCGACAGTTCATGTACACCAAGTTCGTTATCGTTACCGACGACGACGTCAACGCCCGCGACTGGAACGACGTAATCTGGGCCATCACCACGCGCATGGACCCCAAGCGTGATACGGTGATGATCGACAACACGCCAATCGACTACCTGGACTTCGCGTCGCCGGTATCGGGGCTGGGGTCGAAGATGGGCCTGGATGCAACGCACAAGTGGCCGGGCGAGACTACACGCGAATGGGGCCGAGTCATCGTCAAGGACGATGCCGTCACCCGCCGTATCGATGAGCTGTGGGATCAGTTGGGAATAGATTGATGCAGGTAACGTTGCAGCCGTCCGGGGCGGTACTGGCGCTTGAACCCGGTGAAAGGATTCTCGATGGCGCCCGGCGCCTGGGTTACGACTGTCCGAGCAGCTGCCGCAACGGCAATTGCCACGTCTGCGCTGCGTTGCTGGTGGAAGGGCGGGTGCGCCAGGACGGTGAAGTGCGTGATCACGGCGAACTGTTCACCTGCATCGCCGAGCCGCTGGAGGACTGTATCTTGCTCTGGGACGGTGTACTTGCCTTGGGCGAACTGCCGGTACGAACCTTGGCCTGCACGGTGAGCGAGTGCGTCGAGGTGGGTGGCGACGTCTGGCGCGTGCGCCTGCGCGCTCCGGCCGGCAAGCCGCCGCGTTATCACGCCGGCCAGTACCTGATGATCGAGCGCGACGGCGCCGACAAGGCAGCCTTCTCGCTGGCCTCCGCGCCGCACGGCGGGCGCGATCTGGAGCTGCACGTGCTGGCGCGCGAAGCCAGTGCCGTGGCGCTGATCGAGCAATTGCAGCGCGATGGTATTGCGCGTATCCAGCTGCCGTTTGGCGATGCACATTTGGCCGAGCTGCCCGATGGGCCACTGGTGCTGATCGCCGCCGGCACCGGCATGGGCCAGATGCACAGCCTGGTCGAGCATTGCCGGGCCAATGGCTTCAAGCACCCGGTGCACTTGTATTGGGGCGTGCGTCGTCCGGAAGACTTCTACCAGATCGAGCACTGGGATGAGTGGCAGCGCCTGCCCAACCTGTTCCTGCACAAGGTCGTCAGTGACCTGTGTGGCTGGGAAGGGCGTTGCGGCATGCTGCATGAGGCAGTTTGCGAAGACATCGCCGACCTCAACGATGTGCACGTGTATGCCAGTGGTTCGCCAAATATGGTCTATGCCACGCTCGATGCGTTGGTTGAGGCCGGCATGGATGCGCACCGCATGCGTGCCGATGTATTCGCCTATGCCCCGCGCGGCTGAATAGTTAGTCGACGCTAATAACCAAAGTGTCCGGCGATGATTATAAGGCGGTAAATTGTTACCGCCGCAGCCAATAACTTTCACTATACTCGAAACAATACCGTGCAATCGCTTGCAGGGCCCGTAGTTCGGCGGCTCAGGGGTGCATGGGGCTTGTGCGATGGATACTTTCTGCCGTACGGTAAGTCCAGCGGAGCGTCACTGAGTTACAGTGGCGTTCTTCGTTAGTTCTCGGGGAATAATGGCGGCAGCTTATGTCGGCAATTGAAAGTCTATCTTGGCAGGTACCCTATCCGCCGTCGCTCGACTTCGGTCAGCAACTGACTCGCGAGCAACTGTTCAATTCGATGCAGTCGACCATGGCGCGCCATCACGGTGGGCCGGTGTGGCTGTTTGCCTATGGCTCACTGATCTGGCGCCCGGAATGTCATTCGGTCGAACGCCAGCGGGCGCGGGTGCATGGCTATCATCGCGGGCTGTACCTGTGGTCGCATGAGCACCGCGGCACGCCGGAGTGCCCAGGGCTGGTGTTCGGGCTCGATCGCGGCGGCTCATGCAGTGGCTTTGCCTATCGCCTGGAGGAGAGCAACCTGGATGAGTCGCTCATGGCCTTGTGGCAGCGCGAGATGCCATACCCTGCGTATCGGCCGCATTGGCTGACTTGCCGCTTGAATGATGGCAGCAAGGTTCAGGCGCTAGGGTTCGTTCTGGAGCGGCATCTGCCGTGCTATGCCGGTGATCTGCCGGATGGCTTGCTCAGCCAGATTCTGGCCAGCGCCAAGGGGCGCTATGGCAGTACCCGAGATTACGTCGAGCAGACCCTCAATGCACTGCGCAGTCACCAGATGCCCGATCGCAATCTTGAGGCGCGGTTCAGGCGTTGCCATAACTTGCGTGAGGTCTGAAGTTTTTGTCGGCTGCCCCGGCCTCTTCGCGGGCAAGCCCGCTCCCACAGGGACCGAGCTGTCATTGATGGCTGCGCTGTACCTCTGAGTGCGGTCACGGGCGCTCCCACAGATACCGCATCGACATCAAAGACACCGCTATCCCTGTGGGAGCGGGCTTGCCCGCGAAGAGGCCAGAAGCGACATTTAGGGTCTAAATCCTACCTGGCCAGTACCACCAACTTACCCACAGCCTGGCGCTGAGCCAGTCGCTCGATTGCCGCCCCGGCCTCCGCCAGTGGATAAGTCTGCGACACCAGTGGCTTTACCTTGCCTTCGGCATGCCAGGCAAACAACTGACGGAAGTTGGCTGCATTATCCTCAGGCTGACGCTGGGCGAACGATCCCCAGAACACCCCGACCACCGAGGCACCCTTGAGCAGCGCCAGGTTCACCGGCAATTGCGGAATCGTCCCACTGGCAAAACCCACCACCAGCAACCTGCCATTCCAGGCCAGGCCGCGTACTGCCTGGTCAAACAACTCACCGCCAACCGGATCGTAGATAACATCCACGCCCTTGCCGCCCGTCAGGCGCTTGATTTCATCCTTCAGGCTAGCCTTGCTGTAGTCGATCACCTCATCGGCGCCGGCAGCCTTGGCCACCTGCAGTTTCTCTTCGCTACTGGCGGCGGCGATCACCTTGGCGCCCATGGCCTTGCCAATCTCCACTGCGGCAAGCCCTACACCCCCCGAAGCACCAAGTACCAGCAAGGTCTCCCCTGGCTGCAGGTTGGCGCGTTGGCGCAGGGCGTGCATCGAGGTGCCGTAGGTCATGCCAAACGCCGCAGCAGTGGTGAAGTCCATGCTCGGCGGCACTGGCAGCACGTTATAGAACGGCACCGCCACCTGCTCGGCAAAGGCGCCCCAGCCGGTCAGAGCCATGACCCGGTCGCCGACCTTGAAGGCACCCGCTTTCGCGCCCACGGCGGCGACTACCCCCGCGGCCTCGCCACCTGGCGAGAATGGCAGTGGCGGCTGGAACTGGTATTTGCCTTCGATGATCAGGGTATCGGGGAAGTTGACCCCGGCGGCGTGCACGTCGAGCAGGATCTCGTTGATCTTGGGCGTAGGGCTGGCCGCCTCTTCCAGCACCAGATCGCGCGCCGGGCCAAGGGTTTTGCACAACACAGCTTTCATCGGGGCTATTCCTTTGCGTGTGGTGGCCGATAAGTGTAAGAGGGCCAGTTGCCGGGTCAACGAGCATGGCCCGGCCTGATGGGCTGGCATAAGCCCGGGCTTGGGTTTGAACGAAGTGCTGGGTAAGCTGGCGCCAACTGTATTGAGGAGCGAATTCGTGAAAGCGTGGATCTTGATGGTACTGGCGCTGCTGCTGCCAGCGACGGCCATGGCCGAGGCAGCCAAGGAAGGGGAGCCGAAGGTTTCCTACATCAGCCTGAGCCCGCCCTTTGTCGGCAACTACGCGCTCGATGGTAGTCCCAAGTTGCGCGTGTACAAGGCTGACGTGGCCCTGCGAGTAACCGGTGACGCCGCCGCCACTGCGGTCAAGCACCACGAGCCGCTGATCCGTAACCAGCTGGTGGCGCTGTTCACCCAGCAGGCTGTGGATAACATGAGCAACGTCGAGGCCAAGGAGAAGCTGCGTCAGGAAGCCCTGAAGCAGGTGCAGCAGGTGATGGAAGCCGAAGAAGGCAAGCCGATCGTCGAGGATCTGCTGTTCAATAACTTGATTGTGCAGTGATTTGATATCGACCCAGCCTTCTCGCCGGCGAGCCTGCGAAAAAGCTGGGTCAGCCAGCGCGTCACTTCACCCAGCCAGGACCATGATCGCCGCCCACTGCTCTGGGGTAACCGGCATCACCGACAGTCGCGTGCCTTTGTGCACCAGCGGCAGCTCCTCAAGTGCAGTCTGTTGCTTGAGCAGGCCTAACCCCAGCACCTGCTTGAACGTCTGCACATGCGCTACATCTACCGCGCTCCATGGGTTTTTCTCGGCAGTCGCCTTGGCGTCGTGATAGGGGCTTTCAGGGTCGAGCGCAGTCGGGTCCGGGTAGGCCGCCGCAGTGATCTTGGCGATACCGGCGATGCCTGGTTGCGGGCAGCTGGAGTGGTAGAAGAAGAACGCGTCGCCTACGCTCATTTCCCTCAAGAAATTGCGCGCCTGATAGTTGCGCACGCCGTCCCAGCGCGCCTCGCCCAGGCGGGCCAAGGCTTCGATGGAGAGCTCGTCGGGCTCGGATTTCATCAGCCAATAGGCCATGGACGCTGCTCCTGACAAAGTTTGAAATAACCTGTTGCATGAAACCGACAGCCGGTTGGCGTCAACGTTTGCGTGTCGACGCACGTTGTCGGAAAATGCGCCGATTTTAAGCGACATGCTCCGCCAGCACCGAAAAAGCTAGCGAGCCAGAACAGTTTGCCTAGGGGGGCAATCGATGAACAAACGCAAACCGGACCTGCTTTGGGTCTTGGCCTTCATTTTCGGCCTGGGGGTTGTCACCACCGGTTATGCGCAGAGTTTCTGGGAGCGCAAGATGGACATCGCCTACCAGACGCCCGTAGAGTCTGCCCCGCAACAACGCTAAGCCTTGGCCTGGCGCGCCTTTAGTTGCGTGCCAGGTACCAGCCACGGTCCGAGACCGTTCCTTGCAGCGGCACATCCCAACTGGCCTGGGCCAGTCGCTCTACTTTCTGACACTCATGGGCCAGCCCCAGCAGTAGCGGTTTTTTCCAGGTCTTGCGACGTGCCTGGTAGGCCAGGCTGCGGTCATAGAAGCCACCGCCCATACCCAGTCGCCCCCCCACTTCATCGAAGCCCACCAACGGCAGCAGGATCAAGTCCAGCGCCCAGATTGGCCGTTGCCGCTTGCGCTCGACTACAGGTTCCGGAATACGGAAGCGATTGGGCCGTAGTTTTTCCCCATGCTCGAAACGCTGAAACACCATGCGCGTCGCTGGCCAGGCATGCAGCACTGGCAAATAGGTGCGCTTGCCCCGGCGTTGGGCTTCGCGCAGCAGCAGGCGTGGGTCGATCTCGCCATCGTTGGGAAGGTACAGGGCAATGTGCTTCGCCCGGCGAAACAGTGGGTGCTGCGCCAGTTGGCGGTACAGGCCGAGGGTCGCCTGGCGTTGCTGGGCCGGGGTAAGGGCGCGGCGGGCATGGCGCAGCAGGCGGCGTAGTTGAGGGCGGGTGAGCGGCGCGGTGTCGGTCATGGCACGAGCGTTCCCAGAGGTGTCGGCCGCCGTGGCGGCCAAACCAATTGCCCGCCGGAGGAGGCGGGCAATGAAGCATTCAGGCTCCCCGATAAGACCGCTATCGGTGTAGCCCTTGAACCCGAAAGTTCAAGGTGGAGATTGCAGGGGGCGTTAAGGCTTTCCGTCGGGCGGACATGCACACCGGCCCCAGCGTGCAACCCCCGTGGTTGTGCGTATCGGCTCAGGGACATAACCGACTGGCGCATCCCCCAGGGAGTGGCGCCAGTATACCAACCTCAGCCGTTTTTGGTACCCGTGTCGTCGGCCAATGCATTGTCGACCCGCTCCAGCAGGTCACGCACCTGCTCACGGGTAGTGCCGCCGCTGACCACATCCGGGGTGTCCTGACGGTGCAGCATTTCGTGGGTGATGTTCAGCGCTGCCATGACCGCGATGCGATCAGCGCCAATCACCTTGCCGCTGCTGCGGATCTCACGCATCTTGCCGTCCAGGTAGCGTGCCGCGCTGACCAGGTTGTTGCGCTCCTCGGGCGGACAGATGATCGAGTATTCCTTGTCGAGGATCTGGACGGTGACGCTATTGCTTGAACTCATGAGTCTTGCTCCAGGGCCTTGAGCCGCAAGATCATCGATTCGACCTTGCGCCTTGCGATCTCGTTCTTGTCGATGAGGTGGGCGCGCTCTTCGCGCCAGGATTTTTCCTGAGCTACTAGGAGTGCATTTTGCCGTTTAAGTTGCTCGACGCGCTCGATCAGCAACTCAAATCGGCTCATCAGCGCTTGCAGGTCGTTGTCTTGCATGGGTTGCACTCGTTTCGCTCCATCGTTGACTGCCTGGCGATCATGCCTGTGCCAGGCCCTCGGCGGCCAGTGCCGATGGTCTTGGCGCGCCTGCCGGTGCTAGGATACAAGGTCTTCATTCTAGACATTGCGCCGTCTGGCGCCTAGCAGCCCATGCCCAATACACAATCGCCCTACATCGCCTTCGCCATGTTGCTTTCGAGCAATGGCCACCCTGTCACCCCTGCCGAGCTGCATGGCCTGCTGATCGGCCGCAGCTGCGCCGGCGCCGGGTTCGATGCCGATGCCTGGCTGGCTGACGCAGCCCAGCTGCTCGAGACCGAGCCTGGTGACACAGTTCGCAACGCTTTGATCGGCCTGCAAGAGATGGTCAAGGCCGAGCTCACCGGCGAAGACGTCGCCATCGTCCTGCTGCTGCCGACCGACGACGCGGCGCTGGCCGACCGTGCCGCCGCGCTGGGCCAGTGGTGCCAGGGCTTCATCAGTGGTTTCGGCCTGAATGCCGGCGGCAAGGACCTGTCCACCGACGCCAAGGAAGTGCTGCAGGACCTGGTAGCCATTTCCCAAGTCCAGGAAGCGCTGGAAGAGTCCGAGGACGGCGAAAGCGACTACATGGAGGTCATGGAGTACCTGCGCGTCGCCCCGTTGCTGCTGTTCACGGAATTGAACACCCCAGCAGCACCTGCGCCAAAGCCATCGCTGCATTGATCTGAACGGGGTCGTTTGCCCATGAGCCACATACCCAAGGCGGAGTATGCCCGTCGGCGCAAGGCGCTGATGGCGCAGATGGTCCCCAACAGCATCGCCATCCTGCCAGCCGCTGCGGTTGCCATTCGCAACCGCGACGTCGAGCACGTGTACCGCCAGGACAGCGACTTCCAGTACCTCAGCGGCTTCCCGGAGCCAGAGGCGGTGATCGCGCTGATTCCTGGCCGCGAGCATGGCGAGTACGTGCTGTTTTGCCGTGAGCGCAACCCTGAGCGCGAGCTGTGGGATGGCCTGCGCGCCGGCCAGGAAGGCGCGGTGCGCGACTTTGGCGCCGACGATGCCTTCCCGATCACCGATATCGACGAGATCCTGCCGGGTCTGATCGAAGGGCGCGATCGGGTCTACACCGCCATGGGCAGCAACCCCGAGTTCGATCGCCGGCTGATGGACTGGATCAACGTCATACGCTCCAAGGCGCGTCTCGGTGCCCAGCCGCCGAACGAATTCGTTGCCCTGGATCACCTGCTGCACGACATGCGCCTGTATAAATCGGCGGCAGAGGTGAAGGTGATGCGCGCTGCTGCGGACATTTCCGCCCGCGCCCATGTGCGGGCCATGCAGTCCTGTCGCGCCGGGCTCTACGAATACAGCCTGGAAGCCGAGCTGGACTACGAGTTCCGCAAGGGCGGGGCGAAGATGCCGGCCTACGGCTCGATCGTCGCCGCCGGGCGCAACGGCTGCATCCTGCACTACCAGCAGAACGACGCCTTGCTCAAGGACGGCGATCTGGTGTTGATCGACGCCGGTTGCGAGATCGACTGCTACGCCAGCGACATTACCCGCACCTTCCCGGTCAGCGGGCGGTTTACGCCAGAGCAGAAGGCGATCTACGAACTGGTGCTCAAGGCTCAGGCGGCAGCGTTTGCCGAGATCGCCCCTGGCAAGCACTGGAACCACGCCCATGAAGCGACCGTGCGGGTGATCACCGAAGGGTTGGTCGAGCTGGGGCTGCTCAAAGGCGAAGTGCAGGCGCTGATCGACGCCGAGGCGCATCGCGCCTTCTACATGCACCGCGCCGGGCACTGGCTGGGTATGGATGTGCATGACGTTGGCGAATACAAGGTTGGTGGTCAGTGGCGAGTGCTCGAACCGGGCATGGCGCTGACCGTCGAGCCGGGCATCTACATTGCCGCCGACAACCAGGATGTGCCGAAGAAATGGCGTGGCATCGGGATCAGGATCGAGGACGACGTGGTCGTGACCAAGCAAGGCTGTGAAATTCTTACCTCGGGCGTGCCACGTACTGTCGCCGAGATCGAGGCGCTGATGGCTGACGCACGCAGGGACGTGGCATGACCCGGGTCAACCTGGCGATCATTGGCGGCGGCCTGGTCGGTGCCAGCCTGGCCCTGGCCTTGCAGGCCGGCGCCAAGGCGCGGGGCTGGAAGATCCTGTTGATCGAGCCGTTCGCTCCGGGCGACAGCTTCCAGCCGAGCTACGATGCGCGCTCCTCAGCGCTGTCGTTCGGCACTCGGCAAATCTACGAGCAACTTGGCGTGTGGCAAACCCTCAGCCCGCGCGCCGAGCCGATCCGCCAGATCCACGTGTCCGACCGGGGCCGCTTCGGCGCGACCCGTCTGGATGCCAGCGAAGAAGGCGTGCCAGCGCTGGGTTACGTGGTGGAAAATGCCTGGCTTGGCCAGTGCCTGTGGCAAAGCCTGGACCGCGACGTGGTCAGCTGGCGCTGCCCGGCCGAGGTCAAGGCCATGCAGCCGATCGAGGGCGGCTATCGCTTGCAGCTCGATGACGACACCAGCCTTGAGTGCGACCTGGCGGTGCTGGCCGATGGTGGTCGTTCCGGCTTGCGTGAGCAACTGGGCATCCATGTGCGGCGCCGACCCTACGACCAGAGCGCGCTGATCGCCAATATCAGCCCCGGCGAGGCCCATGCTGGCCAGGCCTTCGAGCGCTTCACAGAGCAAGGCCCGATGGCGTTGCTGCCGTTACCTGAGAACCGCTGCGCGCTGGTCTGGACCCGCCAGGGAATGGATGCCAAGCGCCTTGCCGAAATCGACGAGCGCAGCTTCCTGCGTGAGTTGCAGGACGTGTTCGGCTATCGCCTGGGTGCGCTGCGCCAGGTTGGCGTGCGACACCTCTACCCGCTGGCGCTGGTCGAGGCCGAGGAGCAGGTGCGCCCCCATCTGGTCGTGCTGGGCAATGCCGCGCACAGCCTGCACCCGATTGCCGGGCAGGGCTTCAACCTGTCCCTGCGCGATGTGCAGACCCTTGCCGAAGGCCTGTTGGCCGGCCCTGCGCAGCCGGGCGATCTGGCGACCTTGCAGGTCTATCACCAGCGTCAGCGCCTGGACCAGGCGCTGACCATCGGCTTTTCCGACCAGGTCACCCGCGTATTTGGCAGCGGTCAGCCATTGCTGGCGGCCGGGCGCAACCTCGGCCTGTTGGGCCTCGACTTGCTGCCTCCGGCCAAACGCTGGTTCGCCCGCCAGGCCATGGGCCTGGGCACTCGGCCTGACCTGCGGGGTCGCGCATGAGCGATCCACGCAAGCTCGCGCGCAAGGCCCGGATGCTGCGCTGGCTGCTCAACTTCTACCCGCCTTACCTGGGCGCCGGTATCCGTGTGCAGCACATCAGCCCGGACATGAGCAGCGTCAAGGTGTGCATGAAGCTCACCCGTTGGAACCGCAACTATGTCGGCACCCAGTTCGGCGGCAGCCTGTACTCGATGGTCGACCCGTTCTACATGCTGCTGTTGATCGAGCGCCTGGGCCGCGAATATATCGTCTGGGATAAAGCCGCCAGCATCGATTTCATCTCCCCTGGCAAAGGCCCGGTGTACGCCGAGTTCCATGTCGACGACGCGATGCTCGACGACATCCGCCAGCAGACCGCCAGCGGCAAGAAGTACCTGCCCCGTCTGCAGGTCGATATCCGCGATGGTGCCGGTGAGCTGGTGGCGCGGGTCGATAAAACCCTTTATGTACGGCTCAAGCCGCAAGCGAGGCAGGCGTAAAGCATGGAAATGCGCGCAGATCTGTTGATTGTCGGTGCCGGTATGGTCGGCAGCGCACTGGCCCTGGCGTTGCGCCACAGCGGCCTGGAAATTCTCCTGCTCGACGGCGGCCCGCTGTCGGTCAAACCCTTTGATCCACAGGCGGCGTTCGAACCACGCGTCAGTGCCCTGTCGGCGGCCAGCCAGCGTATTCTCGAGCGCCTGGGCGCTTGGGAGGGTATCGCCGCGCGCCGGGCTTCGCCGTATTCGGACATGCATGTCTGGGATGGCAGCGGCACTGGCCAGATCCACTTCTCGGCAGCCAGTGTGCACGCCCAGGTACTGGGCCATATCGTCGAGAACCGGGTAGTGCAAGATGGCCTGCTGGATCGGCTGCACGACAGCGATATCGGCCTGCTGGCCAACGCCCGCCTGGAACAGATGCGCCGCTCCGGTGACGAGTGGCTGCTGACCCTGGCCGATGGCCGGCGTCTGCGCGCACCGTTGGTGGTGGCGGCGGACGGCGCCAACTCGGCGGTGCGGCGCCTGACCGGTTGCCAAACGCGCGAATGGGATTACCTGCATCAGGCGATCGTCACCAGCGTGCGCTGCAGCGAGCCACACCAGGCGACCGCCTGGCAGCGGTTCACCGATGAGGGGCCGTTGGCGTTTCTACCGCTGGCCCGCGACGACGGCCAGCATTGGTGCTCGATTGTCTGGTCGACCACCCCCGAGCAGGCCGAGCAGGCCATGGCGATGGACGATGAAGCGTTCTGCCAGGC
The DNA here is from genome assembly GCF_014268815.2 of Pseudomonas urmiensis. Classification (NCBI taxonomy): domain Bacteria; kingdom Pseudomonadati; phylum Pseudomonadota; class Gammaproteobacteria; order Pseudomonadales; family Pseudomonadaceae; genus Pseudomonas; species Pseudomonas urmiensis. The sequence goes on from NZ_JABWRE020000001.1 coordinate 5,259,463, forward strand.
GCTAGGCAGGGCTTTTGAGGGCCGTCTGGGCGAAGTGCTGGAGGCCGACCCACGGGTGTGTGTGCCGCTGCGGCAGCGCCATGCCAAGCGCTATGTGGATGAAGGGCTGGCGCTGATCGGCGATGCTGCGCATGTGATCCACCCGCTGGCCGGGCAGGGGGTCAACCTGGGCTTCCTCGATGCGGCAGTGCTGGCTGAAGAGCTTGGGCGTGCTTGCGAGCGGGGTGAGCGTTTGGCGGATGTGAAGGTGCTCAGTCGCTATGAGCGTCGGCGCATGCCGCACAACTTGGCGCTGATGGCGGCGATGGAGGGCTTTGAGCGGTTGTTCCAGGCTAATCCGTTGCCGCTGCGTTGGTTGCGTAATAGCGGCTTGAAGATCGTTGAGCAGATGCCGGAGGCCAAGGCGCTGTTCGTGCGGCAGGCGTTGGGGCTTTCTGGGGATTTGCCGGAATTGGCTCGGGCTTGAGGTCCTTGCGGCCGCTTTGGCAACATCTGGTAACGCCTGTAAGGGTGAGTCGCATAATGGGAAACACTACCATTTGCACCTCTAGATCCCGCGAGGAGTTACCCCGATGTTGCCACGCAAGCCCCTACTGGCCGCCCTGGCCCTGACCCTGTTCGGCGGCACCGCCCAGGCGGCGGAAGAAGTGGTGGTGTATTCCTCGCGCATCGATGAGCTGATCAAGCCGGTGTTCGACGCCTATACCGCCAAGACCGGCGTCAAGATCAAGTTCATCACCGACAAAGAAGCCCCGCTGATGCAGCGCATCAAGGCTGAGGGCGACAACGGCGTGGCCGACCTGCTGCTCACCGTCGACGCCGGTAACCTCTGGCAAGCCGAGCAGATGGGCATCCTGCAGCCGATCAAGTCGGACGTCATCGACGCCAACATCCCCGCCCAGTATCGCTCCAGCTCCCATGACTGGACGGGCCTGAGCCTGCGCGCACGAACCATCGCCTACTCCACCGAGCGGGTCAAACCCGAAGAGCTGAGCACCTACGAGGCCCTTGCCGACAAGCACTGGGAAGGCCGCTTGTGCCTGCGCACTGCGAAAAAGGTCTACAACCAGTCGCTGACCGCCACCCTGATCGAGAACCACGGCGAGGCCAAGACCGAGCAGATCATCAAGGGCTGGGTCAACAACCTGTCCACTGACGTGTTCTCCGATGATACCGCCGTGCTCCAGGCCATCGAGGCTGGCCAGTGCGATGTGGGCGTGGTCAACACTTACTACTACGGCCGCCTGCACAAGCAGCAGCCGAGCCTGCCGATCAAGTTGTTCTGGCCTAACCAGGGCGACCGTGGGGTACACGTCAACCTCTCGGGCATCGGCCTGACCAAGCATGCGCCACACCCTGAGGCGGCCACGAAACTGGTGGAATGGATGACCGGTGAAGAAGCGCAGAAGCTGTTTGCCGACATCAACCAGGAGTTCCCGGCCAACCCTAAGGTCAAGCCTTCTGCGGAAGTTGCGGCGTGGGGCAGCTTCAAGGCTGACAGCATTCCGGTTGAAGTGGCGGGCAAGCGTCAGGCAGAAGCTATTCGCTTGATGGATCGGGCTGGCTGGAACTAAGCGCCAGGCTTTATCCTTCTGCGGCCCTTGCAGGCCGTATCGCGGGGCAAGCCCGCTCCCACGCACACCGTGCATACGCGGCTGGCGTGGGAGCGGGCTTGCCCCGCGATGCATTCGCCATTTTCACTCAGGATTGAGCTTTGTCCCACGCCCCGCAACGTCGCTGGTACCTCCCGGTTTCCCTGGTCGCCGCCCTGGTCCTGCTGCCCCTGAGCGTCCTGCTGCTCTCGTGGCAGTCGATCGACCTGCAGATCTGGTCGCACCTGCTCGACACGCAGATGAGCCGTCTGCTGGGCAATACCCTGACTTTGGTGCTGGGCGTGGGCCTCGGGGTAACCGTGCTTGGTGTGAGCCTGGCTTGGCTGACCAGCCTCTGCGAGTTTCCCGGCAGGCGCTGGCTAGACTGGGCGTTGATGCTGCCATTCGCAATCCCGGCCTACGTGCTGGCGTTCGTCTTCGTTGGCCTGCTGGATTTCGCCGGGCCTGTGCAGAGCGCGCTGCGCGAGGTGTTCGGGCCGATGCGCCTGCCACGGGTGCGCTCTACCGGCGGCGTGATCATCGTCCTGGTGTTGGTGTTCTACCCCTATGTCTACCTGCTGGCGCGTACCGCCTTCATTGCTCAGGGCAAGGGCCTGATGGAAGCCGCGCGGGTGTTAGGCATGTCGCCGCTGCAAGCCTTCTGGCGGGTGGCCCTGCCGATGGCCAGGCCGGCTATCGGGGCGGGCATTGCCCTGGCGCTGATGGAAACGCTGGCAGATTTCGGCGCGGTGGCGGTGTTCAACTTCGATACCTTCACCACTGCGATCTACAAGACCTGGTACGGTTTCTTCAGCCTCTCCAGCGCAGCGCAACTGGCCAGCCTGCTGTTGTTGGTGGTGATGCTGGTGCTGTACGGCGAGCGCCGGGCTCGTGGGGCGAGCCGCACCGGCAACGAGCGCCCACGCGGGCAGGCGCTGTATCACTTGCGTGGGTTCAAGGCGCTGGCGGCCAGTGGTTGGTGCCTGCTGGTGTTTGCCTGCGCCTTCGTCATTCCGCTGCTGCAACTGCTGGCGTGGTTCTGGCAACGCGGTCGGCATGATCTGGATGAGCGCTATGTCGGCCTGGTGCTGCACACCCTTTACCTGGGCGCCATGGCGGCGTTGATCACCGTTAGCGTCGCGCTGCTGTTGGCCTTCGCCCGCCGCCAGGCACCGACCGGGGTTATCCGGGCCGGGGTCGGCTTGGCCAACCTTGGCTACGCCTTGCCGGGCTCGGTACTGGCGGTTTCGATCATGCTGGCGTTCAGTTACCTGGACAATCAGTTGGTGGTGCCCCTGTCCAAGTGGCTTGGCGGCGCCGGCAAACCCTTGCTGCTGGGCAGCCTGGCCGCCTTGTTGATGGCCTATCTGGTGCGCTTCATCGCCGTGGCCCATGGCCCACTGGAAAGCACGCTGGAGCGCATCCGTCCGTCCCTGCCGGAGGCATCGCGCAGTCTTGGGGTGGGCGGGCCAAGATTGTTTTTCAAGGTATATCTGCCGCTATTGGTGCCTGGTGCCCTGAGCGCCGCTTTGCTGGTGTTCGTCGATGTCCTCAAAGAGATGCCGGCGACGTTGCTGATGCGTCCGTTCGGCTGGGACACCCTTGCGGTACGGGTGTTCGAGATGACCAGTGAAGGTGAATGGGCACGCGCTTCGCTGCCGGCCTTGACCTTGGTGATGGTCGGCTTGCTGCCGGTCATCGGGCTGATTCGCCGTTCAGCTCGGCGCCCGGGTCACACTCACTGAGGATGCCAGTCCGCGCCCTTGCGGCTACAATGCGCGGCATTCGCTGCGGCGGGTCCTACAAAAAAAGGTGACGATTAAACGTTGCCGACCGCCGCTGCTTCGCCACGCCCGGAAGGAGAAACCCATGGGACAGCGCACGCCTCTGTACGACCTGCATCTGGCGCTAGGCGCCAAAATGGTCGATTTCGGCGGTTGGGACATGCCCCTGCACTATGGCTCGCAAGTCGAGGAGCACCATCAGGTGCGCAGTGACTGCGGGGTGTTCGACGTCTCGCACATGACCGTGATCGATGTCTACGGCAACGCCGCCACGGCCTGGTTGCAGCACCTGCTGGCCAATGATGTGGCCCGTCTTGAGGGTATCGGCAAGGCGCTCTACAGCACCCTGCTCAACCATGACGGCGGGGTGGTCGACGATCTGATCGTCTATCGCACTGAAGATGGCTATCGCCTGGTGGTCAACGCGGCCACCCGCGACAAAGTGCTGGCCTGGCTGCACGCGCATAGCGCAGGGTACGAAGTCGGTTTCGAAGAACGTGCTGAGTTGGCGATCCTGGCCATCCAGGGCCCCCGCGCCCGCGACAAGGTTGCCGAACTGGTCAGTGCCCCACGTGCAGCGGTAATTCGCGAGCTGAAGCCGTTCGAAGGGGTGATCGAAGGCGATTGGTTCGTCGCCCGCACCGGCTATACCGGTGAAGATGGCCTGGAGATCATCCTGCCCGGTGAGCAAGCCCCGGCGTTCTTCAACGACCTGGTCGGAGCCGGCATCGCCCCCAGCGGCCTCGGTGCCCGCGATACCCTGCGCCTGGAAGCCGGGATGAACCTTTACGGCCAGGACATCGACGAGCAGCATACCCCGCAAACCTCCAACCTCGGCTGGTGCATCGCCTGGGAGCCCGCTGAGCGCGACTTCATCGGGCGTGCCGGCCTGCTCAAGGAAATCGAGCACGGCGTGCAGGAAAAGCTGGTCGGTCTGGTGCTCGAAGAGCGTGGTGTATTGCGTGCGCATCAAGTGGTGCGTGTCGCCGGGATTGGCGAAGGAGAGATCACCAGTGGTAGTTTCTCTCCTACGCTGAGCAAATCCATTGCCCTGGCGCGTGTACCGATGGCTACCGGCGACCGGGCCGAGGTCGAGATTCGTGGTAAGTGGTACCCGGTGCGGGTGGTCAAACCGACCTTCGTGCGCCACGGCAAGATTCTGATCTGAACATTTTTCTGGCGGGCCGACCGCTGACCCCTATCGAGGATTACAAGACATGAGCAATATCCCCGCCGACCTGCGTTTTGCCGAAAGCCACGAGTGGGCTCGCCTGGAAGCCGATGGCAGTGTGACCGTGGGCATCAGCGACCACGCCCAGGAAGCCCTGGGTGACGTGGTGTTCGTCGAACTGGCGGAAGTTGGCAAGGTCTTCGCCGCTGGCGATGCAGCTGGCGTGGTCGAGTCGGTCAAGGCCGCTTCCGATATCTACGCGCCGGTCGGTGGCGAAGTGATCGCCGTCAACGAGGCCCTGGGTGACAGCCCTGAAGAGCTGAACAACGATCCGTACGCTGCCTGGATCTTCAAGCTCAAGCCGGCCAACCCTGCCGAGCTGGACAAACTGCTGGACGCTGCTGGCTACGCTGCCGCCATCGGCGAGTAAGTTTTCCCGCAACATCGACGATCCCTTCCTAGACTTGTAAGTCTCTCTGTAGGAGCGGGCTTGTCCCGCGATCAAGGGCAAGGCCCTTGCCATCCAGCGCTGATGGCAGGGCAGGCCTGGTCGCACGACAAGCCGCAGCGGCCAACCGCCGCTCCTGCATGGGTTTCTGGTCGAGGAAGAGGTCGCCATGTCCCAGTCGCCATCCCTGAGTCAACTGCAAGAGCTCAACCCGTTTCTGCGTCGTCACCTGGGGCCTGATGCCTCGGAGCAGAAAGCCATGCTCGACGCCTTGGGCGTCGCCAGCCGCAGCGAACTGATCGAGCAGACCGTTCCTCCTGGCATCCGCCTGAACCGCCCCCTCGATTTGCCCGCAGCCCTCGATGAGCAGGCCGCCCTGGCCAAGCTCGCTGCACACGCCGCCCAGAACCAACTGTGGACCAGCCTGATCGGCATGGGCTATCACGGCACCCTCACGCCGACCGTGATCCTGCGCAACGTGCTGGAAAATCCAGGTTGGTACACCGCCTATACGCCGTATCAGCCAGAGATCGCCCAGGGGCGCCTGGAGGCCTTGCTGAATTTCCAGCAGATGGTCATCGACCTCACCGGCCTCGCCCTGGCCAACGCCTCGCTGCTCGATGAAGCCACCGCCGCGGCCGAAGCCATGGCCTTGGCCAAACGCGTGGCGAAGAGCAAAAGCAATGCGTTCTTTGCCGACCAGCACTGTCACCCGCAGACCCTGTCGGTGCTCAAGACCCGCGCCGAAGGCTTTGGCTTCGAGCTGATCGTCGATTCTGTGGATAACTTGGCCAAGCATCAGGTGTTTGGTGCGCTCTTGCAGTACCCCGATACCCACGGCGAAGTGCGCGACCTGCGCCCGCTGATCGAGCAATTGCATAAGCAGCAGGCGCTGGCCTGCGTTGCCGCCGACATCCTCAGCCTGGTCGTGCTCGCGCCGCCCGGCGAACTGGGCGCAGACGTGGTGCTCGGTTCGACCCAGCGCTTCGGCGTACCGATGGGCTACGGCGGTCCGCATGCCGCGTATTTTGCCTGCCGCGACGACTTCAAACGGGCCATGCCCGGGCGCATCATCGGCGTCTCGCGCGATGCTCGGGGCAACACCGCGCTGCGCATGGCCCTGCAAACCCGTGAGCAGCATATTCGCCGCGAGAAGGCCAATTCCAACATCTGCACAGCCCAGGTGCTGTTGGCCAATATCGCCGGCTTCTACGCGGTCTATCACGGCCCCGAAGGCTTGCTGCGCATCGCCCAACGCGTGCACCGGCTGACCTTCATTCTTGCCGCAGGCCTGGAAGCCAAAGGCATCAAAAGGCTCAATCAGCACTTCTTCGACACCCTCACGCTCGATGTCGGTGGCACTCAGGCAGCGGTCATCGAGAGCGCTGAAGCGGCGCAGATCAACCTGCGTATTCTCGGCCGGGGGCACTTGGGCGTGAGCCTGGATGAAACCTGCGACGAGGCGACAGTGCTGCGCCTGTTCGACGTGTTCCTCGGTGTTGACCATGGTCTGGATATCGCCACGCTGGATCAGCAAGCCCACCCCGAGGGCATCCCAGGCGCCCTGGTGCGGCGCACGCCGTTCCTCGCCCACCCGGTATTCAACCTGCATCACAGCGAAACCGAGATGTTGCGCTACCTCAAGCAGTTGGAGAACAAAGACCTGGCGCTCAACCAGTCGATGATTCCGCTTGGCTCCTGCACCATGAAGCTCAACGCCACCAGCGAAATGATCCCGATCACCTGGCCAGAATTTGCCAACCTGCACCCGTTCGCCCCCGCGGCCCAGGCGGTGGGCTACAAGGCGATGATCGACGAGCTGGAAAGCTGGTTGTGCGCCATTACCGGCTTCGATGCGATCTGCATGCAGCCCAACTCAGGCGCCCAGGGCGAATATGCCGGGCTGATGGCGATCACCCGCTATCATCGCAGCCGCAAGCAGCCGCTGCGTACGCTCTGCCTGATCCCGTCTTCGGCGCATGGCACCAATCCGGCTTCGGCGCAGATGGCTGGCATGGAGGTGGTGATCGTTGACTGTGATGAACAGGGCAACATCGACCTTGCCGATCTCAAGGCCAAGGCACAGGCGGCCGGCGAACGGCTTTCCTGCCTGATGGTCACCTATCCCTCGACCCATGGCGTGTATGAGGAGGGCATTCGCGAGATCTGCGAGGTCATCCATCAACATGGCGGCCAGGTGTACATGGACGGCGCCAATCTCAACGCCCAGGTCGGCCTGGCGCGGCCAGCGGATATTGGCGCCGATGTCTCGCACATGAACCTGCACAAGACCTTCTGCATCCCCCACGGTGGTGGTGGCCCAGGCATGGGCCCGATAGGCGTGCGCGCTCATCTCACGCCGTTTGTCGCCAGCCACCCGGTAGTCCCGGTGCCTGGGCTGGACCCTAACAACAGCGCAGTCAGTGCCGCGCCCTGGGGCAGTGCGAGCATCTTGCCGATCAGCTGGATGTACATCGCCATGATGGGGCGACAACTGGCCGATGCCAGCGAGGTGGCGATCCTGTCCGCCAACTACCTGGCCAGCCAGCTCAGTGGCGCCTTCCCGGTGCTCTACCGTGGGCGCAATCAGCGCGTGGCGCACGAATGCATTCTCGATCTGCGGCCACTCAAGGCGCAGACCGGCATCAGCGAAGAGGATGTCGCCAAGCGCCTGATGGACTATGGCTTCCATGCGCCGACCATGTCGTTCCCGGTGCCAGGGACGTTGATGGTCGAGCCGACCGAAAGTGAGTCAAAGGCTGAGCTGGATCGCTTTATCGAGGCGATGCTGGCGATTCGTGCGGAGATTGCCCAAGTGCAGGAAGGAAACTGGCCGGCGGAGGACAACCCGCTCAAGCATGCGCCGCATACCTTGGCCGATGTGTTGGGTGGTTGGAATCGGCCGTATAGCCTGGAGCAAGGTATTGCGCCGAGTGCGCATGTGCGCCAGCACAAGTATTGGCCAGCGGTGAATAGGGTCGACAACGTATATGGCGACCGAAACCTGTTCTGTGCGTGTGTACCCGTTGAGGCTTATCGCTGAAGGTGTAGCGAGAACGACTTCTTTGCGGGCGAGCCCTCCCCACTGGTTCTGCTGTACCTGTGGGAGCGGGCTTGCCCGCGAGCGAGGGCAGAGCCCTCGCCCTATCCCGAGCGTTACTCAGCTAGCGCATTCTTGGCCAAAAT